>JARLHC010000050.1 GCA_031292455.1 Ignavibacteriaceae bacterium
GGATCCATTGTAAATCTTTTTAGTAAATTATTATTACAAATAATACCAACTGACCATAATTTTTTATGAACATCTATCCCCACATAAAAGTTTTGACTACTAAAGTCCAGTTTATTATTTTCCATTTGTGGCATCCTTTACTGTTGGTGAAACATACTATGTTGCTCACAATTAGTATAACTAATTTGCAGAAGGGATGCCATATTCTATATCTACCTGCCTTTCTAACATAATTACTTGATGCAGGATAAATATTATATAATGCACTATACTTTTTTGTAAATACTCCCTGCACTGCAATTCCTATTCTGGTTGTAAAATCAACTGTTTTATTGTAAATCAAACCGATGCTTTGAGTAAGATAACCAGGGTCGAAGAAATCAGCACTTGGTATAATGGGATTTACCGGATAATTGTAACCAGTAGTAATAGGGGTTCTTATCGTATTACTAATATATGGATCTACTGCCCAATTTAATTTACGCGACAGAACGGTCTCAAGGTAGAAGTCATTATCGTTAGTTCGAAAATCCCCGCTTCCTAATTTTATTCTTCCATAAGCAAGAGTTAAATTATTTCTTAACCCCCATTCGTTGCCGATATATTTTAACCCCAAAGTGCCTGAGAGACTCCGGGAAATAGCATTATCACCGCCTTTTGCCCAGCTGCTTAATGCTATCTGGTTTATATTAAGTCCGGTAGCTACAGTCGGAATCCAAGTATAAAGAATCGTATCTTTTTGTTGAGGGGAAATATTAATTATTGTTATTAAGCCAAATAGGGTAACTAGTTTTATTATTATATTCTTTTAAAAATTGAAAGGTGATTTGATGCGGAGTAAAAAATCGTATTTAAATAATAAAAGAAAAAATCAAATCGGAAAAAAATATTATTAGAATTATGGCTTTTATAAAATAATATTCATATACAGAATACAAAGCACATTATGATTTTAATATAGATTAGAGCAAATAACAACAGATATATCTCAAATACTTACTTTACTAATGCCGATTTAAGTAACTGAAATGTCTAATTTTAAATCATATATGCTGAAATACATGCATATAATGAAGTAATTTCACCAAATCAGGATATGCATAATTATTTTAATTAACGGCAATATTTACCGCGCATAGGTAATAATTACCTGTAATTATTACCTATGCTTCTATAAAATAATATTTATCTTCTTATAAGGATAGATTAAAAAGTTAAAAATAATGGCACATTATTTCTATTAACTAAGATGAAAATGGTTACTTAATTGTAAAAAGGATATAAGTGGGTCAACAGCAATTGCTCTTGATAGTTTTAGGTATGATTATCGTCGGTATTGCTGTAGTATTTTCTATTACTCTATTCCGGAAAAATGCAATTGATTCTAAGCGGGATTTGCTAATAAACGAATGCGGAAATCTTGCTATGGATGCTATGAAATATTATAAAAGGCCAAGCAGTTTGGGGGGGGGGGGCAATACTTTTGTCGGATGGGCAATCCCAGAAGTTATAGCTACTACCGCAACGGGATACTATTACTCGGCAGCAATATTTCAGGACAGTGTTTTAATCGTTGGCACGGGAAATGAAGTAGTAAATGGAAATGATTCAGTAAAAGTTCAAATTTCTGTTTATCAGAATAACTATAAAACACAAATAATCAACTGACATGCAACAACAAATTATAGGAGTGATTCATGGGTCAACAGCAACTTCTTCTCATCGTTCTCGGCGTTATCGTAGTTGGTATCGCCGTAGTAGTTGGTATCAATTTATTCACCGCAAACGCAGTTTCCTCTAACAGAGATGGCGTTGTAGCAGATCTTAATAATTTAGGAGCTATGGCTCAGCAGTTCTATAGAAAACCAACCTCTATGGGCGGTGGCGGAAATACTTTCACAGGATGGACAATTCCTACAAAGACAGATACTACACCTAATGGTACCTATGCTGCAACTGTTGCAGCTCAGAGCGTAACTATAGTAGGTACAGGAAATGAGAAAAATGCTGGATCAGCAATAGTTCATACAGCTACTATTTCTCCAACAACAATTACAGTAGTTAAAACAAATTAGTTTTAACTATCTGAAAATTTCTTGTTCTTTTTCACAAGGCTGATAAAATGATTGTATTTTATCAGCCTATTGTTTTTTAAAGGATCTTATGGTTGAATTTAGGTTTACTGCTGAAAAGTTAAATGGACAAACGTTAAGTGGATCTTTAACGTCCAATTCTTATCATGATGGGAAAAAGAAAATAACAAGACTAGCTGAAAAAAATCAGTTAAAAATAAAGAATATTGAAAAGAAATCAACTTTTCTGTATCGTGCAAGAAGAGGAAGGGATCTACCTTTTAGAGGGGAACAAAAAGCATTTACAAAAAAAGAGGTTGAAGACGCCCTTTCACGCCTTGGTTATGAAGTTTTAAATGTTAATAAGAAATTAATAGATTATCAGGGAAAACCGCCACAGACAGAAATAGTAACTTTTGTAAAAATCAGCGCTGAACTTCTTGATCAAAAATTGTCGTATGGTGAGATACTAACCCTTTTGATAAATGATACTTCAAATAAGACGCTAAAAGAGACCCTTAAAGAAATTAATAATGATTTAAAAAAAGGGGCTGATAGTGAAGCAACATTTTTGAAATATCAATCAGTTTTTGGAAAATTTACTGCATATATGTTAGGGCTTGCTTCTAAAAGTGGTAACATGACCGAAATATATAAAGCAACTGCAAAATTTCTGGAAAGAAGGCAGGAATTCAAAAAGAATTTAAGAAGCGCGCTTATAACACCCGCAGTGACAATCTTTGTACTATTTTTAGCTGTCCTTTTCTATGTAGGGTACATTTTTCCTGAAACGGCTAAACTGTTTGTTAGATTTGGAATTGACCTTCCCCCAATGACTGCATTCACTTTAAAAATGAGTGACTTCTTGATGGATTATAAATATTTAGTAGCCTTTGTCTTATTTGCTCCGATAATCTTTTTGTGGCGAATGTCAAAATCGAAAAAGGGGGGGTATATTTTTGATCGTTATATTTTGAAAATTCCTTCTTTGGGTTCATTAATTCATAAAACTTTAATTGAAGTATATTGTCGTGTATTCTATACTTTATATAGTGGCTCTGCAGAAAGCATTGAACCAATTAGGATTGCTGCCGAAGCAACTGGGAATAGATATTTCGAAGATAGAATAAAAAATATTGCTATCCCCCTAATGATTAAAAAAGGAACGGGCATTACAGATGCATTTACTGCAAGCGGAGTATTTACTGAAACTGCACTTTCCAGGTTACATTCTGGGGAAGAAACTGGGACTATTAAAAATACTGCCCTTCAGTTAGCTAACTATTATGAGAGTGAAACTGTATATAAACTTAAAAATTTAATTGAATTAATCCAGGTTTTTATAGCTATGATTATTATGGTTGTAATGATAATGTTAACTTTGGTATCGGCTGAAACAGCGACAGTACGGCCAAAGACACCTGGTACGCAAATAGATGTTAAAATAGAAAAAAGTATAACATGATTGATACTATCCTTGAAATGACTGATAAAATCGGATACCTCCTTTTTAAAAAAGGAATCATTGATCCAATTGTTCTGGAAAAAGCATTAAATGCAAAAACAAATGATAAAAGTAAGATTAAAAGAAATCTTGCTCAGATATTAGTGCAGGATTTTGGTTATGATCATGATACTATATTCAGGGAAGTTGCAATTTTATATGCGTTCAGGGAACTTGATACTAGGCCGGAAGAATTTCCTTCACAGAGATTAGAATCAATAAAACAAATGATAAATGGCACCAGCGAAAATTTAAAAGGTCAGATGCTGGAGCATAAAATAATTCCCTTTATGTATGATGAAAGGATAAAAGACAAATTAATTTTAGCTGCCATTGACCCAACTGATAGGAATATTCCCAAGATAGCATTCGGGCTAAATGCCAAAAAATATGAAGTGATCTATATTAGAAAAAAAGATTATGAAAAATTAATTCAGATAATAATACCCCCTGAAAATGTTTATCTTAAGATGATGGAAGAGTCGGCTGGCGAACTCCAGATTGATAATGATGAGAACAGTCTTGATGAGCAGGAACTTGATGCTGAGATCAATAAAAGTGCATTAATAAATTTAGTTGAGGGTGCTCTCGTCGAAGGCGTGCGAATGGGTGCAAGCGACATCCATTTTGTCCCCAAATCAGGTAATAAAACTGATATTCTATTCAGAATTGATGGAAATTTACAGGTATGGCATATTCAGGATGGCACTCTTCCCGAAGCAGTTGTAGCGGTAGTTAAGGACCGCTCAAAAGGAATGGATAGATTCGAAAGGGAAAGAGCACAAGATGGTTTTATTCAAAGAGAAATAGATAATCATATAATTCGTTTTAGAGTATCAGTGTTACCAATGGTTGGTACTGAACTTAAAAATAAATTTGAAAGTATTGTTATTAGAATTCTGGATGATAGGAAAGTTATAAAAGACTTAGATAAACTTGGACTTATCGGTTATTCAAAAGATGCATTCACCAAAGCTATAAATCAACCACAAGGTATGGTAATTTTAACTGGTCCTACTGGAAGTGGTAAAAGCACAACATTAGTAGCTGCTCTATATCAGGTGATCGATCCTACTGTAAACGTATTGACAGTTGAAGATCCTGTTGAATATGTTATAGACGGAGCCAGACAACTGAAGATTGGTTTTAAAATGAATTTTGAGCAAGCAATCAGGTCTATACTTCGTCATGATCCTGATATTGTTCTGGTTGGTGAAATGAGGGACAAAGAAACAGCTGATGTTGCGATAAAACTTGCAAATACAGGGCACTTAACCTTTTCAACTCTTCATACCAATGATGCACCAAGTGCAGTTGCTAGGCTTTATAAAATGGGTATTGAGCCATTCCTGATTGCTTATGCTATTAATTTAATTGTGGCACAGAGATTGGTACGAAGGCTATGCCCTAATTGTAAAAAACGAGTTAGTGGTTATGATGAAACAATTATGAAAGCAGCTGCATTGGATATAGATGAATGGAAAAACTATAATGTATATGAATCGAAAGGATGCGAAAAATGTAATGGAACGGGGTATAAAGGAAGATTGGCAATTCATGAAGCACTCTATTTTACAAAAGAACTAAGACAGATTATTGTGAAATCCGGCGAAGATGTTGATGAAGAAAAAATCAGAATACAGTCAAAAAAGGATGGTTCCCTGAACCTGAGAGAAGCAGGTTTAGAAAAAGTAAAATTAGGATTGACTTCACTAGAAGAAGTTTTGGCCTCAACATCGGAAGAATAATGATATTAAATTATTGAGAATCAGCTTAAATATTTTCTAAATTAATTTTCTTGTCTTTATTATTATATAAATTCGTGACTATACAAGATCAAAAAGCCATATTAAAGAATTTTGTTAGTACAATTCCTTCAACGTTACTCGGACTTGCCCGTATATTCTATTTTTTCGAAAATATTAATAAACTAAATCCTGCAGATAGTGTAGAATTAAGGAACCTCATCAATAAACTTCTGTCCAGTATGATTGAGAAAAATGCTTCTGATATAGAATTGGGAGGATATGGAAATGGTGGATATGTCTGGCTCCGCATTTTTGGTAAAAAAGAAAGAGTTAAGGAATTTCCGACGTTTACTGAAGAAGAAGCAGCAGTCATTATCCTTAATTTACTAAATACCGATCAATTAAAAATTTTGACTCATTCCCATAGTCTTGATTTCAGTTATTCTTTTCTATATGAAAAAAAGAATGAGAACGTTAGATTCAGGGCAAGTGCTTATTTTGAACTCGATTCATTGACCCTTAATATGAGGGCAATTAACAATCAAATCAGGCCAATTGAGTCATTAGAGTTTCATCCAAATGTCATAAAAACGATGAGTCATACTTTTATAAAACATGGTTTATCTCTTATAACAGGAATTACTGGGTCAGGTAAATCGGCAACACTTGACTCGATTATTGATGCTCATAATAAGTCGGATCCAGCTCATATAGTTATTATATCTTCTCCGATAGAATATATTCATAAATCCAATATTTCGATTATTAAACATCGGGAAGTAGGACGTGATGTTACCTCATTTAAAGATGGTGTTACTCAGTCATTACGGCAGGATCCTGATATTATTGTTATTGGAGAGATGAGAGACCCTGACACAATTTTAGCCGCACTAGAAGTTACGGATACAGGACATAAAGTGTTCTCAACATTACACACTTCATCAGCAGTTGAGTCGATAGATAGAATTATTGCAGAAGTTCATCCGAATGAACAGGACAGGGTTAGAAATAGACTCGCAGATGTGCTTATTTCTGTTGTATCTCAAAAGCTGGTACCCAGCCTTGATGGTAAACGTGTAATGGCTAAAGAAGTTTTACTTGTTAATTATAATGTAAAAGCTGCTATCAAAAATAATAACACAAGTGAGATTTATATGATGATTAATCAAGGGGGGCAACAAGGAATGATTACTATGGAACAGGACCTAAAAAGATTATATTTGAGCAGGAAAATTTCCCTGGATAATGCAATAGCTTATGCCAATAATAAAACTAGAATGCAACAAAATTTAACGGCGGTATAATTGAAGCCACTTGTTTGTATATACTGTGAAGGTAACGATACTAAAATAGCAGTTGTCGTTAAAGAAAAGGAGAAGTTAAAAGTTCTCATCACTACTTCTTTTGATATAATCCAACCCTCACTAGATTTGGAAGATGGTTTATCTAGTTTAAATATAGATGGTGAAGATTTAGAACTCGAAAAAATAAATAAAAGAGATTCAGCATCTATCCAAGCAAACCAAAGTGTCATTATTTCTGCTTTTAAAGGAATAAATCTAAACAACTGTTTGTTCTTACCCGCTTTAACAGAACCTGCAATTTACTATCATATTTTTGAAGGTTCAAAGCAAGAGAAAGGATCAAAATTAACACAGGAGATTATTTATGATATTAAAGAAACAAAGAATGTAACCATTAGCAAAGAGAATCTTGGTTATATTGAACTGGCAGATAATTCTATTCTATCAGTATTTCTAAGCGGAGAAGTTCAATGTATAAAAATGGTAAATTCTTTGGCCCGTTATAACGGGAAAAGATATTACAAAATACCCGCAGTCAAGAGTGCCGAAATTTCCCTCGCTTATTACGTTGCAAAAAGAAAAAAATTTTTTCCTGACGACAACTCCCTTATTGTTTATATCGGGAAAGAATATAGTAAACTGATATTCCTTCAGGGGAGAAAACTTAAACATATTGGTTCTACACTTGATATCGGAACTTTAAATCTTCATACGTATGATGTTTATTTTTCTAAAATACTTCTTGAAATGGAAAATGGTGGTATTCCATCTCTTGATAATATTATTGTATGTGGTGAAGATGATAGTGAGAACCTCATATTATCATTTTATGGAACATTTCCTGAAGCAAATGTATCAAAGCTCGAGTTTGATGATCTTGATATTTCCGATCTGGATGAAAAAGCAAAAGAAATATTTTCATCGTACAGTGTACCGATAGCTGTGGCAAATGATTATTTCGATGGTTTAGAAAATCTCCACAAAGGAATAAACCTTCTTCCAAAATATGTAAAAGAAGATCAGAAAATATTTCAATTTGCATGGCATGGTTATGCGATGCTTCCTTTTATTTTTATTGTTGCACTTTTAGTAACATATTGGGCTCTTAAAAATCAAAAAGAAATTAACATGCTGGATACTCAAATTTCCGGAAAAACAATTCTTCAACGGCAACATCAAAAAATATTATCCAGAATTTCTGAAATACAAAATAAGATCAGTGGATTCGACCAGACTCAGAAAATTCTTGATTCGGCCTCAGCCGGATCGGGAGTGTGGTCTGTAGTTATGTCAAAAATATCCGGTTTTATTAGTAACAACCCCAATATTTGGTTAACCAGATTGTCAAAAGAAGAGGGCGACCAGGTGGTTGTAGAGGGTTATTCACTGAATAAAAATGTTTTGACCGATTTTGCTTATTACCTTGAGAATGCTCAATTAAAAAGTGTTCACTATGAGGCAATCTTAGAAAAGAATACGTACAGGTTTAATCTGGTGTTCAATATTACTGGTTATTATAAAGACGTCCTATGAATCGAAAATTAAGAAATACTCTCGGACTTATTGGTCTAATGGTCTTATTATTGCTTGGGGGTGGTTTGTATATTTTTGCATTCCAGCATGGCAAAATAAATGAGAAAAAAAATAAATTAAGAGATCTTGAATCAGTCAATTATAATACCGATCAGTTGAATAGTCAACTTCAGGAATTAGAAAGAAAAGCCATAGCCTTGGATTCTGTACTTGCCGCACGGAAATTTAATATTCCTTTGAATCTTTCTTCAATCAAATTTTACAATTTTGTCAATGTGATCGGTTCCGGTTTTTCACCAAACACACAGGTTGACGTAGAATTTATTGATCAGAAGAAAGAAAAACAGTTCCCCTACTTTGAATATAAAATATCCGGTAATGGACCTTATAATGATGTATATAAATTAATTTATTCTATTGAACAGAGCAAAGAACTTAAGAAGATAAAAAGTATAGTTTTAACAAATCAAATTGCAACCAATAAAGAAGGAATTCCAAACTTTGTAGTAAATTTTGTTGCTAATGTTGATATTTATTTTTCATTGGATAATCGTTTTACAACAAACAAGTTTGTAGAAAATAATCTTCTTACAGAATTAAAACGCGATGCTTTTTATCCTTTAATCCGTACCCAGATATCCCCTAATGTTGATGACTTGTTAGATGTTCAGGGAGCAAAACTCCTTGCCTTAATTCCTGAAGGAGCCTTTCTGGCCGATACTAGAGGGAATACATATTTGCTATGGGAAGGGGAACAGGTTTATCTTGGATATCTTACTAAAATAGATTACGAACATAATACAGTAGGATTTATTCTAAATAAAGGAGGGATAATTGAAAGAGTTGAACTTGGTATTGATAAAGAAGTAAATAAGAAAAATCAATGAGCTTGAATATGAAATTAAAATTAATATTTGTAGTAGTATTCCTTCTTGGGACCACCTGTTTCCCACAGAAATATCTGGAGCGACAATTACAGGGAAATATTCCCAAGGATCAGATAGTTACTTTATCCCCTAACCTTACGTTTCAACAAGCCGTGGATCTTTTAAGCAAAGTAAGCGAAAAGGCCAAAGGCAAAAAAATTGTTTCTACAATTCAGGTTAATGAACCTATAGGAATTGAACTAGCAAATGTAGCTTATGATAAAGCCTTGGTCGCTTTGGTACAAATGATGGGTTTGATTTACGAAGAAAAAGAAGATGTTATAATCATAAAAAGGAAAAATGAGACCGCTCCAGTCCAAAGGACTGAATCAACTTATGCTTCTGTAGATTCCCGTGAAGTTAAGATTTCGGCTGTATTTTTTGAAGCCGATTTAAATACTGAACGACAGCTAGGGGTCGACTGGCAAGTTCTTCTCTCTAGAAATGGATTAAATTTAGGTGGAAATGGAGGAAATCCAATTCAATCAACTACGACAACTGGTTCAGGAACTTCCGGTACTACCACAACGGCTACCCAAGGCTATCAGTTAAATGCCACAACAAATTTTAATCTTGGTGGTTTCTTTGGAGACGCGACTGCGATATTCAGAGCATTTGAAACTCAGAGTATTGGAGAAATTATTGCTAGTCCTAATATTACGACCCGCGATAGAGTAAAAGGTAGAATCCAGGTAGGTACAGATTTTTCGATTAAACAAAAAGACTTTGCTGGAAATGTAATTGAAAACTTTTTCTCAACAGGTTCCATAGTAGAAGTCACTCCTTACGTCTATAAAGAGGATGGTGTTGATTATATTTTACTTAACATAAATGTCGAAAAAAGTTCTTTTACACCTGATCCTACAACAACAGAGGTAATAAAAAGCTCGGCAAATTCCCAGGTCGTTCTTCTGAATGGAGAAGAAACAATAATAGGGGGGCTTTATGAAAATAACTTAACCAAAATTAGAAATGGCATCCCATTTTTAAAAGATCTTCCGTGGTGGTTTTTTGGGCTAAGATATATATTCGGAAGCGATGATATTATTACTACAAAGAAAGAGCTTGTTATTTCAATTAAGGCGGAACTAATACCTTCTTTAAAAGAGAGATTATCAGGAATTCATTCTAGTAATCCCATTAAAGATGAGTTAAATAGTCATAAAGATAAAATTAAGATTTATCAATTCAATGAATCACAGCAAACTCCAACAAAGGATAAATAAGGAATTTCATGGAATCAATTTTAATTATTGATGATGATTATAACCTCTGTGCAGCTCTCCGGGAAGAATTAGCCGAAGTTGGTTATGAGGCTTATTATGTTAATAATGGAGACGATGCATTTCCATACATGGAACAACATAAAGTGGATTTAATCCTTTTGGATTTAAAAATGCCCGGGAAGGATGGTTTTGATGTTCTGCGGGAATTAGCCGATAAAAAAATTATAGTAAAGGTAATTGTTTTAACAGCATATGCTGATGTTAAAGGAGCTATCGAATCCGCTCGGTTGGGCGCATGTGATTTTATAAGTAAACCTTATGATTTTGACGAATTGTTGATAACGATTAGAAAAGTTCTACAAAAAGATATTTAAGATATGAAGATCAAATATAGAATTCTTATTATTAATTTTGCCATTGTTTTTTTGGTGATTGGTAGCTCTGCATTTGCCTTTTATTCTATTATGTATAGTGTCCTTACCTCACAGCATTCCAAGTATCTTCTTAATTCCACTAATGATTTTATATATGCATATAGAGAGTCCATTGATAATACCGAGGATGATTTCTTATACCTTCTGAATAACGGGATAGATCAGAAATTTACTTCGCAGCAATTAGTAGAGAAAAACATTGATTTTTTATTAAAAGCTAATTCCTCAAAAATGATTATGAGTAAAACCTATAAAGAAAATGTTTATACTCCAGATAAATTTTTTTCATTAGAAGAGTTTATATCTAAAAATCCATTCTCTGTTATAAAGATTTATAAAAATGGGGATGGTACATCGTATTATTATGGAAAAATAATAGATTCTCATACCCTGAATGAATTCTCAAAAAGAATTGGAGCTGAAATTGCTTTGGTCAAGGACAATACCATTTCCCAATTATCAAATGAATCTCAAAATAATAAATTCCTTTTCTCTCTTAACACCGCATTTAAGAATCTTATTGTTAAAAATAATTTTGATATATTCTCCCAGAAAGATGAAGCAACAGATATACTGGTAACCATATGTAAACCCTCTTCCAATGTTGAAGAATTAAATAATAATTTCCATTTCCTCATATTCACGACATTAAATGAAGCAGTGGATTTAAGATCAAGCTTAAAAGATATCCTGATTACCATTGGTTTCTCCGGAATTTTACTTTCCTTGATACTAACGTTTTTATTTACCGATAAAATTAGGAGGCAGATTTCTGATTTAAGTAAAGCTACGGAAGTAATTAAAACAGGCAATTTTCAGAATAAAATTTTAATTAAAAGTAAAGATGAATTAGGTGAACTTGCCAGTGCATTCAATCTTATGGTGACTGAACTTGAAAAGAATCAGAAATCAATGAACGAGTATTCTGATTTTATTACTCTGTTGAATCAAAACCCTTCCCTAAAAGAAATCTCAGATGCAGCTTTACGCAAAATAATTGATACATGTGGTTTTATTATAGGAGCATTATATACTGTTGAAGAAGGTATTATTAATATCGCGAGTTCTTTTGGCATGGAAAAAGGACATATTGCAGTTAATTCAAATTTTATCGATTCAGTTATACGTAATAGAGAAGTTATTGAAATAAGATTTGAAGAGAACCCTCCAACAGTCTCCACGGGAGTTCTTAATTTGGAACTTAGATATCTGACATTGGTTCCTATCGTCTATAATAATAAAGTAATCGCAGTAATTGAATTAAGCGGAACCGATAAACCAAAGAAAGAAGCAAAGGATTATTTGAATAAAATTCAGGAACAGCTTGCAATTGGTCTGGCTAATGCAATAGCGTTAGTGCAGTTAGAGAAGCTTGTTATGGAATTAAAAAGGCTCAATGAAGATTATCAAAAACAAAATGTCCAGATAAGGAAACAAAACGAGGCTTTGGTTGATCTTCATAAAAAATTAAAGGAAAAAGCAGAAGAACTTGAATTTCAAAGACAGAAAGCCGAGGAATCAACGCAGCTTAAATCTCAATTTCTTGCTAATATGTCGCATGAATTACGTACGCCGATGAATTCTATTCTTGGTCTTTCAGAATTAATGCTTGAAGAATCTTCGTTAGTTGGAAAGAACAGAGAAAGAACTGAGGTCGTTTTGAAAAGCGGCAAAAGATTGATGAATCTGATTAATGATATTCTTGATCTGTCCAAGATCGAAGCTGGTAAAATGGAACTTCACGAAGAATATGTATTGCTTGATGATTTAATTAAGGAGGTTGAACACTCAATAAGTCCCTTGTTTTCTCATAAAAAAATTGATTTTAGAGTCATAAGAGATACTTGTACCTCAATTATAATAAATACTGACAGAGGTAAGGTTACACAGGTATTGATTAATCTTCTGGGGAACGCAATTAAATTTACAGAATCCGGGTATATTGAATTAAAAATAAGTTCGGCTGATAATAAAGTGATTATTTTTACTATTGCTGATTCAGGAATTGGAATTTCGGAAAATGACCAGAAAGTTATTTTCGATGAATTTAGACAGGTTGACGGCACCATTACCAAGAAATACAGTGGAACTGGCCTTGGTCTTACGATATGCAAGAAGATTGCCGACCTGTTGCAGGGATCTATAAGTGTCTCAAGTAAACCTGGTATGGGTTCATCATTTGTTTTTAAAATTCCCCTTAATTTTATTGAAAGAATTGAAGAGCAGAGCAATTCAGGATTAAATATTGAAAAATTATTAGCTAATAGGAAAAGTCCAATCCTTATAATTGATGATAACCCAGAAGCAAGGTATACCATTGGACAATTTTTAATTTCTCGCGGATATGAAGTCGTTTATGCTGAAGATAGAAAACAGGGAATAAAAGAGGCCATAAATAGACGACCGTTTATCATAATTCTTAATGTCATGCTCAAACAGAGAGACGGGTGGGAAATATTAAATGAGTTAAAAAACACTAATTCAACAAGATCAATTACAATCATCTTGATATCAATTCTGGGGGATAAAAATATAGGGTATGAAATTGGTGCTTTCGAGTATATTGTAAAGCCTTTCAACACTGAATTACTCCTTACAAATATTACTAAGCTTGAAAGTATGAATAAGAAAAAGATTAAAAAAATTACTATTGTCGATGATGATGAACAAGTACTAGAGAATATTAAAAGTGCGATAAATAATGAAAATGTAAGAATTGACTATATCAATGAAAGTGAATTAGCCTTTAGTAGAATTCTGGAAACCCAACCGGATCTTATTATTATTGATCTTATAATGTCAAAAGTAGATGGGGTATCCCTTACTAATAAACTCAAAAGCAATAGAGAAACTAAGCACATTCCTATAATCCTTAGTACTGAGCAGGATATTACTGAAGAGGAAAAAGATAATCTGAACAATTTAGTTGAAGGTATCACTGTTAAAACTAAAGGACATCCTCTTGATATTTTAAAAGCCATAAGAGATAGGATTACATTACATGAATTCTATTGCGCTTCGAATAAAAAGAATAATTTAAGTTCTGCCAATTTACAAGGTATAGAAAATTTAGTAGTCGAAGCAAATAATTACATGGGCCAGGTGCTTGTTGTTGATGATGATCCCGATACTTTATTTACAATCAATGAAATTCTGGAATCATGTAATTGTAAAACCTACCTCGTTACAGGAGGTAAGGAATGTCTGAAGATGTTGGAACAGGTAACGCCTGACTTAATCCTGCTCGATATTATGATGCCTGACATGGATGGATTTCAGACGATAAATCAAATTAAAAAGCATCCCAGATGGGCCAATATTCCAATTTTTGCAGTTACTGCTAAAGCTATGGTTGAGGATAAGGAAGTAATTCTCCGAAATGGGTTTGATGACTATATTCCTAAACCAATAAATTCGAGCGTGCTTTCTATTAAAATTAGAAAAATATTTATGAACTTAAAAGTAAGTTAAAATGTCAAAAATTCTTGTAATCGACGATCTACCGGAAAATGTATTTTTACTTCAGGATAAACTTGAACGTGAAGGATATGATGTTATAACTTCATACGATGGAAAATCCGGTATTGAAAAAGCAATTAATGAACTCCCTGATTTAATACTCCTCGATGTTATAATGCCTAATTTGTCAGGAATTGAAGTATGTAAAGAATTAGTTGCTAATTCCGTTACCTCAAATATTCCTATTATTCTGGTTACTGCGAAAGCCGGGGTAGAGGATACTAAGGAAGGTCTCGAAGCAGGTGCATTTGATTATATCAAAAAGCCGTTCAATAGAATTGAACTAATCGCAAGAGTTCACTCAGCTTTAAAATTAAGTGAAGCTCATAAACTTCTTGTTGAAGCAGAAAAAAGGAATACATATTCCGCAACTGTTGTAACGGCAAATCATAAAATAAAGCAGCCTCTTACCCTTATGAGCCTTTCTTCTTCGGCTATAAAAAGGGAGTTGAATAAAGATGTAATATCACGTGATGGAATTCTTAAAAGGTTAAATTATATTGATTCAGCAATAAAGGAAATTGCTGATATCCTTAATCAGCTTAACTCAATAAAACAGCCTGTATTTTCAGATTATTTTAAGAATATTAAGATGGTAGAAGTATCTGACTCCAAAAGAGAAACCTTAGATTAACTTCTGAATAATTGACTTCATTGCATCAAACTCATAAGGTTTGTGCAATAGATTATTAATGCCATATTTTGATAGATCGAGGTTTGCTCCAACGGCCAAACTTCCAGTAGATAATATTACCGGTATATTGAAATTTAACTCTCTGATGTGCTGAATACATTCAAGCCCGTTCATTTCCGGCATATTATAATCAATTATTATCAGATTTACTTTAATTTCTTCTGTTAGAACTGTGATAACCTCCTTTCCAGAAGATACCTTTATTACATTATATCCATTTGATTCGAGAAGTTCGGCAAGAAGATCCCTTAGCATAATTTCATCATCTGCTAGTAGAATGATCTTATTTTCATCAACCGGCTTCTCTACTGCCTTAGGTTCGTAAGAAGGTAGGAATACCTCAAAAGTAGTTATTTCATTTTCCTTGCTTGTAACTTCTATATATCCCTGGTGGGCTTTAATTATTCCATAAGTTACATATAACCCTAAACCGGAACCCGTATCTTTTATTTTAGTCGAAAAATATGGATCAAAGATTTTTAATATATCATCCTCTTTTATTCCTGACCCAGTATCACTGACTGAAATGCGGACATAATTGTTTTTATTAAATAGTGGGAACTGCATCACGTTTTTTTCATCAATGGACATGTTGCGCGCAGTAAGTGTAATTTTGCCTTTATTTTCTATCGCTTCTTTCGCATTTACACAAAGATTTAATATAACTTGATATATTTCAGTACTATCGCCTAGAATATTGTAGAGTGAGTCGGCAATATCGCTTTCGAATGTTATCCTTTTAGGGAATGTCTGTGATATAACTTTGGATATTTCAGTCAGCAGGTCGTTCGGTTTTACAAGCTCTTTTCTTCTGGAATTAGGTTTGCCGAAGGATAAGAGCCCTTTTGTTAAATCTTTCGCCCTTATTGAACAATTTTCAATATTGTCAACGAGTCTTGTAAAATCTTCTCTGGCCCCTCCACCTTTTTTCAAAAGATTTATGCTGCCGAAAATACTTGATAACAGGTTATTAAAATCATGGGCCATCCCGCTAGAAAGCTTTCCTATTGTTTCTAATTTTTGTGCCTGCAGCAACCTGTTCTCCAGCGCATCTTTAAGTTCGCTTGTGCTTATACTGCTTATGGCAAACGAAAGAACCACTGCAAATTGTTCAATATTATTTATCTCAAGCGGGGAAAATACTTCAGTCGATTTACCTATAATAATGGTTGCAAGCAAATTATTATTAAAGAAACAAGGTGTAAGTACTAAAGCATGCGACTGGAAAATTCTTGCAAGATTATATCCGATATTATCACTGATATTTAATACAACTAGGGATCTATTATTTAATGAAAACCATTTGCTCAGAAATGAAAAATTTCCGTTTATTTCTTTTTCAATATCTGATCTGTTTGACAATATCTTTTCAGGGTCATAATATTGAAAAGTGTATTTGTTCATTTCATTGTGAAATACAACCAGCCCGAAATTTCCTTTACTTATCGAAATACATCTTACAAGAAGTTCTTCCGATATCACTTTTAAGGATCTTTCTTTTAAAAGAAGGGATAAAATATTTTGTAGCTCTTTCTGGAATAAAAGATTATTTTGAAAAATCCCATCATTATAAATGTCAGCATATTTTATTTCCACAGGCTCAACTTTAACTAAATATCCATCGATAGTATTTTTCTTTCTGCTTATGGGAATTATTCTAATCTTCGAATTTAAAAAGGGTAGGAGCAAATCATGTTCTTCAGAATTGTTGAATTTAAATGAATCGGTTTTGTCCGTTATTTTTAATAGCGATTTCCCGCTTAGTCGTTTCCCCGGAAATAAGTTCTTAAACTGTTTGTTAAACCATACCAATTTATATTTTTTATCTGCTATGGCAAGTGCATTTAATTCAGTCTCAATATATTTTAATACAGATTCATGGAGTAGTAGATTATCAGCCATGAAATTTATTCTTGCTTAATTTCATATTTCTTAATCTTTGTATATAAAGTTTTTTGACTTATTCCAAGTTTGCTGGCAGTCTGGGTTCTGTCCCAGTGAAAATGCTTTAAAGCTTTGGTAATATGGATCTTTTCCAACTCATCCATACCGAGTATATTATTATTATCAGGCTCATCAATTGTTATGGGAAGTATTTCTAATAATGTAGATGATCTTGGAAGATTCAGATCATCATAATGTATCAGATCGCCTTCTGCGAATATAAGGGCACGTTCTATAATATGCTCAAGTTCTCTGATATTTCCAGGATAATTATATTGAAGAAGTGCATCTTCTGCATGTTGAGTTAATTTTTTCGGAGAACGTATTGGAGATTTTGTTTCAAGGAAATGGTTTGCTAGAATTAATATGTCTTCTTTCCTGTCGCGCAATGGTGGAATTGTAAGTGTAATCACATTTAATCTGAACAGAAGGTCCCTTCTGAATTTCTTATTATCAGTTTCCTCCATCAGGTTTCTGTTTGTTGCACTAATTACACGTATGTTCGAAGCAAGATTTACAACACCACCGATTCTTCTGTATTCTCCATTTTCAAGAAATCTTAAAAGTTTAGGCTGAAGAGAAAGGCTCAATTCCCCAATTTCATCTAAAAAAAGTGTCCCACCATGTGCAATCTCAACAAGTCCCTGCTTAGTTGATTTAGCATCTGTAAAAGCTCCTTTCTCATGTCCGAAAAGTTCGCTTTCTATCAATTGGTCAGGCAGTGAAGCGCAATTAATAATGACAAACGGCTTATCGCTTCTCGATGAATATTTGTGAATATATTCAGCAAACAATTCCTTTCCTGTCCCCGTTTCACCTTCTATTAAGATATTAGAATCTGAAAATGCAGATTTGTTCGCTAGATTTATGGCCCTTTGAAGTCCGGGACTGCTGCCTATTATTCGACTCGATAATTTTTTATTAACCTGGTTTGAAAGTATTGTCGTTTTAACCAAAAGATCTTTATGCTCGAGCGCACGGTTTATTGTAATCAGAAGTTCATCAAAATTATAAGGTTTGGTTACAAAGTCATAAGCTCCTAACCTTATGCAGTCTACAGCTTTTCTAAGTTCTGATTGAGCAGTAAGAATAATTACCTGTATGGATGAATTGTACTCGGAAACAAATTTTAGAACTTCTTCTCCGTTTACTATTTTCATGTTCAAGTCAAGAAGCAGAACATCATAATTCATATTCTTGATGGCCTCAATTGCAAAGCTTCCGTCATAAACTGTATCAACGGAAAAGCCGCTTTCAAGAAGTTGCTCCTTTAATAGATAACATAAAGTTTCGTCATCATCGCAGACAAGTATTTTGTAGTTTTTAGCCATATTTGTTTTTATAACCCCATCGGACGAAGTTTCATTTGGAATAAAAATCTGTTTTTTATATATTAGTTATTCTTATAATTTCGGGCGCGTAGCTCAGGGGTAGAGCATCTGCCTTTTAAGCAGAGGGTCGGTGGTTCGAAACCACCCGCGCTCACTGAACCAAATCTTTGGATTTCTAAGCCGTTTCTTAACGGCTTTTTTATTAGGGCCATTATAAGCGAATAAAATAATTTTCCTTCACTAAATTAAGACTTTTTAAACTTATAATCCCATTAAAAACTATATAGTTTATCAGATTTTTATCCCTTTCCTTCCTTAAACCTTTTTTCTGCTAATGCTGCTATCGTTCTTCCAATGCTGATTGAGGCCGTTGCAGCAGGAGACGGTGCATTTAATACATGTACCATATTCTCTGATTCAATAATCCTGAAATCATCAACTAACTTTCCATCCGGTTCTAGGGCTTGCGCACGAACTCCAGCTCCTCCGGGATATAAATCGGAATGACTTATTTCAGGTACAAGTTTCTGAAGAGCTGACACAAATTTATTTTTATTGAATGACCTGTAAAACTCCATTATTCCCATTTTATAGTGCTTACCGGCCATTCTCCAGAATCCGCTGTAGGTAATCATCTGAAATACATCGCCCAATGAAAAATCATTTTTTTTATAACCCTCCCGTTTAAATGCAAGAACAGCATTTGGTCCAGCTTCAACACCCCCGTTTATCCTCCTTGTAAAATGAACACCAAGGAAGGGGAATTTTGTATCAGGTACAGGATAAATAAGATTATTTACTAAGTAAGATTTTTCCTTAACAATATTATAATATTCCCCCCTGAAAGGAATTATATGAAGATTTGGATTCACACCACATTTTTGTGCAACTCTATCTGATTGAAGTCCTGCACAATTAACCAAAACTCTAGCCCTTATTTCTCCGTTATTTGTCTCCAGTAACATTTCCCCACTTTTTTTTACAAGGCTCATGAACCTCGTAGAGGTTAATACCTTTCCACCATTCTCAGTAATAATCTCCACATATTTATTTGTAACCAGTGTATAATCCACAATGCCAGTTTCTGGAACATATAGCCCCAGGACACCATTGGCATAGGGCTCGTGTTCCTTAATTTCTTCTTTGGTTATTCTTTTTATCCCTATTAGTCCATTCTCTTGTCCTCTCAATTCTAATTCACGTAGTATAGGAGCTTCATTATCCCTTATTGCAAGTACAATTTTTCCGCATCTTTCATATGGAATGCTGTACTCTTCGCAGAACCGATACATCAATGCTCTCCCCTCTGTACAGTTCTTTGCTTTTAATGATCCTGGTTTATAATAAAGCCCGGAATGAATTACCCCACTGTTGTTTCCTGTCTGATGTGGTGCAAATTTATTTTCGGCTTCAATAAGTATAACAGAAAGTTTTTTCTCTTTCTGTAGTGACATACCTACTGCAGTACCTACTATCCCTCCTCCAATTATAGCTATGTCATAAGTTTTGGACATAAAGTCTATACCCATCCCCTTAATTTACAGGCTTCTGCTACGCGAGCAACGCCAACTACCATTGCAGCAAGCCGCGGATGAATATTTTTTTCCTTTACTGCTTCATGCATGCGATGATATGCTTTTGTTAATTTCTGGTCCAGCTTATTATGCACTTCATCTTCATCCCAGAAATATGAATACTTGTCCTGCACCATTTCAAAGTATGATACCGTTACTCCCCCAGCACTTGCAAGAATATCAGGAATTACATGGATCCCTTTATTACTCAAAATCAAATCAGCTTCCGGAGTAGTGGGTCCGTTGGCAAGTTCGCATACAATTTTTGCCTTAATGTTATTTGCATTATCAGCATAGATAACATTTTCAAGAGCGGCTGGATATAAGATATTAACCTCAAGTTCAAGAAGACTTTCTTGCCGAATTGGTTTTGATCCATGGAAACCAATTATGCTTCCGGTTTTTAATTTATGCTGTACTAGTTCTGTAGAATCAAATCCATCAGGGTTATAAATTGCTCCACGCGAATCACTTACCGCAATCAGTTTTCCCCCTCCTAATAATTCATGGTGTAGCAAAGCGGCACGCTGTCCTGCATTACCAAATCCCTGTATAGCAAATTTACCCAATGGATCAACATTTAGTATTCTGCACGCTTCCCGTACAGTTATTACGCCACCTCTGGCAGTTGCATCTCTCCTCCCTTCTGTACCACCTATCTGCTGAGGTTTATCTGTAAAAACGCCGGGCTGGTGAGCATGCAGAATGGTTTCATACTCATCCATCATCCATGCCATAGTCTGTGGATTAGTATAAACATCTGGTGCAGGAATATCTGTATCAACACCAATAAACTGGGCTATTGCCCTTATATAGCCCCTGGAAAGGTTTTCCAGCTCACGTTCAGACATTGATTTGGGACTGCAAATAACACCTCCTTTGCCACCCCCCAAAGGAAGATCTACAACCGCAGTCTTCCATGTCATCCAGCTTGCTAAAGCTCTTATTGTATCAACGGTTTCATCAGGATGAAATCTTATCCCTCCCTTTGCTGGTCCTCTGGCAGTATTGTATTGGATTCTATAAGCGTGGAAAATCTTTACTTTCCCGTTATCCATCTTTACGGGAAATGTAAACTTAATTTCTTTTTGTGGCCAGATCAAAAGTTCTATAGTCGCTTCATCAAGATTAAGGATCTTTGCAGCTTCAAGGATTTGCTGCTGGGCAACTTTAAATGAGTTATAAGATTCCATTATTAATCCTTATCGTTGTCTAAATCTTGTTTAGGTTTGTCATTTTCAAAGACATCAAGAAGTATTCTGTACCAGCAGTTTTTGCATGTTAGCGCACGGTCGACGCTTAACAATACTTGCTGCCAAGGACTCAATTTATGCCCGCAGTGTGGGCATGCATCCAATATTTTATTATCAGGTGCTTCTTTTGAGTTCAATTCCCCTCCGGTTTTAGTATTACACCTTTATTCTTCTGTCCGTTCATCTTGATGATAATTGAATTATTAAACTGAAGATGTTTAGTGAATATCAATGTCTCCACAGCAGTTTGATTCATTAGCCAGTTCCAGCTTATAAATCCCTGATCATTGTGCTGATTCACAGTAAAATATCCGATCATGAAGGAAGTAATATTCTGGAAAAAATGTGAACCCTGCGATGGGGCCACTGCCATATCCTTAAATCCCGTTTCAATTATCGCTTTGGCTCCAGCAATCATTTCCCAGTTAACGGGTATTCCAAGCCATGGATCCAAAGATCCCCATCTGCCTATTCCAATAAGCAAATAAGGCCTCTTTTCTAATATAAGTTTATTATTAAAATAACTCACTTCCTTTGCAACTTCACGGCTTTTTGCCCTGTCAAACAAATTGTAATCTATATAAATGATATCATGAATATCATTTATTATTCCGTTTCCTAGCACCTGGGCGCTTTGACAAATTAAATCTTTCTCATTATAATCTTCTACGTTAAGTTCCTCAAGCTCTCTGTTTACTACCAAAGGCCTCATCTGCAATAATCCAAACTCTTTTGGTTCTCCATCTTCGGGAAGTATATTAACAGCAAACTCAATCTCAACCGGAGTTCCCATACCCCACGTTCCCATATCCAAAAGCAATTCAAGAATATTTGGTAGGGGAAACAGCTTATTCCGAAGTATCGGACTAAAAGTAACAACCCTTAATCCTTCTCTTGAAATTCCTTCATAAATAGCATAGTTATCGTGTATGTAAGTAGAACCTATGGGAGATAACGTTCCATCCTTTTCTGCCGTACCAAGATCAAATGTTTTAAGAAGTACATCATGCGTCGCATACCCAAAGTCAGCATTGCCATCCAGCATCAAAGCATAAAATTCTCTTTGACTGCTGTTAAGTGATTCCTCTACTGAATAAAATTGGATAAGATCAGTAGGATATTTTGGGCAGAACCTTACTGTATTACCTCCGTCAACTACCATCTTCCCCAGACCAAGTGCAACGGAGACTATTCCATCATCCTGTTTTTGTGGTGGATGAGGATAGAAATTATAAGATTTGCACACTCCCGAAAAATCAGGATAAAAACGATTCTCATGTTTATGCCCTACCATCTTCTGAACTATCACAGCCATCTTTTCTTCCTCAAGCCGGTAGGATGTTATCTTAATATAATTTTTAGTACTCTGATAAAATGTTGATGCATATACTCTCTTAATGGTAATAAGAAGTTGGTTAAGCCTTATCATGGGATTGGGATAATTATTCGGGAGCATATATGTTTGGTAAACTCCTGCAAATGGGTGGTACTGGGAATCTTCAAGTAAACTCGAAGATCTTACCGCAATAGGGGAATGGATTAAATCCAGAAATGCTGCAAGATCCCCCAAGATATCCTCAGGAAACTTGTCAGCTTCCAGGAATCTTTTCGTTATTTCTTCATCATCGGAACAGTTAAGTGAAAAATTCTTCAGATTATTATCTTCTATAAACTGGTCAAATACATCCGTCCCGATAACTACGGCAGGAGGCACATAAATATGTACATCTTCAAATTTATCTCTTACGTTATAGTTGTTTATTAATGTATTAACAAAACCCAAACCGCGTGCTTTACCCCCTAGTGAGCCCCCACCTATACGGGCAAAGCTTGATTCAGGATCAAAAAATTCTTTAACGAAATCGGTTATTATCCCTCTTTGTCTCAGATTTCTGTATCCATTAAGTGAATAGATTAAGTCCTGCCGTAACTCTTCCACAGAAGAATAGTCAGAAACTTTTCGGGGACGCAGTTCATGTGCAAGCCAGAATTCTGTTCTTGCTTTCAACCAGTTAGAAAAATGATTATTTTCAGCATGATACCTTATGCTTTCTTCAGGAACTGTTAATAATTGTTCCTCAAGTGATTTTAGATCGGAAGCTCTCCCCACCTCGCGTCCATCAAATGTTCTAAAGACAAAATCTCCAAAACTAAAATAGTAATTCATAAATAACCTTAATTCATTAAGCAGCGTCGGCGAATCTTTCAATATAAAAGACGCTTTCACTTCATAAGCTTTCTTGTTGTTTTCCTCTACATTTGAAAGTAAGAGTGTAGGTATATCATTATGTTCTCTTTTTACATTGCGAACGAATTCAATACCTGCCTGGTGATCATTAATTCCATTATGAGGGAATTCAATATCCGAAATAATTCCAAGCATTGAGTCTTTATAACGCTCATAAAATTCCCATGCCTCCTCATATGATGTGCACAATAGTATCTTTGGTCTCGCTCGCATCCGGAGATATTTATGGGTAAGATTAATGCCTTCTGAAATAAGCCTGTTTGACTGGTTTAATATTTCTGTATAAATTATCGGTAGGAAAGAAGAATAATATCTTACGCTATCTTCAATAACAATGATAGTTTGAACGCCGACTATTCTTGTATCATGGTCGACATTCATTATATCTTCAAAATATTTTACAATGGCAATAATTATTCTGAAGTCCCCCTGCCATATGAAGATTTTATCAAATACCGTATGGTCTTTATTTAGCAGAAGCATCTTAAGTTCTTTATTATCATGGGCAAGAAGCACAACAGGGATATTCAGCCCTGATTCCTTAATCAATCTGGCAAAATGCACTGGCGGCATGTCCTCAATATGAAGGGTGGTAATTATAAGGTCGAATCTTTTTTCTTCTCTTGCAAGAGCAATAGCCTCATTGCCGCTTGATACCCTGGTTAACTCAGGTGAATGGCTTAAATTTAACCCCTGATATTCATTCCTTATAAGTTCATATAACCTACCATCTTCCTCAAACAAATACAGATCATATAAACTTGAAACAAGCAGAATGTCTCTGATGCGAAGTCGCATAAGATTCTGGAACCCTTGAAACCGGTTTCCGTAACCATGCTCTACCCATAGGGCATCAAAATCATTTTTTAAATCAGCGAATTTGGATTTCATTAACTTTAATGAAAATTATAAATCTAAGTTTCCAATTTTTTTCATTAAAGTAAAGTAAAATAGATATATATTACTTGAATTATTCCCCTAATGACCTATTTCGATCCGCTCCTTTTAAAAATTGTTTTTCATGGGTCTGCAGGCTTATTTATGCCGTTTTTCCATCAAAATTGCCTATTGTTAAATATTTCTTAAAAGGAAAGCAGGATGGAAAATGGAGTTGTGATCAGTTCTCTTGATAAATATTGGAAGTCTGATCCAAATAAGATTATTTTTATATTAAAAACATTTAAAATAATTCGTGTATACAAAATAGAAAAGGATTATAAGCCTTTAGGAAAAATCAACTTCAGGCTTACTCTAATCAAAAGTGTTTAAGCTTCTGTTTTGACTATAATTATTTTAACAATTCTAAGAAATCAAAAAATATACTCTCAATTATTAAAAGGTCCGGAAGGGGGCCTCGGTATGGGTGTAATATCTGCCACTGCTCAAGGATCAGGTGTGGTTGATTTTTATAAAAATGGATTTTTCTTCGATACCTTGTATAAATGGGAATTACTGATATATTCTCTTTTCAGGCTGAGTCAGTTTAAAATCAGAAAGGTATTGAATTTTCTTTAATACGGGAATTAAAAAAAAATAATTCAAAACTCCGGTTCAGGTACTTTTACATATCTTTTATAATTAAAGCCCACCTGAATTTACAGCTTTTAGCTCCTTATTATATTACAGTGCCTGACTTTGGTTAACTTCTGAGGTATAGGTTTCAGTCCAATTTCATTTCTCCTATCCAAATTGAATATAATGGTACGGCGGATTTTGATAAAATAGAAATAGCTATAGATTTCGGTGGATGTTTTGAACACAAAGTATATCCCTCTCTCCTCTATATATTTGAATTTCGTTATTCTTTAGGGGTCTATAATATCAGCAAATATTTGAATTCTCCAATAAAAATCAGCGATATTCAAACCCTTATGGGAGTTCTAATCACTATGTAACCGGTTTACAAATTCTTGGTTCTGGTCAAAAAAAATTAAACGTAATTGAATTAGATGCTTAATAACTACATTTGCTGATTAATTATTAAATTCAACGGTGACTCCCCGATACCGTCCCAATACTATAATGATACCGAAGTCATACGGGCAAAAGGCGATCATACACTCCCGATACACTTTGACTAACCTATCTTTCCCCTTTCCATCCCTTCTCTTTCCCAATTAGTTCAATTTTTAGTTATTTCTATTAGACTGCTGCATTATGAAATTTTTTATCTGTTCTTCATCAGGTAATCCGTTTCTGTAATAACGGCAGGCAAGATTGCCTTCTTTTGGTTCAGGCATATTTTATTTCTTATTCAATAATTTCTGAAAACAATGTATTAAAATTACCAAATATTTGTCATTTATAAATTCCTCTTTTATCCTCGACATCAAAATTTTGAGATCTCCTGACAGTAAAATTGGAAGACAAAAAATATATCATCTGAAATATAGATTGTCCATTAGTTTACCGTGCCCCAATCTGTTTGTAGTTACTACTTAATTTTGTACTGCTGATTTTCGTAGAATAAAATTGGGCATCTGTATATATGGAAGAAGTTATTTTTTTGCTTTTAATGTTTTTTACTGTCCCGAAAACAACCTATTTATTATTGTCGGAATCCAGGTTAGTTATATTCACTCTAATAAAAAGTTTTGATATATGCATACCCTGTGTACTATCCAATACTGGATCAGAAACCTGACAGAATGTTAGTGATCAAATCAATATCAAAAAAGGAACTAAAGTCGATGATTTAATAGACACCTACATAATCTTAATATTGTCAATAGAAGAAATATCTTCATAACCAGAACGGAGTAGCCAATAAAATTTAATAATCTTCCTCCTGCCGTATTTCAAATGAATAAAAATCTAGGATCCCTTTATAAGAAAGCCGCCCAGAATCATTGTTTCAGGGCGGCCTAATTAGATAATTAACAAAAGAACTTATTATACGACACCCTGGTCTATCATTGCGTCTGCAACTTTAAGGAATCCGCCGATATTAGCTCCATTAACATAATTCCCTGGGCATCCAAATCTATCTGCCATAGCGACACAAGTAGAATGGATATTTTTCATTATCTGTTTTAAGCGGTTATCGACTTCTTCTTTTGTCCACGGCAAGCGCATACTGTTCTGAGCCATTTCCAAACCAGAGACAGCTACACCTCCGGCATTGGATGCTTTACCAGGTCCATATAATAACTTGGCAGCAAGGAATATATTAACGCCTTCAAGTGTGGTGGGCATATTAGCTCCTTCACTTACACAGAGAATACCATTACTCAAAAGGTTCTGGGCATCCTTTCCGTTAATTTCATTCTGAGTGGCACTCGGGAATGCACAGTCAGCTTTATGATTCCATAGAGGATTATAATCTAGCTTAGGATCAGCTGGGAAGAAAATAGCAGTTTTATATTTATCTGTGTATTCTTTAATCCTACCCCTTCTTACATTTTTTAATTCCATGATGAAAGCTAATTTTTCAGAATTGATTCCCTGTTCATCATAGATATAACCATTTGAATCTGACAGAGTAAGTACCTTACCGCCGAGTTGATTAATTTTTTCTACAGTATACTGAGCAACATTTCCGCTGCCGGAAACCAGGCACTTCTTTCCTTCGAGTGTCTTATTTTTTGTGGATAGCATTTCGGATGCAAAATACACAGAACCATAACCCGTTGCTTCAGGTCGAATAAGTGAACCTCCCCAGTTTAATCCTTTACCTGTAAGGACACCGGTAAATTCATTTTTCAATTTTTTATACTGTCCAAAAAGATAGCCAATTTCTCTTCCGCCGACACCAATATCTCCAGCAGGTACATCTGTATCAGCGCCGATATGCCTGAATAACTCGCTCATAAATGCCTGGCAGAAGCGCATTATCTTAAGGTCGCTCTTACCCTTAGGATCAAAATCTGATCCTCCTTTACCCCCCCCCATTGGTAATGTTGTAAGGCTGTTTTTGAATACTTGTTCAAAGGCAAGGAATTTCAATATGCCAAGGTTAACGGAAGGATGAAAACGGAGTCCCCCTTTATAAGGTCCGATTGCGCTGTTCATTTCAATTCTGAATCCCCTGTTGATATGTACTTCACCCTGTTCATCAACCCATGGAACTCTAAACATAAGAACTCTTTCGGGTTCAAGAATTCTTTCAAGTATTTTAGCAGCCCTGTATTCAGGATGGCGATCCAAAACTAATGACAAGGAATTTGCGACTTCTTCAACGGCCTGATGAAATTCCGGTTCTGCCGGGTTCTTCGCCTTTACTTCGGCCATCAAATCTTTTACATACTGAGACATATTTAACCTCTGATTAATTGTAAAATGATTGATTAAACAAATGATTGGATTCCCTCAACGAATATTTTATAAGCAACTGATTAATCATTAAACTTATAATTTAGTTTAAAGAAAAATAGCGCTCATTTTAAGGGAAATAAGTAATACTTATAATGATATTAGTGTAGTAATTATTTGAAGAATCGTGTAGTAATTCTTATTACAACTCTATCAGTTTATTTTGAATTGCATATTGAGTCAACTCAACATTGGTTTTGAGATTTAATTTATCAAGTATCCTATTGCGGTATGTATAGACTGTATGAACACTAATACATAGTTCATTTGCTATATCTTCTGTTGAATGTCCCTGGGCAATCTTACAAAGGATTTCATATTCACGGTCGGATAATTTATTTGAGAGAGGGTGCAAAGGGTTAATATTATCTGCAAGGTTTTCGGCAAGGGAAGGGCTGATATATTTCTTCCCTTTGATTATTGTTCTAAGAGCAGTAACAAATTCATTCGGAGCGCTTGCTTTTTTAAGATAACCGGAAGCTCCTGCCTTAAGAGCTCTTATTCCATATTGCTCTTCGCTGTACATACTTAAAATCAATACGGGTAGATCTGCAAATTCCTTCTTTAAATCTTTTAAAGCTTCAAGTCCGCTTTTGCCGGGCATATTGATATCAAGAACAACAGCATCCCAAACATCATTTTTTAACAAACCGAAAAGTTCATTTGCATCTCCCGCCTCGCCAGTAACTTTCATATCAGGTTCCTCGGCAAGGATTTGTTTCAGTCCTTCTCTAACTATAGCATGGTCATCTGCGATTAATATTTTTATCATTACAGTTACTATATATTAATTGTTATATTGGTTATAAGAGGAATAACAGCTTTTACAATTGTCCCATTATTCATAGAACTTTTAATTTCAACTGAGCCCCCCAGGATCAGAGCTCTTTCCTTCATTCCCAATAAGCCCAAAGATTTGGGATCGCCAATCTGGTTTAATGTAATGCCTTTTCCGTTATCTTTAATTTCTAGTACCAGGTCGTTATTTACCTCACTGAGACGAATTATTATTTTACTTGCATTAGCATGACGGGCAGTATTAATAATTGATTCTTGGAAGATACGGAATAACGCAGTTGATTTTTCCTGGTCAAGGAACAATTCTTCTTTGTGAAGTATGCATTCGCAATCAATTCCTGTCTTATCCATAAAATCCTGCGCTTGCCATTCAATTGCAGGAATAAGTCCTAGCTGGTCAAGAAGCCCCGGTCGTAATTTTGAAGATATCTTCTGAACAGACTCTATGGAATTATCAATAAGCTTTTCTACTGATTTCAATTTTAACTGTATAACTTCATTATCGGAGATTTTATTAGAAAGAAGGCTGATCTGTATTTTTAACACAGTAAGCATTTGTCCAAGCTCATCATGTATCTCACGTGAGATTGTTTTCCTTTCTTCTTCTCTTATAGACTGGAGTTTAGATGCAAGATTCCTTAACTGATCTGTTCTTTGTTTAATTTTCTCTTCAAACTCCCTACGTTCAGCAATATTGCGGGATATAAAAAGAACGGCTGGGCGTTCATTATAATCAAACATCCTGGAATTTATTTCAGCAGGTATTTTATCAGCATTTTTAACAGATAAAGAAGAATTAAATATTGTACTTCTATCTGAATTTAACCTGTCTATGAATTTAAGTATTTCAACTTCTTTATTTTCAAAGATAACATTAAGTGGATTCTGTTGAAGTAATTCATTCATAGAATAGTTTAACAGCTGGCAGGCTTTTTCATTTACCTCTGCAAAATTGCTTAAAGTTTTTCCATAATTCAGATAGCAGACGAACATTGCGTCACTAGTATTATTAAAGAGACTTCTGTACTGCCCTTCGCTTTTTATAAGGGCCAATTCATTCTCTTTTTTATCAGTAATATCTCTTACTATTGAAAGAACAAGGGTTTCATTGGAGCTACTCTTAATAATCGAATTAGAAAATTCGAACCAGACTTTTCTACCATTCCACAGTACAGCCTTTCTTTCAAGCTGAGGTTTAATCTTATTATTATTGAAATCATCATTGTAGTCTCTAATGATTTCAGCTTGAATATTGGGATGGTATAGAATATGAAACGGCTGGTTTATTATTTCAGCCTCAGGCTTATCGAGAAGCTTGCAGAAGGAGGGATTGGCGGCAACAATATTTCCTGTGGAATCGGTAATTCTGATTCCGTCAACAGATTCATGCCAAACAACAGAGAGATCAAATTTAATATTTCCTGATAAGGCAGAGCCGCTAGTATTCATCTTATAATTATTTACACGGTTTTAGAATTATCCCTTTATTCTGATGCCCGTTAATTCTTACTCCTAATGGTTTATCAAATGCAAGATGCCTTGTATATTTTAATTCACTAACAGCCGGTTGCTGTATCAACCAATCCCAGTCAACGAATCCAAGATGGTCCAAGGCGTTTACGGTAAAGTATCCCACTTTAAATGAAGTAATATTCTGAAAGAAGTGGGATCCCTGCGAGGGAGTAACATTGAAATCCTTAAATCCTGATTCAACTATAACATTAGCACCTGAAATCTGATCCCAGGTTACGGGAATTCCAAGCCAATGATCGAGGCTTCCCCATCTTCCTACCCCGATGAGTATATAGGGCTTTTTCAGAGCTAACAATTCAGTATTAAGCTGGCTAACTTCAAGTGCAACATCATGACTTTTCCCTCGATCAAATTTCTGTATATCGACAACGACAATATCATAGATATCATTTACAGCTCCATTACCCAGAACCTGGCTACTCTGGCAAATAATATCTTCCATATTTGCATTATCCACTTCCAGTTCTTCGATCTCACGGCTTATTACAAGGGGCCGCATCTGAAGCATAGCAAATTGTTTAGGTTTACCCGCAGGTGCATTCATATTCACGGCGAACTCAATTTCAATCGGGGTACCCATTCCCCAGGTTCCGAGCTCAAGAAGGAGGTCGAGGATTTCCGCAAGCTGGAAAGCGTTATGTTTTAATATAGGTGCAAAGCTTACCACACGATTTCCTTTCCGTGAAATCCCATCGTACACAGCATCATTTTCAGGAGAATAAGTTGAGCCCACGAGATTCAGAGTCTGGTCTTTTTCGGCAGTAGAAAGTTCATATTTTACAACGAGTTCTTCAGGTTTATCATCTGATGTATGTTTTAATTTACCATTAAGATTAAGGGCATAAAAATACTGCTGGGCATTCTTAATAGTTTCCTTAGTGGAAAAAAACTGGAGTAAATGTTTAGGATATTTTGGACAAAACCTAACGCAATTACCTCCATCTACGACAGTTTTGCCCAGTCCTAAAGCTACAAGTGCGATACCGTCAGTCGATTTTTGAGGAGGTACAGGATAGAAATTAAAAGATTTGGCAACTCCTGCGAAATCAGGGTAGTATCTTTCTTCATGGGGTGATCCAACAAGAAGCTGTATTATTACTGCCATCTTTTCTTCTTCAAGCCTGTATGAAGTAACTTTCATATAATTCCTGGCAGCTTTGCAAAAAGTTGAAGCATAAACACATTTGATGCATTCCAGCAGCTCCTGCAGGCGGGTATCTATATCGCTGTTATTATTCGGAAGCATATATGTTTCATACACACCAGCGAACGGCTGAAACTGTGAATCTTCAAGGAGACTTGAAGACCTCACAGCGAGGGGTTCTTTTATAATTGCCAGAAAATCCCTTAGTTTATTTAGTATATCCAGCGGGAAGTGTTGGGCTTCAAGAAACCTTTTGAGAATTACTTTATCTTCCGGTTCATTTAAAGAAATATTTTCAAGGTGATTTATTTCCAGAAAATTATTAAAGACATCGGTTGCGATTACAATAGCCGAGGGCACTGTTATTTCAACATATTCAAACCTGTTTCTAATATTATAGTTATTTATCAGGTTATTAATAAAGCCAAGGCCTCTTGCTTTACCACCGAGAGATCCTCCTCCCATACGAGCAAAGCTGTTTACCGGATCGAATAGATCTTTATTAAAATCGCTGATCACTCCCCTCTGCCTGATAGTCTGATAAAATCTAAGTGAACTGATGAGGTCCTGTCTTAATTCTTCACCTGATTTGAAATCAGTAACCTGACGTGGCCTTAAGCGATAAGCGAGCCAGAACTCAGTTCTAGCTTTTAGCCAGTTAGAGAAATGATTTCTTTCAGCGTGATAAAGGATGCTTTCAACTGGAACAGATTTTAACTGTTCCTCAAGAGTTATTAAATTGTGGGCACTTCCTACTTCTTTACCATCTGGTGTATAGAATATGAAATCGCCGAACCCAAATCGTTCCATCATAAAATCTCTTAATTCATGAAGAAGTCGCGGGGAGTTTTTATGAATAAAAGAAGCACCTATCTCATGGGCTTTAGCCTCAAAATCACGGTTACTAGACTGCATGAGAATCGGAATATCTTTATGTCTTTCTTTGACAGCAAGAGCAAATTTTAATCCTGCTTCCATATCCCTGATACCATTCTTCCTGAAATTAATGTCGGTGATTATACCAAGGACCGATTCTTGGAATTTTTCAAAGCAGTCCCATGCTTCCTCATAATTAGTACACAACAGAATTTTAGGTCTGGCCCTCATACGGAGGAATTTATGGGTCAGGTTAACACCCTCAGAGATTAGCCGCAGAGACTGGTTAAAGATCTCGGTATATATAATCGGAAGATAAGAGGAATAAAATTTAATATTATCCTCAACAAGGATTATGGCCTGAACGCCTGTTGATAGGATGTCATAATCGGCATTGAGCTTATCCTCAGCGTATTTAGTAATTGCGATAAGAAGCTTATAGTCACCAAGCCAAATAAAAATCCTATCAAATATGGATGTGTCATAATTACTTGTTAATTCTTTTCTTTCTTTATTGTCATAAGCAAGAAGAATGATTGGAGTGTTAATCCCCTTAGCTTTTATTTTCTGGGCAAGTTTAATGACATGCATATCTTCAATATGCATAGTTGTGATAATCAAATCGAAGGAAGTTTCATCAAATAGTTCAAGAGCTTCTTCCCCGGTGGTAACATGAGTAATTTCAGGAGCTTGGCTTAAATTTAATATGCGATATTCTTCTCGTACAAGTTCGTATAACCTTCCATCTTCTTCGAATAGGTAGTTATCATATAAACTTGAGACGAGTAGAATTTCCCTTGTTTTGTGTCGCATTAACTTCTGGAAGTTATCGTACCTGTTAACGACAAGAGTTTCAATGTTCAACTGACTAAGTTTATCCATGGACTAAACAAATTATTAAAGAATTTAATTTATAAGATTCTTAAATTTTTAATAAAAGTAAAGGATAATGAACCTATTTATTTTCATATACTAAAAACAGTGTGAAAAGGCGTCCGAAAAGTGCACAGAGCTTACTAAATGAAGGGATTTCTTGATAAAAAAGGAATGTATTATATAATAAAGGCAGCCACAAAAAGAGCTGCCTTTATAGAAACTGGCACGGATTACACTAATCCCTGATCCATCATTGCATCAGCAACTTTAAGGAAGCCAGCAATATTAGCACCGCTTACATAATTACCTGGCGCATCGAATCTTTCAGCAGTTTCCAGGCAAGTATCGTGGATCTTTTTCATAATTTCATGAAGCCTGTGGTCAACTTCTTCTTTACCCCATGGAAGGCGCATACTATTCTGTGACATTTCAAGTCCTGATGTGGCTACCCCTCCAGCGTTGGAAGCTTTTCCGGGGGAGAACAGTATGTTATTATCTCTAAATACCTTATATGCTTCAATAGTAGTTGGCATATTAGCGCCTTCGCATACACAGATACAGCCGTTTTTAATCAATTCTTTTGCATCATCTTCAAAGATTTCATTTTGAGTCGCGCAAGGCATTGCTACATCTACCTTAACGCTCCATGCACGTTTACCTGGGTAGAAATCGACTTTGAATTTATCGGCATAATCCTTAACATTATCTTTAGCGCTTGCTCTCATCTGAAGCATATATTCGATTTTCTCTCCTTTGATTCCATTTTTATCATAGATAAAACCATCGGGGCCAGATAAAGTAACAACCTTACCTCCCAGTTGGTCGATCTTTTGAACGGCGCCCCATGCAACGTTGCCAAAGCCGGATACAGCTACTGTTTTACTGCTAAAATCGTGCCCCTTAGTTTTCAGCATTTCCTGAGCAAAATAAACAGCACCATAGCCAGTAGCTTCAGGACGGATTAAAGATCCTCCCCAGTTTAAGCCTTTACCTGTTAATACTCCCGTAAATTCATTCTTTAATCTTTTGTACTGGCCAAATAAGTAGCCAATTTCCCTTCCACCTACACCAATATCGCCAGCAGGTACATCAGTATCAGGGCCAATATGACGGAACAATTCTGTCATAAAGCTCTGGCAGAATCTCATAACTTCATTATCACTTTTTCCTTTCGGATCAAAATCAGAACCACCTTTACCGCCTCCCATAGGAAGGGTAGTGAGGCTGTTTTTGAATACCTGTTCAAATGCAAGAAATTTTAGGATACCGGGTGTAACGGACGGGTGAAATCTTAAACCGCCCTTATAAGGACCGATAGCGCTATTCATTTCAATTCTATAGCCCCGGTTTATCTGAATTTCACCCTGATCATCCATCCAAGGGACCCGGAAAGATATCATTCTTTCAGGTTCAACCATTCTTTCCAGAATTTTTGCAGTTTTATATTCCGGATGGCGTTCAAGCACTATTTCAAGGGATTCCACTACCTCTTCAACTGCCTGATGAAATTCAGGTTCGCTGGGATTCTGTTTTCGAACTTTTGCTAACAGCTTATTAATGTACTCGGACATAAAAACCTCATTTAAATTTTGTTATATAAAATCTTTAATTGGATAAATCTAAGGAGAAGAGAAAATAGGGTATGCATATCTAAATTAGTCTCATCACCCTTATAAATATTAATTACAACATTAAAATTAGTAATTATATTAATGAAAACCCTAAATTAAGGGGGAAGAAATATGTGAAATCAGGTGTTATTTAATTAAAAAAGATAATAAACAGACTAAATTATAGGAAGGATAACGGAGAATTTAGTTTCTTTTCCGGGGACTGAAGTGACAGTAAGGTCAGCATCATGCCATTCGCAAATTGCTTTGACTACAGAGAGACCAAGGCCGACACCCCCAGTTTTTCTGCTTCTTGAGGATTCAACTCTATAGAACCTATCAAATATTTTCGGGATTGATTCATTAGGTATCCCATCTCCGTAATTGAGTATAGTTACTTTTACTTTATCATCATTCCAGATCTCTGAAATTATAATTACGGATTTGTTTTCTTCTCCATATTTAAGAGCGTTATCAATAAGATTCGAAAATGCTTGGATCATCAGTTCCCGATCTATTAAGACGTAACAATGAGTAGTTGAATTGACGATAATCCTGATATTTTTTTCCTGTCCGAGTGTTTTGAAATTCTGACCAAGATGGAAGAGGAAGTCATCGATATCGATCTCAGTTTTTTTCAAGCTAACAAGATTATTGTCTATCTTTGAAATAAAGAAGAGGTTATCGACAATTTTTATTAATCTTAAAGTTTCCTCGTAGCAGCTATTGATGACCTCGACGTATTGTTCAGGTGTTTTTTTAGATTTAAGAGCAAGTTCAGTTTCTCCTCTCAGGATAGTCAGCGGAGTTTTGAGTTCGTGTGCAGCTGAAATAGAGAACTGATTCATATAATCGATTGAAACTTTAATTCTTCTTATCATCTCATTCATTTTCCTGACGAGTCTTCCGTATTCATCGTTAAACTCCTCGCCTTCTATTCTTTCATACATATTCTGAGCAGTGATCTCTTCTGTCTTTTTTATAATTGCATCAATTCTTGAAAGTGATTTCTGTGAAATCAAAGCTCCACCAATAATTGAGATAATTAAAAACAAAGGAGCTAATATTTTATAGGACTCGGCAACACTACCCAAAGTTTCGATAATATGTTCTTTTGGAAAAGCTACTACTACTTTATATCTGCTATTATTCAATTGAACGGCTCGTATAGCTCTTTTTGAGAGGGTTGAATCACGGAAGTCAAATATATTATATTCATCAGTTTTATCAGGGAAGGATAATTTGTGTTCATACAAACTGGCAGATTTAAATATAATTTTATTTCTTAAATTGATCTGGATATAATTATTTCTTCTGTCAAAAGCTACTTCATCGAATATCTCATCCCAGACAAGATCTTCGGGGGCATTATAAATGGAGTCAGGGACGAATTCATCAAAATCGACTTTCTTTTCGGAAACGATTCTCATAATAGCGGTAGCCTGCTTGGTAAGAGAGACATCAAGATTTTTGATTAGCGTATTATAGAGTTGATAATAAATAAGTCCGCCGAGCAGAAGTTCAAGGAGAAAAAATATAAAAGAATACCACAGAGTAGTTTTAAAGCGAGTAGTATTTATGAAGAGCTTTATTTTCTGCAACATAACCGGGAACTAACATGCTTAATCATCTTTCATCATATAACCGGCGCCTCTTATGGTTTGAATCAGAGGTTTACTGGAATCACAATTTATCTTGGATCTGAGTTTATTAATATAGACATCTATGATATTAGTCTCAGTATCGAAGTGATAATCATAAACATGCTCAACAAGTTTAGTGCGGGAAACCACCCTGTTTTTATTTCGCATGAGATATTCTAGAATAGAATATTCTTTAGGAGTTAAAATAATTTCTTTATCCTTTATCTTAACATTGTGAGACTGCAGATCAAGGATAAGATCCCCAATTTTTAAACCAATTGATTTATTTTGTTCTTTTCTTCTTAATAAAGCACGGATTCTTGCGAGTAGTTCTTCAAATGCAAATGGTTTTGTTAGATAATCGTCGGCTCCGGAATCCAAACCTATAATTTTATCCTGAATAGTTTCCTTAACAGTTAAAAGGAGAATCGGAGTTGTAATTTCTTTTTTTCTTAATTCCCTTGTAACCGTTATTCCATCTATATAGGGAAGCATAACATCCAGGACAATCAAGTCATATTCCTCCTTAGAGGCAAGTTCAAAGCCATCCCTGCCATTGAGGGCTACATCAACAGCATAAAACTCCTCTTCCAACCCCTTTTTAATGAAATTGGCTACTTTTTTCTCATCTTCAATTATAAGAATTCTCATGCTCATAATTTAATAAAAAAAAAGGAGAGTTATGAAAAACTCTCCTTTTAAGCTTAGCTTAAGAAATTAATTTAATTCTTTTCAGGTGCTTTTTCTTCAGTTTTAATCTTTTTAGATGCTTTGGTGGTCTTCACCTTTTTGCCATCTTTCTCTGGGGTCTTAACATCTTTTTTCTCAACATTTTTATCGGCCTGAATAAATTTCTCTTTACTTGAAACTTTCTTCATACCAGGTTTTTTCTCTGTCTTAGGAGCTTTTGGATCGGTTATTTGCTCTTTTTTATCAACTTTTTTAGTATCGTTTTGAGCATAGACATTAAAAGTAATGCTAAGTACGAAAGCAGTAAGAACTGCCGCAGTAAGAATACGAATCTTCATTTTTTGTCCTTTATTTTATTTGAATTTGTTAAATACTTGATAAATGTGTGGAGAAAAAATAGGTGAACACTATTAAGTAATCCTTAACTATAGATTAAATAAACTTAATGATTGTAATAGCTTAATAATGAAAAAGGTTGATATAACTCAATTTGCTTACAGATAAAGTTATTTAATTTTTGTATATAGAATGATGAAAGTTTAGGTTTAATCAATAACTTAGGAGAAATTATGCCCATAAGAAAAGCCAGTGCTGTCTGGAAAGGGAACTTAAAAGACGGTAGCGGAAATATCAATACCGAATCCGGAACATTAAAGAATACAGCTTTCAATTTTGTATCCCGTTTTGAAACTGGAAATCAAACAAATCCTGAAGAATTATTAGGTGCAGCACATTCAGCCTGCTTTTCAATGGCTCTTGCAAACTCTTTAGCAAGCGCTGGTTTTAAAGTTAATTCAGTTAGTACAGAAGATAAGGTCCATATTGAGAAGCTTGAGTCCGGCTTTACTATAACAAAGATTGAAATGAATTCTGAGGCAGATGTCGAAGGAATTGATAATGCTACTTTTCAGAGGCATGCTAATGAAACTAAAACAGGTTGCCCCGTATCCAAAGCGTTAAATGTAAAAGAAATCATTCTAAATGCGAAACTGAAATAAGCATTAACCGGTTAAAGACTCTACATCTATTTTTTGAACTTCGGATATAGGTCTCCCTAGAAATAGTTCAGCTAATTCTTTAAATTTCATGGGGATATCGCTAACAAAGAATGATTGATTCCCTATAGCAAATTTATTAGTAAGGAGGTTATATCTTTCGAGTTCCTCCTTTACTGACTCGGCGGCTGCGATTCCTGAATCTATCAATTTTACATCTTTTCCGACAACGTACTGGATTACCTCTGCAAGAATAGGATAATGGGTGCATCCTAAAACAAGTGTATCTATACCTATTTTGCCAAATTCGAGAAGATATTCTTCTGCTATTTCATAAGTAGCCTTATGTTTAGTCCACCCTTCTTCAGCAAGAGGTACAAAAAGGGGGCATGCCCGTTCAAAGACATACAGGGATGGATCATTTCTTTTTATCTTTTTTGAATATGCCTGGTTGCTTATTGTAGAACGCGTTCCTATAACCCCGATCTTTTTATTTTTTGAATGAAGTGATGCCATTCTGGCACCTGGGTCGATCATTCCGATAATGGGGATATCAAATCTGCTTTTCAGCTGATCCAAAGCAATTGAAGATACAGTATTACACGCGACTACAAGCGCCTTAATGTTTTTATGCATCAGGAACTTGGCATCCTGTAAACCGTAATCTATTATCGTATCGTTTGATTTAGAACCATAAGGCACCCGGGCCGTATCGCCAAAATATACAATGTCTTCCTGAGGAAGATATGAAGCAATTCTTTTAACAACCGTTAATCCGCCAATTCCGGAATCAAAGACTCCTATCGGCTTTTCTTTTTCCATAAAATTCAAATAATTGCCTTTATAATAATTGAGTAATCGTATCGGTAAGTTCTGCTTTAATCAATTCATGCTCATTAACCGACACTTTTTTACCGCTTCTTTCAAGTACATAAAATGAATCAACTATATCATCTCCATTTGTAGCTATTTTAGCAAAATATATGGAAAGTCCAAGTTCATTCATCTTACTGGTTACCTGGTAAAGAAATCCAAGGCGGTCGGGAGAAAAAACATCAATGATTGTATATTTTTCATGATTCTCAAAAGCAATTCTTATTTTGCCAGTTCTCTTGAAGAACTTACTTTCAATTCTCCACCATTTGTTTTTAAGTTTCGAGAATTCCTGATTAAGTTGAAGCATACCAATAATTACTGAATTGAGATCCTCTTCTATTTTAATAAATCTCTCCGGCTCAATCTTTCTGCCTGTCCTGAAGTCGGAAACATTGAATGTATCTATAACAATTCCATCCTTTCGCGTAAATATTTTCGCATCGTGGATATTGGCATCATTGATTGATAAAACTCCGCATATCTTTGATAATAGTGAAGGGAAGTCTTTCGTAATTATAGTTATATTAGTAAAATCGTTAAGCTCTTTAAATAACGTTGAAACTATTGTCCCCTTTTGAATTTCCTCTACATGCCGTGCAATTTCCTCATCTGTAAAATGATGAACATAAGAAATATCATTTATCGAATCAATATGTTCCTGTACATGGGATTCCGATATTGTAGGCGAAAGTTTGCTGATTTCTTTGGGGATTACATAAGTACTTGATATTAAAAGCTCTTCACCGCTCATTTGCTTTATCAACATCGAACTGGTTTTCCGGTATAATTCAGCTAACAGATCACTTTTCCACGAAGTCCAGACCGCAGGATTTACAGCTGATAAATCTGCATAGGTTACAAGATATAAAAGATCTAATGCATGAACTGAAGCAAATTTAGCGGTAAAATTATTCAGCGTTTCAGGGTCATTAAGGTTTCGTCGAAATGCTACCTGCTCCATATACAAATGGTTCTTTACCAGAAAGGATACTTTTTCAATTACGTCTTCACTATAACCGAGTCTGTACATGATTGATGAAGCCATCTCTGCACCGATAATTTCATGACCGGATATATTAATCGGCTTAGCTATATCGTGGAACAATAAACTCAAATATAATATCTCTTTATCTTTAAGGTTGTTGAAGATCTTCCCTAAATTTGAATAATCCTTCTCGAGTTTTTCTACATTCAGAATAGACATCAATGTATGCTCATCTGCTGTATACTGATGGTATACACCATGCTGTAGAAATCCTATCAAGTCTTTGAATTCCGGCATAAATGCACCAAGAACTCCAAGTTCGTTCATGTTGGATAAAGTCTGTCCTACATTTTTAGGCAGCCGGAGAATTTCCCTGAAAAAGACTGATGAACTTGTACTGCTTAATCCAAAATTATCTTCTTTCTCTACGGTTTCGACTATTAATGTTCTTAACTTCTCATCAAACTGGGCATTATATGATCCTCGGTAGTAAAAGGCCCTCAGTATATCGGACAGGTCTAAATTACTATTGCTGTTTAATGAAATTGTTTTCCCCTTCAGTATAAAATCTTCATCAAGATCAATTGCCAGTGAATCTGGCAGAGGGTTGGTTATCTCCTCTAAGAATTTTTTAACAATTGATTTAGTAAAGCGGTTTATTGTGTTTGCAGCAATAAAATAGTCTCTCATGAAAAACGAGATCGCTTCTTTCTTAGTATAAAAAAGAGGTGCAATCTTTTGCTGTGCCGCAAACTCGAGCCGGTCGTTTTTCTGATTAGACATCAGATGAAGCAGGTTTCTTACAGTTATTAAAAGCTTATAGCCGCTTAGTAGTCTTCTGCATTCGTTGGGTGATGCGTATTCCTTTTCAAGAAGCATTTGAACAAAAGTTTCAGACTGGGTTTTCTCATTTTGTTTATTAAGAAATTCCTTGTTTTTGAGGATGTACATCCATTCAACAACCTGGAAGTCCCTTAATCCGCCCGCTGATAATTTTATATTAGGCTCTAATGTCTTGGCTGATGAACCGAATTTTTCATACCTCGCTTCTATATCATGAACAAAATCATAAATAAGATTTCTCTGTACATCCTCTGTTAATGACGCCAGAAGAAGCTCATTCCATTTATTATATATTTTCTCTGAACCCCAAAGTAATCTTGTTTCAAAAAACTGGGTAAAGCTGTGTAGGTCTTCTTTCAGAAATTTTGATATATCCCCAAAGTCCCTTAATGTCTGGGAAACTTCAATTCCATTATCCCACAATAAAGTCAGTATCTCTGATATCTCTTTTTCATTGCCGGCTAATGATTCATTAATAAAAATAAGATCTATATCTGAATAAGGGGCAAGCTCCCTGCGGCTGAAACTCCCGGCAGATGCAATAGCAAAATTAATCTTTCTGTTACTGGTTAATAACCGTATAAAATCTTCTACTAACAGACTGTACTGCATGCTGAAATCAAGGGAATCAATACTCTTTGAATTCTCCCTGAATAACAGGTCTCTCTTTTTTATGAAATCTTTTTTTATAACAGCATTAACTGGCATTATTTGTATTAGTTAAAATTCTCATTCAGAAAATCATCTTTCTGGTATTCAACTTCCACTACCGAAGATATACCCCCGCGTACTTTAAAATCTGCTGTTATATGCATGTACCTTGGCTGACATGCCTCTACCAGATCATCAAGTATCCGGTTGGTAACACTTTCAAAATAAATCCCGTCATTGCGATATGAATTAAAATATAACTTCAGCGATTTGAGTTCTATGCATAGCTTGTCTGGTATATATTCTACCGTTATAGTTGCAAAGTCGGGCTGTCCTGTCTTGGGGCACAATGATGTAAATTCGGGAGCTTCATGTATTACTGTGTAGTCTCTGTTTGGATATGCGTTCTCAAATACTTCTATAATTTTCGTTTTATCGTTCATCTTATTCCTTTCAATTGTATAATGGTTTAATTTTATAAATTATCGGATCCTCTATCCCCGCTTGCTGAAAACCCCTTAATCTTAGTGCACAACTATCACAGACTCCGCATGCCTCTTCTTCATTCTGATAGCACGACCAGGTCAAATGAAGCGGTGCATTTAATTCAGCTCCCTTCAATACGATTTCTTTTTTGCTAAGACTAATAACCGGGGTAATTATCTTAATTCTAGTCTCAGGTTTAGTCCCTATATCTGCCATCTTCTCAAATGCCGTAAAGAATTCAGGCCGGCAGTCGGGATATCCGGATGAATCCTCATTAACCGCACCAATAAAAACTGCAGAGGCATTTATAACTTCACCCCAGCTGATACATGCGGATAATATGTTGGCATTTCTGAACGGTACGTATGAATTGGGTACATCCTTATTGGCCAGATCGGCTTTTTCTACCCTTATTTTCTTGTCCGTTAACGAGGAACCGCCTATTTTAGATAGATGGGAGAAATCAATTATCAATCGTTTACTAATCCCGTAAAAGTCTCCAATCCTGTTAAAAGAATTTAACTCCTTTAGCTCTGTTCTCTGTTTGTAATTAGCATGGAACAGAACCACATCGTATTCCTGCAGAGCAATAGCTGTTGTAACACAACTGTCTAATCCTCCGCTTAATGCAACTATGGCTACTTTCTTTTTCATTCGATGCCGAACTTTGATTTATTATTTACTTTACAATTTACTAATATAGAAAAAACTGGTTTTACTTAGAAGGGAAAAGGCTGTAATCATTTTTATTAGAGTATTAAAATATTAAATTTGTTCCGGCATTTAGAAATAATAAAATCAATTGAGAGGATTTATGAGACGGAAAGTAATTGCAGGAAATTGGAAAATGAATAATGATTTGAAGGAAACTCAAAATCTTATTTCAAAATTATCAGCAGGATTATCTAATAGCGAAGTGAATTGCGATGTAATAGTTTGTCCTCCATTTACATCATTATCAGAAGCATATGCTTTATTAAAAGATACAAAGATAAAACTGGGGGCCCAGAATATGTATTTTGAATCTTCAGGCGCCTTTACAGGCGAAATCTCCGCGGCAATGCTTAAAAGTGTAGGATGCGAATATGTTATCCTCGGCCATTCCGAAAGAAGAAATATTTTCGGCGAATCAGATGAACTTATTAATAGTAAAATTAAAAAAGCTATAACCAGCGGGCTGAAACCAATATTCTGTGTAGGAGAATTACTTGAGGAAAGAGAAGCCGGTATAATGGAAGAGGTAATCAAAAGACAGGTTAAAGCAGGATTAGAAGGCGTCTCTTCTGACGATATGAGCAAACTTATTATCGCCTATGAACCCGTTTGGGCGATCGGTACAGGCAAAACTGCTTCCCCGGATCAGGCCCAGGAAGTCCATGCCTTAATTCGTAACCTGATAAAAGAAAAATACGGTGCCCCGGTTTCTGAGAAAATTATTATCCAATATGGCGGCAGCGTAAAACCTGATAATGCTAAGGAACTCTTATCCCAGAAAGATATCGACGGTGCCTTGGTCGGCGGAGCTTGCCTTAAAGCAGATTCGTTTATAGGAATTATGCAGGGAGCGTAAAATATAAGCTCCACTTATTGAATATCTATTCCCAGGGGCTATCCCCCTGGGTTTACCCCCTTTATTTGCTTCAAAATGAGACAAATACGCCCGTATTACCCCTACTCCTTACCAAATGTTGAACGAGAGATGATTGGGAGATGAACGACTCAGTAACGACTCAGCTACTCCCCTCCCTTAAATGTCTCAATATGTGGCATTTTTTAGTGCACCCCTCTTAATGAAGTACAATATTTCCTCTCCTTAAAATTAATTCAATTCCCCTCCTCTCTTTCTATTAAAACAATTTAATCAAAGGTTATTCAAAAATGCCATATTTAAGGCATTATTAAGGAAGATTTACATTGATTTCCCCTCCGTTTTTGCGTATCTTTTGCGGTTTAATTCTATAATTATAGGATAGTTACACGGATGGGATTTCCCAGGTTTGTTTTATACTCCTTTGTCATAATATCACTATTATTCCCTCATTTTTGCTTCTCCCAGATCATTTTTAAGGAACTTCCTGGCTATAAGTTTAATTATTCGGAAAAAGATCTTCTGGATATTACCGAAACAAGAAGTGTAATTTCCCTGGACGGCAAGTGGCAGGTTTATGCCGCTAACGATAAGGAACAGAAAAAAATAGTAGTGGATGTACCTTCAATTTTCGAAGGGGATGGTATCCTGGTTTTTGAAAAAGCATTCTCCCTCTCCAAAGAACAAATTTCAAACAATGAATTTAAAATCTATTTTCTCGGTCTTAATTATTCAGCCGATATATCCGTAAATAACGTTATTATTTACAGGCATACCGGCGGCAGATTTCCATTTAATATCGACCTCCCTAAAGATATTATTAAGTTCGATAGATATAATATTTTATCAGTTAAGCTTAATTATAAGGCAGATGCCGAAAATACAATTCCTGTTAAACAGGGATTCCTCTTGCCTAAGAATTATGGTGGAATTTTCGGAGATATATATCTTCAGTTATTCCCAAATATATTTATCAACGATCCCGATATTTCCTATAAGTATGATCCCAGATCAAATAAAGTAAAATTTGTTCTCTCCTCTAAAATTGAGAATAAGGATTTTGTAACTAAAGATTCTCTCGGCGGAAATGATTTGCTCGATCTTAAAATAGTATTTCAGTCTGCATCCGGTGGAAGTAGCTCAGTTCAGGATCAGTCCTTTCAGCTTAACAGGAATAAAGAAAAAAGTTTAACAGAATATTTCGAATTATCCTCCCCTGTATTATGGTCCCCGTCAAATCCTCAGTCATATAATGTTTCTTTTAATTTATATAGAAATGGTAGACTGATTGATATTGTAAACAGGAAAGTATCGGTCTATTCCATTACCCCCTCAAAGGAATCACTCTTATTTAATGGCTCCAACTTTACAATTGAAGGCGTTACTTATATCCCCTCAAATTATGAATACGGCAGTATGCTTACTATCGATCAGATGGAAAAAGATATCAGATTGATTAAGGAATCCGGTTTTAATTGTATCAGGTTCTCAAAGATAATTCCAAATCCTTATTACCTCGTATTATGTGAAAAAGTAGGGCTTCTCGCTTTTGTAGAACTTCCACTGAATTTGATTCCGGGAAAATTGTCCCGTGATCCTAATTTTATCCAGAGAAGCCAGAATTATCTTAATAATTTTATTAAATCATATAAAAGATATTCGGTTATCGGGGCTGTTGGACTTGGAAGTTCATATCTGCCTGGGGTGGAATCTCAGATAAATCTTCTTAATTCCCTCGCGGATTTAACTAAGAAACAGATCCATGCCCTCACTTATGCCTCCTTTGCAAAATTTAATATCTCCAGATTGGACAACCTTGATCTCTATGGATTGGAATTTATAAATGCTCTTCCCAACCAGTTCCACTCCCAGATTCTGGATCTGAAAACCGAACTTGGGGCCGGCAGCGTATTCATAAGCGATGCCACATACACTGTTAATGCCGGAAATTCAGATGGGTATGTAAATAAATATACTTATGAGGCCCAGGCATCCTATTTCGATCAGGTCATAGATTATTGCAATTCAACTCCTCTGTCAGGATATTTTCTTAATACTATGTTTGATTATAGGGGGGAATATTCTTCCTTAATTACCGGCTATAACAAGGAAAATATTTATCATATCGGCTTGGTGGGTGAAGATAGGGAAAACAGCCGGCTTGCTTTAAAGGTTGTAAGCGCTAAACTTCATAATTCCGAAAAAGTAACTATCCCTATTGGCAGTAAAAAAGATGATGCCCCAATGATCTTTATAGTTTTCGGAATTGTTTTAGCAATCCTTTTCAGCGGACTGATTAATTCCGGTAGAAAATTCAGGGAAGATACTTCACGTGCATTATTAAGACCATATAATTTCTTCGCCGATGTGAGAGATCAGAGATTGATTTCAGGAATGCAGTCCAATATTCTTGCAGTTTTAATTGCGGCGGTTTCAGGACTAATGATAAGCAACCTTTTATATTATCTGAGAGATAACCTCTTTTTTGAAAAAACTATACTCGCATTCGGTAGTCATGGAATATTAAAAACAATTAACTACCTTGCCTGGCACCCGGTACTTTCAATATTATGGTTATCGGTAGCTTCCTTTATTATCCTGGTATTTTTAAGCATCCTTGTAAAAGCAGGTGCATTTTTTGTAAGAAACAGAGTCTATTTTTCAAGCGCATATTTTACTGTAATCTGGTCATTCCTTCCTCTCATGCTTCTAATACCGGTTGGAATTATTCTGTACAGGGTATTATCTGCAGATGTTGGGAATACCTATGTGTACTTGGCCCTTATTCTTTTTACCTTATGGATATTTTACAGGCTGATGAAAGGCATATATGTAATTTTTGACGTAAATGCAGGGAGTGTCTATTTCTATAGCTTACTTTTAATTGCTCTTGTATTTACCAGCACGATAATTTATTATGAAATGAGTAATTCAGTTATTGAATATCTGCAAATCACTCTAAAACTATTTAATATTTTATAGGATCCGTAATTGTACCTGTCGAAACTTGAAATATTAGGATTCAAATCATTCGCCCAAAAAACTAATGTACAGTTTAATCAGGGAGTTACCTCTATTGTCGGGCCTAACGGCTGCGGAAAGACAAATATTGTTGATGCTATAAGATGGTGCCTGGGTGAGCAGAAAAGCAATACCCTAAGAAGTGATAAAATGGAGAATGTCATATTTAACGGCACCTCCAATAAGAAGCCGATGGGTATGGCTGAAGTCTCATTGACTATTGAGAATAACAAGGGCATCCTCCCTACTGAATATTCAGAAGTAACAATTACACGAAGGATTTTCAGATCGGGCGAAAGTGAGTACCTTCTTAATAAAAACCTCTGCCGCCTCAAGGATATTACTAATTTATTTATGGATACCGGTATAGGCGCTAACGCTTATTCGGTTATTGAACTTAAAATGGTTGAAACTATTTTAAGCAATAAGGCGGAAGAAAGAAGAACTATGTTCGAGGAAGCAGCCGGCGTAAATAAATATAAGCTGCGCCGTAGACTTGCCCTCAGGAAACTTGATGAGGTCAAGGCCGATCTCAATAGGGTCAACGATATAGTTACGGAAGTCGAAAAGAAGGTAAATTCCCTCGAGCGTCAGGCTAAAAAAGCTGAAAAACATAATAAAATATCTACAATTCTCCGCGAATTGGAAATAGATCTATCCGAAAGGGAATTAGCTCGCTTTAATCTTCAGAAAGAGGAATATAAAAATCAGAAAGATCTAAACTTCAAACAGAAAATTTTAATTGAATCTGATCTTGCCGAAATTGAAAACGAAATTAAATCAATAAAAGAAAATTTAAATAAGACTGAATCAGAGCTAAAATTAAAAAGAGCTGAAGTAGCCGGTCAGACAGAAAAGATATATAACTGCCAGAACTTTATTTCAGTAAGTAAGGAAAGGGAAAAATCCTTAGAAAGCAATATTAAAAGATATAATCAGGAACTCGAAGAACTTAAAATCCAGCTGGAAGAAACCAGGGAACTGATTATTGAAAATACCGAAATTGTAACCTCTACTACCGGCAAAATTGAAGAGAAAGAATCTCTTAAGAAATCTTTTGAAGAAAATGTAAATCAGTTAAGGATCTCTCTTGAAGAGAAGAGGAAAGTGCTGAAACTTCATTCTGAAATGCTTCTGGAGAAGTTTAAAGAAATTACCACAAAAGAAAATGAATATTCAAATGTGGAATTGGCCCTTGTATCAAAGAACAATGCTATATCACGACTTAACGAAAAAATTCAATCGTTAACCGGGAACATTGCCAAGACAGTTGGGTTTATTGAAGAACTTGAACAGGATAAATCCGAAACAGAAAAGAAAATAACTGAAGCTGAAAATTATTATAGTAGCAAACTGCACGAAAGGGAACAGCTTGAGAAAGAATTAAACTCCTTAAAAGAGAAGGAACTCGAAGAACGGTCATTAATAAGCAGTATAAAGGATAAAATAACTTTTATCCAGAATCTGATAGATAACCTGGAAGGGGTATCAAAGGGAGCAAAAGCACTCCTTGAAAATAATGCCTGGGCAACAGGAGATAAGGCACTTCTGGCACATATCGGAAATTCTTCCGAAGAGTACCGTTTCGCTATAGAAGCTTCTTTGAAAAATAACCTGAACAATATTCTTGTCGATTCACTCGAAGATTTAAAGAACGGAATCGAATATCTTAAAAGCAGCGGAATAGGGAAAGCTTCCTTTTATATTACTCGGGACCAGAAAGAGCAAAAGAAAAGCTTTATTAATTATATACAGTCCCTGATTGTTAAACAGAAAGTAAGATCGCTGAAAAAAGCACCTGGATTCCTAGGCTTTGCAAAAGAGTTTATCCAGACTGATGAAAAATGGATCCCCTTCTTCGATAAGATATTATCCAAAACAATACTTGTTGATTCACTGGAAACTGCCTTTAACCTTTCGGCAAAGTATGCAATATTTAACTTTGTAACTCTGAATGGGGACTATATCGATGAATCAGGCGTCATTGAAGGGGGCTCTGCTCCAAGACTCGATGATTCGCTGTTCGGAAGGAAACAGCTTCTTGAGAACCTTAAAAATGAATTCCCCCGGAAAGAAGAGGAACTCGAAAAACTCCGCCTGAAGATTGAAAACGTCGAGCAGACAATCAATAATATCGATCTTAAATTGCTCTCTGAAAGAGAAAGAATGCTTGTTAATGACCTCTCTAATATAGAAAAACAAACTGCCCAGTTTGAATTTGAAAAGAAGAAGGCTGTTGATGAAATTGAGAAAGCAAGAACAGAGATACAGGAACTAGCCGCTGATTATAACCGGCTTGATAATGAGAAATCAAGACTGCAGGAAATCCTTTCTCTCCATAAAGATGAAAAATCTGCCGCTGACCAGGAAAGCAGGAAAATGGATGAGGACTTTAAGGAGATTGAAAAGGAATATAATTCCATTACTTCAAGACTTAATAATTTGAACCTCGAACTGGAACGGTATAATGGCGATTTAAGAAATACAAATAATGCAATTAAAAGAGCTGAAGATTCAATTGACCTGATCATTAAGAGTATTGCCAAAAGGGAAATTGATATCTCCACGGCTTCGCAGGAACTCGATACCATCAAAACTATTCTTGATGACAAATTATTTGAACTTAATGAATTGGGCGAAACAAAAGAGAAGCAGTTAAAAGAAGAAAATGAAATTGATTCTGAATATAGATCGATTAAAGCCGTCATTGAAGAAAAAGAATTGAAACAGGATTCACTCAGGAACGAAAGGGAAACTGTCTCCGATCAAATTCATTCGTCTGAAATGCATTTGAATGAACTGGGCCTGATGATTAAGAATCTTCTCGAGAATATCAAAGAGAATTATTCGTTAACTCTTGAAGTCAAAACTTTTGAAGATCTTGATACTTTTAATTTTGATCAGAAGACTGAAGAAGTACATTCTCTGAAACAACAGGTTCGGAACCTCGGACCTATTAACCTGCTTGCCTATTCTGAATACGAAGAAGAAAAGGAAAGATTTGATTTCCTGAATAAGCAAAGGAATGACCTTCTGGAATCGGAAAAGGATGTTATAAAGACTATTGAGGAAATAAATACAGCCGCTCAGGCCCTGTTCTCTGATACTTTTGATAAAATAAGAGGGCACTTTATAAATATTTTCAGGGGACTTTTCAACCCCGGCGATGAGGCTGATCTAAGACTTGAAGAAGATGCCGACCCTCTTGAGGCTAAGATTGAGATAATTGCAAAACCTAAGGGGAAACGCCCTACTTCAATTGATCTGCTTTCAGGAGGAGAAAAGACTTTAACAGCTATAGCGCTTTTGTTTGCAATTTATCTGGTTAAACCGAGTCCTTTCTGTATACTCGATGAAATTGACGCACCGCTTGATGATGCTAATATAGATAGGTTTACAAAAATTATAAAAGATTTTAGTGTCGATACACAGTTTATAGTCGTTACCCATAATAAGAGAACTATGGAAGCTGCAAGTACCCTGTATGGCGTAACTATGCAGGAGGAAGGGGTTTCAAAACTTGTAAGTGTTAGATTTAATGAGGATTTCAATTTTGTCAATTAAATCTTGCCTCAATGGCTTTATAAGTTTATTCCTTATTATAATTTGCGTTTCGCCCCTCGGAGCTCAATGGGTTAATAACCCTTCTATAAATACAAAGCTGGTTATTGACGGCACCAATCCAATAAATATTTCTTCTGTTGAGGATCTTAAAGGCGGCGCTTTTATTTTCTGGCAGGATAATAAGAGCGGGTTTCAGAATGAGATATTATTTGTCCATATGGATGGGAACGGTAAAGTAAGTTTTCGCCCTGATGGGAAAAAAACTTCAGATCTGAATGGAGATAAAGTAAATCCTATTGCCTCTAGTAATCTTCCAAATACTGCAGTTGTTGTCTGGAAAGATTATACAAGGAATAAAAATGGTAACCTGTTTGCGCAAAGAGTCTATTCAAATGGAAATCTTTTGTGGCAGCGGAATGGAGTCCGGATTACACCTGATTATCCCGATGTTACCGATTATGCCGTTTGTTCTGATGATGCCGGAAATGTTTATATCTCTTACATTGCTAAAGCGAATGAATTCGGGTCAAGTTATAAGCTTAAACTGCAGAAAATAAGCGCCGCCGGAGAACTCCTTAATAACGAAATTGATGGAATTCTTATTCATGATTCTCCCGGAAGAAAAAGCTCGTCTTCTGTAATAGCTGATGATGAAGGAGGTGCATACATCTTCTGGCTTGAAAATCTGAATAATAAAACCATATTATTGGCCCAGCATGTCGACTCTACTGGAAAAAGCTTATGGGGTAAAAGACCGGTTGTGGTATCTAATTCTTCCCAGACCGTATTAAGCTATTCTGTTCAAAATAGTGATTTCTCTTCTATCTACGTAGCTTGGCAGATTCAGAAATCTGAGAAGGACATTTATCATCAGTTGATAAGTTATTCCGGTAAACCATTATGGGGACAGGGCGGTAGGGTGGCCTCCAACAGGAAAGGGAATAAAACTAATCCCCAGGTGTTGACCGCCGACTCCACTATAATCTTAAGCTGGACTAATGAGATTAACAAAGATAAAGATATCTATATTCAGAAATTTAATGTAAAAGGAATTCAACGCTGGAAAGAAGATGTACCCGTAATCAAATTGGAAAGAGATCAGTTCGGTCAGAAACTTTTAAGTGATGGCAAATCCGGCGCAATTGTAGCATGGATTGATAAACGCCAGGAATCCATAAGGCCCGATATATATGCCCAAAGAATAAGCGGTACTGGTAAACGGTTATGGGATTCGCTTGGCATTGCTGTGGCCTCTCATAAAAATACCGAAAAAAGCTACCCCTCTATTGTTTCAGACTTGAGAGGTGGCGCAATTGCTATATTTAAAGAAATGAGAGAAAGCAAAGGGGAAATATATGCTCAAAAAATATTCAATTCAGGTACGTATGTTTCCCAGATTATCGGCCTGAATGCTATCCTTAATGGTGACTCGGTAAAAATATCCTGGTACTCTGCCAATGAATCAAGTGAAACAAATTATGATGTGGAAAGAACAATACAGACTGAGAACGGTACAGCTCCATGGAGTATAGTCGGGAATATTAAATCAGCAGGCGTTAGCAATGTTAAATATTATGAATTTCTGGACAGGCCGAAGGAAGCTGGCTCTATATTCTATAGGATAGTTCAAAAAGATAACCATGGCAATATTCAACCTTCCGATGTTGCCAAAGTATCATTCTTGGAACCGAAAGGGAAAATTACACTGGGGGATAATTCTCCGAACCCGTTTTCAGATGAAACTACAATCCTTTTTTATCTGGAAGAACCGACCTGGATTAAATTCGAGTTCTTTAATAGTCATATTGAAGTGATAAAAGAAATTGAAGGACAGAATTATCCCAGGGGAGAAAATAAGATTACTTTTTCAGGAAAGAATCTTCCCCCGGGAGTCTATTTCTACCGTATTCAGGCAGGTGATTTTGTCGATGTAAGAAAAATGGTGCTGGCAAGATGATAGATCAAAAAATTAAATTGTTTATTGATTTTGATGGTACTATAACCAGAGAAGATGTAGGCGAATCAATATTCCGCAATTTTGGCGATAGAAGTAAAGTTGATAAGATTATTGAAGATCTTCTTAGTGATAGGATTTCAGCAAAACAATCATGGATCGATTTATGCGCATCTGTTGACAAAGTGGATGTGAATACATTAAATGAATTTATTTACAAAATGGAAGTTGACCCGGGAATGTATAAGCTGATACAGTTTTGCCGGGATCACGATATTCAGATTATTGTCCTTAGTGACGGGTTTGATTATTACATAGATATGATATTTGAAAGAGAGAATTTAACAGGATTAAAATATTTCTCTAATCATCTGGAAATATCTTCACAGAACAAACTTGTTCCGGAATTCCCCTTTGAAGATCCTAATAGCAGGAATACTGCTAACTGTAAGAAAAATCATATTATTACAAATAGCAGCGATGAGGATATTACAATGTATATAGGGGACGGCAATTCAGATAAAGACCCCGCCCTGTATTGCGACTTTATTTTTGCCAAAAGAAGTCTTCTTAAATATTGTGAGAAGGAAAGAGTTTCCTATTTCCCTTATAAAACTTTCGATGATGTAATTGATATACTCGCAGTTCTTTTAAAGAAGAAAAAATTAAAAAAAAGACATCAGGCAGGACTAAAAAGAAGAGAAGCATATATCACGGAATGATAGATAAAAGAATAGCTAAAGAGTTAAAAAACAAATATGAAATTATCAGAAACTTTCTTTAAGTATCGCAGCTACACACCGGTTCCGTTTGTTATTATTATGCTCTTATATAATAACTCAAATATATGGGGCATTATAGCAGGGTTTATAATTGCATTCGTAGGTGAGTTTATACGGCTTTGGGGAGTAAGTTGGGCAGGTAGCGAAACAAGAACCACGGGTAATGTGGGGGGATCAAATCTGATTATCAGCGGACCTTTTGCTCATGTTCGGAATCCACTCTACTTCGGTAACATAATGATGTATACCGGCATTGGAATAATGTCATTTGCAATATTCCCATGGCTTCAGATTGCTGGACTTCTGTTCTTTTCATTGCAATACTATATGATAATAAAAGAAGAAGAAGGATACCTTAGGAAAACATTCGGTAAACAATTCGAAGATTATACTTTGAATGTCCGCCGCTTTATTCCGCGATTGACTCCATATAGAGTAGCAGGGAATAAACAGTCCGACTTTTCCTGGAAAGAAGGCTTACAGTCTGAAACAAGAACTCTGCAGGCATTCGGATTTGTTATTATGACTCTGCTAATAATTTGGGTTATCAGAAGAAACTAATATGAAAGCAAATAATAAAAATATTCTTATTATTGCCGGCGAAGCTTCGGGAGATCTCCATGGCTCAGCTCTTATTACCGAACTCAAAAAGATAGATCCCTCTGTTAATGTTTTCGGTATAGGCGGGGAAAAGATGAAGAATGCCGGGATGAATATTCTTTATCCTATAGATAAACTTGCTTTCCTCGGGTTTGCTGAAGTAATTAAACATATTCCGTTCATTAAAAGGGTACAGCGGGAAATTCTCACGCTTGTAAAAGAAAAAGAAATAAGTAATGCGGTGCTTATTGATTATCCTGGATTTAATCTTAGTCTTGCAAAAAAATTAAAAGCCGCAGGAGTAAATATCTTTTATTATATAGCTCCGCAGATATGGGCATGGGGAGCAGGAAGGATTAAAAAGATAAAAGCCCTCGTAAATAAAATGATAGTAGTATTCCCCTTCGAAGAGGAACTTTACCGGAAGAATAATGTTAATGTGGAATTTGTCGGACATCCGATATTGGAAAGGATAAATGAATACGAATTATTACCAAAAGATGAATTCTATAATATATTTAACCTGGATTTGAATAAGAATATATTATTAATATTCCCTGGAAGCAGGAAAAATGAAATAAGTCGTATCTTCCCTGATGCAATAAAAGCTGCTTCTAAACTGTCAAAAGAATTCAACCTTCAAACAGTCGTCGCCTGCGCAGATAATATAGATATTAATTTGTTTAATGGCCTTGGCATTGATACAGAATATAAGATCATTAAAGGACATAATTACGACTTGATGAATCTTGCGAAAATAGGGATTATTAAATCTGGTACTTCTACCCTTGAAGCAGGTTTGTTTTCGCTTCCGATGGTTATTGTCTATAAGACAAGTCTCCTTACTTATCTGATTATTAAGAAATTGATCAAATTGGATATAATCGGCATGGTTAATATTATTATCGGAGAGAAAGTAGCCCCGGAATTAATCCAGGATAAAGCCGATGATGAGAATATTTATTTAGAATGTAAAAAGATATTATCTGATAACAATCTTTATTTATCAATGAAAAGCAGGCTGTCTGTTCTCAAAGAGAAACTTGGCCAGCAGGGAGCCTCTCGTAAAGCGGCTTTGATTGTTTATAGTGGATTGAATGGGTTATAGAAAATTTAAACAGGATTTTCTTCGCGTTATTGGTCTATTTGTTCTTTCTCAGGCTGTCGACCTGCTTTGCAAAAGTCTTAAGGTGTCTTATAAGAACAGGGAAATAGTGGATGCTCTTGAAAACCAGAATAAGAATTATGTCCTTGCTTTCTGGCACGGACAGATGCTGCTGGGATGGTATCTCCACAGAAATAAAAATTTCACTGCTTTAATAAGCCAAAGTAAGGATGGAGATTTATTGGCAAAACTCCTGAAACACTGGAAGTATAATGTTGTTAGAGGGTCCAGTAGCAAAGGAGGGGATGTTGCACTGGGTATGATGGTTGATTATGCAAAAAATAATGAATCAGTTGTAATTACACCGGATGGACCAAGAGGTCCTGCCAACAAGATGAAAGCCGGCGCGGTTGTTATTGCAAAGAAAAGTAAGGTCCCCTTGATTCTGGTCGGGGTTGGTTACAAGAAAAAGAGAATCCTTAAAAGCTGGGATAGGTTTGAAGTACCAAAGTTCTTTTCAGGTGCAAAGGTAATATATTCATCACCTGTTCTTCTGAAAGAGGATTTATCTTTTAGTGATACGTCTGAAGCAATTCTGAATTGTGAGCAGAAACTAAACGAACTTCAAATTGAAGCAAATAATTTCGATAATAAAACGTGATTAATTTCTTAAAAATATTACTGTTTCCGGTTATTCCCCTGTATGCAATTGCAGTAGCGGTTAGGAATTGGTTATTTGAAATTAAGATATTTAAAGAAAGTAAAGTTGAAGCAAAAATAATTTCGGTCGGTAACCTTACTGTCGGTGGTTCCGGAAAAACTCCAATGGTAATTTATTTGCTCGAACATCTGAAGAAATATGGCCTAAAAGCCGGAGTATTGAGCAGAGGATATGGCAGAGAATCAAGAGGATATTTGCTCGTTTCGGACGGAAACCGGATACTCACTTCAGTCGATCAGTGCGGTGATGAAATTTTCCAGACCATTTCCGATTGTCTTATTCCCGGAGCTGTAAGCGAGAATCGGGTTAAAGGAGCAGAAAGATTAATTAAAGAAACCGGTGTTAAGATAATCGTCCTTGACGATGCTTTCCAGCATCGCTGGATTTACCGGGATTTGGATCTGCTTGTATGTGAGCAGAAATTCCTTTTAAGCCGGAATTTCCTTGTTAAAAACCTGTTCCCAACCGGGAATATGAGAGAACCCTTTACGGCTGTTAAAAGAGCTGATGCCGTTATTATTAACAGGAAATTTGCTCTGGAGGAAGAAATCCCTGATGATCTGAAGACATATTTCGAAGGGAAAAAGATATTCAGAGCTAATTATATGGCTACTGGTTTTGTTGATATAAAAAGAAATGAATACCATAAAATTGAAGAATTTAAAGGACAAAAAAGCCTTGTGGTATCAGGAATTGCAGATCCCTTTTCTCTTATGAGCATTCTTGCCCAGAATGGCGTAAATACTGAGAATAGGATGGTTTTTATTGACCATAAAAACTATTCAAACAAGGAAATTCAATCAATAAGAAAGAAATTTTATAGCTCGAACTCACATTCGGTTATTACTACACAAAAAGATGCAGTAAAACTTGTAAGTTTCGCAAAAGAATTTGATGATATAGATATCTTTTATCTAAAAATCAAAATGGAGATGAGTGATGAAGGATCATTTAATAAATTCATTGTTGATAAATTAAATTTGAATCAATGATCCCGCTCAACAATAATTAATTAAAATAATTGATAAATTTAATTTGGAGTAAAATAAATGTCGAAATATGTCTATTTCTTCGGCGGTAAGAAAGCTGAAGGGAAAGCTGAAATGAAAGCGTTGCTCGGTGGTAAAGGTGCTAATCTTGCAGAAATGGTGAATATAGGATTACCGGTGCCCGCAGGGTTTACTATTACTACTGAAGTCTGTACAGCCTATTTTGAAAACAAGAATAAATATCCTAAGGAGCTTAAAGCTAAAGTAGCAGAGTCACTAAAGAAGGTGGAAGCTATTATGGGAGCTAAGTTCGGCGATCCTAAGAATCCCCTCCTTGTTTCAGTTAGATCGGGTGCTAGAGCATCTATGCCTGGTATGATGGATACAATTCTTAATCTAGGCCTCAATGATATTACTGTTTTAGGTTTAATTGAAAAGACAAACAATCCGCGTTTTGCTTATGATTCATACAGAAGGTTTGTCCAGATGTACGGCGACGTTGTTCTGGGGTTAAAACCTGTTGATAAGCATGATGCCGATCCTTTTGAAGTAATACTTGAAAAGAAGAAACATGATAATGGTTTTAAATTAGATACTGAACTTACAGCTGAACATTTAAAGGAACTTGTAGCCGAATTTAAAGCTGCCATTAAAAGGGAAACTGGATCAGAATTCCCCGAAAACCCTGTGGAACAACTCTGGGGAGCAATTGGAGCTGTATTTAGCTCATGGATGAATGATAGGGCAATTGTTTACAGGAAACTGAACGATATACCCGCAAGCTGGGGTACAGCTGTGAATGTTCAGTCAATGGTTTTCGGGAATATGGGCGAAGATTCAGGTACAGGCGTTGCCTTTACAAGAGATCCCGCAACAGGTGCAAATCTGTTCTATGGCGAGTATCTGTTCAATGCACAGGGTGAAGATGTTGTGGCTGGTATCCGCACACCCCATCCTATTTCTGAACTTGATAAGGACGCTCCGGAACTATATAAAGAGCTTGATACCTACAGAATGATTCTTGAAAAGCATTATAAGGATATGCTTGACATTGAATTTACAATTCAACAGGGTAAGCTGTGGATGTTGCAGTGCCGGGTAGGTAAAAGAACAGGTTTCGCGGCTATTAAAATGGCCGTTGATATGGTACATGAAAAATTAATTGACAAGGAAGAAGCTATTTTAAGAATCGAACCAAATCAGCTTAACCAGCTTTTACGTCCTATTTTTGATTTGGACGAAAAGAAGAAAGCCATTACCGAAGGCAGATTTATGGCGAAAGGTTTGAATGCTGGACCCGGTGCGGCTTCAGGTAAAATTGCATTAAGCGCACAGGACGCTGAAGTAATGGCCGCTAATGGTGATCCGGTTATTCTTGTAAGGATTGAAACCTCTCCCGAAGATATCAAAGGAATGAATGCATCAGAAGGTATCCTGACAGCAAGAGGAGGAATGACTTCACATGCTGCTTTGGTTGCACGCCAAATGGGTAAGGTTTGCGTTGCTGGATGCGGCGTTTTGAATATCAATTATCAGGAGAGAACAGTAAAAGTTGAAGGTAAAGACCTGGTAGTAAAAGAAGGCGAGTATATTTCAATAGATGGAACCACCGGTGAGGTTATACAAGGGAAAATTCAGACCAAACCTTCTGAAATAATACAGGTACTCATTACCAAAACTCTTGACGGGAAGCAGTCTCCAATTTATCAAACTTATGCAAGCCTTATGAGCTGGGCTGATAAGTTCAGGAGATTAGGTATAAGAACAAATGCCGATCAGCCTGACCAGGCCTCTAATGCAATTGCTTTTGGCGCTGAAGGAATCGGACTCTGCCGTACTGAACATATGTTCTTTGGTGAAAATAGAATTATGTCGGTAAGAAAGATGATCGTATCTGATACCCTTGAGGAAAGGAAAGCAGCTTTAGTTGAGCTTCTTCCATTACAGAGATCAGATTTTTACGGGATATTCAAAGCTATGAAAGGTTTCCCGGTTACTATAAGAACTCTTGATCCTCCTTTACATGAATTCCTTCCTAATACTGAAAAGGATATAAAAGAACTTGCAGGAGTACTTAATATCTCTGTAGAAAAACTAACGGAAAAAATCGAAGGACTTCATGAATTCAACCCTATGCTTGGATTCAGAGGCTGCCGTCTCGGTATCCTCTATCCTGAAATTACTGAAATGCAGGCACGTGCTGTATTTGAAGCTGCTTGTGATGCCGTAGCCGAAGGCATAAAAGTTAAACCTGAAATAATGATCCCGCTGGTTGGAGACCTTAAGGAATTCAAACTCCAGGAAGAAATTGTTTGTCGTGTAGCTGATGAAGTATTTAAAGAAAGAGGGAAAAAACTTCCTTATCTTGTCGGTACAATGATAGAACTCCCGAGGGCTTGCCTGCTTGCAGATGAGATAGCTAGGAGCGCTGAATTCTTCAGCTTTGGTACTAACGACCTTACTCAAACTACATTCGGGCTTTCACGCGATGATGCTGGAAAATTCCTTCCCCTTTATGTTCAGAAGGAAATTTTAGCAAATGATCCATTCGAAGCTTTGGATCAGAGTGGTGTAGGTCAGCTCGTGAAAATGGGTGTAGATAAAGGACGTTCAACAAGATCAGATCTGAAAGTCGGTATATGCGGTGAGCATGGCGGAGAACCTTCATCGGTTGAATTCTGTCATCGTGTAGGCCTTAATTATGTAAGTTGTTCTCCATTCAGAGTACCGATCGCACGGCTTGCAGCAGCCAGAGCTGTCGTTAAAGAGTTAACTGCTAAACCGGTTAAGAAAGCTGCTGTTAAAAAAACTCCGGCTAAAAAGACTGCAGTAAAAAAAATCAGTTCTAAAAAGAGGAAATAACAAAGTAATCAACGGGAAAGGAAATACTCCTTTCCCGATTTTTTAAATAAAATAGGTTGTCAAGAATGAAATTATCAGACTTCAAATATAATTTACCCAAGACATCGATTGCCAAATACCCCGCTGCTCCAAGAGAAAAAGCAAAGCTCATGGTAATTAACCGTGAAAAACAGGAGATAGAGAATAAGGTATTTTCAGATGTCTGTGATTATATGGAGAAAGGGGATATTCTTGTCGTTAATGAAACAAGAGTTTTCCAGGCAAGGTTATTCGGGAAAAAAGAGAAGACAAATGCCAAGATTGAGGTCTTCCTTTTAAGGGAATTAAATGCAGAAGAATGTATTTGGGATGTAATAGTAGATCCCGCCAGGAAAGTTAGGATCGGAAATAAAATCTATTTTAATGATAAACTCTGGTGTGAAGTAATTGATAATACAACTTCTCGTGGACGCACTGTTAGATTTAACCAGCCCGGTAATGTCTTTAAAGCTATTGAGAAAATCGGAATGACACCCCTTCCCCCCTATATAAAAAGGGAACCTGAACCATCGGATAGGGAAAACTATCAAACCGTCTATGCTAAAATTGATGGAGCTGTCGCTGCTCCTACAGCAGGACTTCATTTCTCGCAGAAGCTTCTTCAGAAAATTGAGAAGAAAGGGATCGAAATGGTTCCCGTTATTCTGCATATCGGATTGGGTACATTCCGGCCGGTTGAAGTCGAAGATCTTACTAAACACAAAATGGATTCGGAATATTTCGAAATAACCCATGCTGCTTCTGAAAAAATAAATAAAGCTATAGCGTCAAGACATAAGATTTTTGTTGTAGGTACAAGTACATGCCGCGCTCTTGAAACTAGTGTTACTGCCGATAGATTTGTAAAACCGAACCGGGGATGGACTGATAAATTCATCTATCCTCCTTACGATTTTAAAATTACAAATAGGTTAATAACTAATTTTCACTCTCCCGAATCTACTCTGCTTATGCTTGTAAGCGCTTTTGCCGGAACAGAGTTAATTATTAAAGCCTATAAGAAAGCACTTAAGGAGAATTATCGCTTTCTTAGCTACGGCGATGCCATGCTTATTTTATGAGGGTAATTGCAGTAATTCCCGCGGGGGGAAAAGGTACAAGGAGCGGATACAATATTCCAAAACAGTACCTTAAAATAAACTGTAAAGAACTTATAGCTTATACGCTGGACGTATTTCAAAAAAACAGATCGGTTGATGAAATAATAATCTCAGCCGATCCATTTTATTTTAAACTTCTCGAAAAAATCAAGAAGAATTATAACTATTCTAAATTATCCAGGTTTGTGGAATCAGGTTTGGAAAGACAGGACTCTGTTTACAACGGGTTAAATGCTATTACAGCTTCAGACAACGATTTAATCGTTGTGCATGATGCTGTTCGTCCCCTGTTGCCTGATAAAGTTTTGTCTGACGCTATAAGTATCGCGAAATTAAAGGGAAACGCTCTTGTTTGTATTAAAGCAAAAGATACTCTTTTTATAGGAAATGATTTGGTTGAAAAGTATGTTGAACGGGAAAAGATCTATTATGCTCAGACCCCGCAAATCTTTAAGTATTCCCAATTAAAAAAAGCGATGGATAGTGCGTATAAGAATAAATTTAAGGGGACGGATGAATCGATGCTTGTTAGCAGGATGAAAGAAAAAATAAATATTGTAGAAGGATCTATATTTAATTTTAAGGTAACTTCTAAAGAAGACTTTAAGCTTTTAACAAAATTAATTATTAAATAAATCTTATATATTCCGCTAAAATTAAAATAGAGGCTGACTCAGAATATCCGGTCAGCCTCTTAATATACTATTCCTCTATTTTGAATATTTCTCTATGTCCTCCTTCTACTAGGGTCATATAGTCTTTCATGATTTCTTTAACCTCAGGTTTCTGTGAAAAACTACTCATCTTTTCCCAATAGTTTAAACTTTCAACTTCAGTTTCTAAAACAACAGTCCAATAGCTTGAAACTACGTCAGTCATTACTCTTGTTGTTCCAAGGCCTTCCTTAGGCATATACTGATTAACATTCTTAAAAATTTTAACAAGGTCTTTAGCTTTCCCCGGTTTTGTCTGGAATACATCTCTTATCAAATACATTTCATAGTCTCCTTTTTTTTGTTAATAAATCAGTTATTTATTATAATTTGAATCCCTTAATGGAATATATTACAGGTCAAATTCTCAATTAAGGTAGTTATTACATTTATAAATGATTAGTATTAACTTAAATCACAATATTGCGAGTGGCACACTATTTCCTTATTAATTTGTTGGCTTTTAATATCTAAAAAGGACTTATGGGTACTGGTCAGACGATGATAACGCTTTTAGCGATGGTTTTACTGTCGTTTATGATTCTTAGAGTAAACAATTTGTTTCTTCAGACAACAACTACTTTAAATACTACTAAGTTTGATGTTCTTGCATTTTCACTTGCAGAGTCAATGATTCAGGAAATAGAAGCGAATGCTTTCGATCAGGCGACGGTTACCGCGGTTGTATCCAGTACAAGTAGTCTTTCAACTACTTTAGGGCCAGAATCTGGCGAAACATTTGCTACATATAACGATATAGACGACTTTAATAATTATACAAGAATTGATACTGTTCCCGAGAAGAGTGGTGTTGTTTTTAATATTAGATGCAAAGTAGATTATGTAACGTCAACGGCGCCGGATGTTCCTACATCCACCAAAACATGGAATAAAATGATCACTGTTTATGTTACAAGTCCATTTATGGTACAAAATTCTCTAACTAATCAGTATTATACTAAAGTTACTGCAGCTACACCAATTATACATGATACTGTTAAATTATCCCAGGTATATAGCTATTGGAATTTTAAGTAAATTATGGGCTATTCTACAATAATAGATATAGTGGGTTCTATAATCATCGGCGGTATGCTGCTGGGCATTCTTCTTAAACTGAATAATTCCGCCTCTTGGAATATTTATACAAACTCCGGTGAATTAAACTGCCAGACTAATCTGGCCCAGATGAGCCTTATTCTTGAAAATGATTTCAGGAAAATTGACTACTGTTCCGATTATACAAATATTCAGGATCCTGCCAATGCTATTATTTCGGCCGATTCATCATCAATTAAATTCATAGCTGACTTGAACAAGGATGGGAATATGGATACAGTTTATTATTACTTGGGGCCGGCTTCTGAATTGAATGCAACTAAAGATCCCAGGGATAAGATTCTTTACCGTATTGTAAATAATGCCCCTAAAATGGGTTCCGATGCAGGTATTACACGATTCTATATGGTGTATTATGATGTTAATGGAGATACAATCCATACCCCTGTTTCAGCAGCAAATCTTTCCCTTATTAACGATATTGAATTAAATATGAATATTGAAAATGTTGGAATTGACAGCACAGTTCTTTATTCTTATTGGCGGCAGGCTCGGTTAACTGTTCCGAATATAAAGAATAGGTGATTTATGGGTGGAAAAGCGATTTTAATTGTTGTACTAAGTATCAGCCTGACATTCTTCTTTATCGGTGTAAATTATAATCGTATGACATTAAGCGCTAGTGATAATATGACGAATTATGCCAATAAGCAGATATCCCATTGTATTGCAGTAACCGGAGTTAATATTGCATGTAATGCTTTCTATATTGATCCCAATTGGACTGCTGGTTATTCAAATGTATCATGCATGGGCGGTTCATATAGTGTTACCGTTCAAACCCTGGATGCAGTTAAACTTATTAAAAGTATTACTTGTATTTCTACCTTTAAAGGCTTTAAAGATACTGTACATGGGGCTGTCTTGTATTATTTGCCTGACTATCATGATACAATCATAGTTACCTTTCAGCCCAGCAGGTTTTCCCGTTATGCATATTATTCCTCAAGTGAAGGTGGAAGCCCGATCTACTGGGCTACAGGTGATACTGTGAAAGGACCTTTACAGACACAGGATTATCTGAGAGTTTCAGGAAATCCGGTTTTCCTTGGATTTGTTGGTACAAAGATGGGAGTACTTAATAAAAATGGCTCGGCTGATCACCCGCAGTTTCTTGGTGGTTTGCTTACCGGTAGTAACATTCCCATAAATACCTCCGGTGTTTCGTCCGTTGAAGCTTTTGCTCTTACCAATGGATATGAATTTACAGGCCATGATACAGTTTATCTCAACTTTCAGGGGGACTCTGTGAAATATCGGTATGCCTGGAATACAAAGGATACAACTAAAAAATTATCTACAATGACTCCAAACGGTGTTCTTTTTGTTAAAGGAGGTACTGCTAGAATTAGGGGTAAAATCAAAGGACAGTACACTCTGGGATGTTCATATGTCTCTAAAGGTGGTAGTGTCTATTTAGATAGTAGCATTGCGTATAATACTAACCCGATTTCTAATCCTAATTCAACAGACATTTTTGGTGTTGTAACACAGAATAATTTTACAATTACAGATAATAAGGCCAACAATAATAGTGTTACCATTCAGGCGTCTATATATTGCCAAAGTGGAAGCTTTGGTGCAGAAAACTACAGTACCCGAGGGTTCGATGGTTATATAAATCTTCTTGGGGGAGTGGTCCAGGCTATAAGAGGAGCTGTGGGAGTGATTGGCAACGATGGTACTATTTCAAATGGCTTTAGCAAATCCTATTCTTATGATCGACGTTTTATGTTCAGTGCACCTCCCAACTTTCCGAATACTGGCTCATACAATGTTATTTCCTGGTACGAATAAATAGCTCTAAATCTCTACCATTCGTATAATACATTTTCCAGAACAGCCTCTTTTCTGGATTTTTTGTTATTTTTATTGTTAAATAATCCGGATAAATTATGTCTAAACAAATTTTATTATTATTTACAATGTTTTTAGTTTCATTCATAATATTTAACTGCTCTGATTCAACAGGATCAAATGCAAAGAAATTTGTGGAGAGATACACTAAAGAATATCAACCGATATTTTACCGGGCGAGCCTTGCCCAATGGGTTGCAAATACTAATATCACAGATGAGAACACTCAAAAAGAAATAGTAGCTAATAAAGCACTTTCTGAGTTCGAGGGAAGAAAAGGAATAATCGACTCTGTAAAAATGTTTCTGAAAGATAAAAATAAACTTGATTTTGAAACAATTGGTCAACTCGAGAAGATATTATATAATGCCAGCCATGCCCCTGCAACAATTCCACAGATAGTAGATCAGCTTATTAATGCAGAAGCTAAACAGACACAAACCCTCTATGGGTTTGAATTTAAACTGAAAGATGGCCAAAAGGTTACCGCTAACGATATAGATAACATGCTCGTTAATGAGATGAATCCTGCAAAACGTCTCGAGATATGGGAAGCTTCTAAAGAGATTGGTAAAAATCTTAGGGATGGTTTAATCAATCTGCAGGGACTCCGGAATAAGGTTGCACGAGAGATGGGCTATTCGTCTTATTTCGATCTCGAGGTCTCCCAATACGGTATGAAAGCCTCCGAAATGAAAGATTGGATGCAGAAAGTAAACGATCAGCTTAAACCATTATATGAACAGCTTTACACATGGGTTAAATATAAATTGGCAGAACGTTATCATGAGCCCGTCCCCGATAAGATTCCGGCTCAGTGGCTTCCCAACAGATGGGGGCAGGAATGGCCGGGAATTGTTGAAGGCATTAACCTTGATAATATGTTTAAGGGAAAATCACCCGAATGGATTGTTAAACAGGGTGAAAAGTTTTATGTTTCAATGGGCATGCCTAATCTGCCCCAAACATTCTGGGATAAATCCGATCTTTATTCACTCCCTGCAGATTCTCCCCGCAAAAAGAACACTCACGCATCTGCCTGGCATCTCGACCTTGATAAGGATATCCGTTCTTTAATGAATGTTGAAGCAAATGCTGAATGGTTTCAGACTGTTCATCACGAACTGGGCCATACCTATTACTTTATGGCCTATTCCACCCCGGAAATTCCTATTCTTCTTCGTGATGGCCTCAACCCTGGGTTCCATGAAGGGATGGGGGAATTGATTGCAACTGCTTCGATGCAGCAGCCTTACCTGAAGGAGATAGGCCTCCTTACAAATAATATTCAGATTGATTCCATTAAATGGCTACTCAATGAGGCTTTAAATAATGTGGTTTTCATTCCGTTTGCCACAGGCACTATGTCAATGTGGGAATATGAATTCTATGAGAACAACCTTTCCAAAGATCAGATAAATAAAAAATGGTGGGAACTTGCTGAAAAGTATCAGGGCATAGTACCTCCTTCAAACCGTGGTGAGGAATATTGTGATGCTTCTACTAAAACACATATAAATGATTATCCATGTTACTATTATAACTATGCTGTCGCAAAACTCGTCCAGTATCAACTGCATAATTATATTAGCAGAAATGTCCTGAAACAAGACCCTCATAATGCAAATTATTATAACAGTAAAGAAACAGGGCAGTATCTTTTGAGTATTCTTCAGAAAGGAAAAACAGTCGAGTGGCGTTCATTCATTAAAGAAAAAACAGGTGAAGAACTTAATGCTGATGGGATGATCGAATACTTTAAACCACTGATGGATTGGCTTAAAAAGGAAAACACCGGCAGGAAAATAGGCTGGTAAGAAAGCATAAATTGAACCCCCGCTAACTCAAGTGGGGGTTTACTTCCCTTATCACCATGATGGAACAAAGTTGGCATAATGATACCGTCATCATACCGGCCTAAGGAGGTTCATTTACTTCCCATTGGCCTTACTTGAACTTTTTATACACTTACCATCTGTAGTCTAACCCCCTCTTTTCCCACAGATTTTAATTTTCTCCTCCCTCTTTGCTGTAATCTTCCTTTATAGTACCTCACTCCAATTCCGATAAATATGGTCACCACATTATTTAGCTCTCTCATATTGTTTCGGCCATTCAATATCTGCCTTCAAAACATTGGCCGCATGCAGCGGCCAGTAAGGATTGCGTAATATTTCTCTTGCTAAAAGAACTATGTCTGCCTGTTCTGTCCTTATAATATGGTCCGCCTGTTCCGGAGAAGTGATAAACCCAATTCCACCAGTTAGTATTCCGGACTCCTTTTTAATTCTTTCTGAAAAAGGTATCTGGTATCCCGGTCCAGTCGGTATTAAAACTTTTGGTGCATTTCCCCCACTGGAACAGTCTATAAGGTCGACCCCTGCTTCCTTTAACTTTTTCGAAAGCTCCACTGAGTCTTCAATTCCCCAGCCTCCTTCAACCCAATCCGATGATGATATTCTGGCAAATAAAGGAAAGTCCTTTGGTATTGTCTCCCGTACTTCTTTTGCGATCTCTACTGCGAAACGGCATCTGTTGTCAAGGCTCCCTCCATAGTTATCTTTTCTTAAGTTTGATAGCGGGGATAAGAATTCATGTACAAGATAACCATGAGCCATATGAAGCTCAATTAACTTATACCCGGCAATTATGGCTCTTTCGGCTCCTCTGCCAAAATCACCGATCACCATTTGTATATCCTTTTTGTCCATTTCCCTCGGTGTGGGATAATTTTCCGCAAAGTGAACAGGGCTTGGTGAAATAGTCTGCCATCCCCCTTCTTCTTTGTGAACCTCCCCGGCCCCTTTCCATGGAGAATAAGTTGACCCCTTCCTTCCTGCATGTGCTAACTGTATCCCTGGTATACTATTCTGAGATATTATGAAATTAGTAATATTTTTATATGCATCCGCTTGTTGGTCATTCCATATCCCCGCATCTTCAGGTGAAATTCTCCCTTCCGGTGAAACCGCAGTAGCTTCCTGGATAATTAAACCTGCCCCGCCTACAGCACGACTCCCTAAATGTACAAGATGCCATTCCGTTGGCAATCCGTCAGAACTCGAGTATTGACACATCGGTGAAACCGCTATTCTGTTTTTTAATTCAATGCCTCTTATCCTAAGAGGTGAAAATAGTTTATTCAATTGTGGTTTTGTCCTTAATAATTTATTTATAACTCAATTTAATAAGTTTAATTTCAAAACAAATTAATCTGAATCAATTCAAATATCGTCCCGCTCTTTTTTCATTTTACCCATTTAAACATTATTTTCCATAAGTATAAATAATATTTATCGCTGCTATGGAAACATCTTTCAGATATAAATGGTTCGTTAAAGAAGACCTTAACGGATTCTTTGGACTCATGTTCGATAATGTGACAGTGCTTTCATTCCTCGCCGGTATCCTTATCTTCGTGTTTAAATTCCCTGCCGACATTGTCTATTCCAGAATGTTCCCGGGTACTGCACTTGGAGTTTTGGTAGGCGATATTGTTTACACTGTAATGGCATTTCGGCTCGCAAAGAAGACTAATAACCATAATGTTACGGCTATGCCGCTGGGACTCGATACCCCATCAACTATAGGTATTGCTTTAACTGTACTTGGACCCGCATTCCTCTACTTGAAATCTAAAGGAATGGCAGAACATGATGCCGCTATGATGACTTGGTATATCGGTATGGCCACTATGATACTTATTGGGATTATTAAAATACTTTTCTCGTTTATTGGCGGTTGGGTTCAGAAGATAGTCCCCCAGGCAGGATTGCTTGGAAGCTTAGCTGGTATTGGGCTTGCACTTATTGGCTTTACTCCTCTGTTAGATATTTTTAGTCTCCCTATTATCGGCGTAATGTCCTTGGGATTAATTATCTATACACTAATTGCTAAAATCCAGCTTCCTAGAAACTTCCCTGGCGTTTTTGCTGCTGTTGTTTTTGGATCAATTCTCTATTATATATTAGCTCCTATGGGATTACTCGGGGTTTCTTTTTCTTTCAATGTTCCTCAGCTTCATATGGGAGTTCCTATCCCTACGCTTGGATTTCTCCAGGGATTTACAGAAGCATTAAAGTATCTCCCGATAGCATTTCCGTTTGCCCTTCTTACTATTGTCGGCGGAATAAATGTTACAGAAAGTGCAAGAGTAGCTGGTGATGATTATAATACTAGAAACATATTACTAACTGAAGCCGGCTCTACTTTAATAGCAGGACTTTTTGGCGGGGTTGCTCAGACAACTCCCTATATAGGCCAGCCTGCTTATAAATCAATGGGAAGTAGGGCAGGATATACACTCCTTACAGGATTATTCATAGGGCTCGGCGGAATCTTCGGCTACATTTCTTTTATTGTCGAATTCATTCCTCGCCCTGTGCTTGCTCCTATTTTAATATTTGTTGCTCTTGATATAATAACACAATCATTTAAGGCTACTCCTCCAAAACATGCACCCGCTGTGGCTTTTGCTTTTTTCCCTACCGTCGCACGGCTCCTGCAAATTAAATTGTCAAACCCGGATCTGGTTCCAATAGATAAATTTAATTATTTCTTAATGCAGCCTGGTAAAGTAATTCCAGAACTTTTGGTAACAGTTGCACTTGGGAATGGGTTTATTTTAACTGCAATGCTTTGGGGTGCTTTTATAGCTAAACTAATCGATAAGCAGCTTAGAGCAGCTGCAGCATTTTTAGTTATTACCGCTTTCCTCACTTTCTTTGGGGTTATCCATTCTGCTATACCGGAAGGAAGTATGTATTTCCCTTGGCAGCTCCCGCCTCAGTTAGCTGTAGTTCCGTACCAATTTACCGCCGCATATGTATTGCTTGCAGCTATGTTTATAATCTTTTCATTTACAATTGATGGAGCTAAAGAAAAATATCAGGTAGATTGATTAAGATGATCACTTATATTTCGGGATTCAGGTCTATTATAGTGTTATTTCTGTTTTCTTAATACAATCTTATAAACAACAAAAAGGATATACTATGAGTACACTAAAATTTACTGTCTGGTTTCTATTTTTTAGTTCCTTCCTTTTAGCTCAGAATGTCTCTGTATCTGATTATAATGTGCCAATAAGTACTGCTAAAATATTAAGACTTAATGGTACATATAACTGGTCGCAGTCATCGAATGATACACTTACGGTTGTTACCGCTAACAATGCTGCGGCAACTTTAACTCTGAGATCATTTTATTCATCTCTTCCTTTTGCTTGGTTTTTTGATGTCGACGCAACAGGAGGAAAATCATTTTCAGATTGGACCCACGATATAAGCCTCCGCCCAAGCATCCGTAAATATGTATGGGATGATCAGGATTGGTTTGGTTTTGCAGCATTTGACATGAGACATGCAAATACATTTAAACAAATCGAATCTAATCTGCAGTTGGGCGGCGGATATGGCCGCTATATAAACGCAACCGCTTTGGCTAAAGCAGTTAGAATTGAAGAACATCTGTTAAATGAAGGCGTAATTAAAGACCATATGCCGAAAGAAACAATGATTAAAATTGCTAATATTATTGAAAGAGAATCCGAATTTCAGGGTGTCTATGGTGCTACTTATGAGAAACAATGGTACGAAGCCATCGAACAGGAAATAAAAGCTTCCGGTTTACTCGTGGGCGATGCTCTCGGCGCAATAGGTCTTCTAAGAACCCAGCAGGTTCTTAAGGGAATAAATGAGATTGTCAATCCTCGATATTATGGCTGGGATTTAAATCTGGGAGTTTCATTTAATCTTTCTAAACGCGATAAATCTCCTACAAATTCACCTGCTCTTACTGTAAGCGGTAGGTTTTCTAATCCTATCGGTTGGCGGGCGCAAATAGATGCGTTTGCCAGTGTTGGCACTCCGATTGATTCAACTTTTTTCAACCAGGTGATAACAACTGCTGGAATAAATTATCTGTACGAATTAAGCAACAGGATTAACTTTGTTGCAAGCTATAATTTAAATTATACAGCCCCGGCCGCCGGTACAGCATATGCAGATCATAATTTAACCGGCTCTTTCGTCTTTTATCTTGAGAATTATATCAATTTGGGTATTAATGCTACTATGGTAAGAAACGGTCAAACTAAAGAAACTGATCTCAACTCAAGCGTAACTCTGCAGTATAATTTCTTTTAACACTTTTATTTTTCCCTGGAGATCGTCTCGTAACGAAGACGGTCTCCTGTTCTTAGTTATAGAGGCTAAGTATGATTACATGCAAAGCAACATATCTTCTTATGCCCCTTTTTTAGATTTAATTACTTCTGGATGATTTCCTGTCTGTTAATCCTTTTTCACTTTACTTTTGTCACAATAGTAATATTTTGGACTAAAATAATCATTAAACACTTTTATGACTAACACCATCCTCGAAGCTAAAAACTTAACAAAGAAATTTGGCGATATTAAAGCTGTAGACTCAATCTCCTTTGCAATAGATAAAGGGGAAGTGTTCGGGATCGTCGGCCCTAATGGGGCAGGGAAGACTACAACAATCAAGATACTCACTACTCTTCTTCCTCCTACATCTGGCGAAGCTTTTGCGGGCGGATATAATGTCGTAAAGTTTCCTTCCAAAGTAAGAAGGATAATCGGTTATGTACCCCAGCTCCTTTCTGCCGATGGAACTCTTAGTGGATACGAAAACCTCCTGATGTTTGCTAAGCTCTATGATATCCCTAAAAAAGAGAGAGAAAAAAGAATTAGCGAGTCACTCCATTTTATGGGACTCGAAGCATCCGCAGATAAACTTGTCAAAAGTTACTCGGGCGGCATGATTCGCCGGCTTGAAATTGCTCAGTCTGTACTCCACCGCCCTGCAATTCTCTTTCTCGATGAGCCTACAATCGGACTCGATCCTGTTGCTAGGGAAGCGGTTTGGGAGTATGTTAAAGTAATTGCACAGCATGGGACTACTGTACTTATGACTACCCACTACCTCGAAGAGGCCGATGCTATGTGCAGCAGGATAGCTATCATGATCCGGGGCCGTATTGCCGCTATCGATTCCCCGCTTAATCTTAAACTATCTGTTGGCGATAAGAATATTTCCCTTAATAAAGTGTTTGAATCTTATATCGATAAATCAATTGACTCTGAAGAATCAGGAAATTATAAAGATGTATCAAGAACTAGACGCACTGCCAAAAGACTTGGCTGAAAAAACTAATCTCATAGCAGGGTTCCTTAGCTTCTTTCGTAAAACCTTGGTTATTACTGAACTAGAAGTTAGAAAATTACGCCACGACCCTACTGAGCTTTTTACCCGTGCTATACAGCCTGCATTATGGATGCTTGTTTTCGGCGAGGTCTTTAGTCGCGTTAGAGCTATCCCAACTGGCAACTTTGGTTATCTCGACTTTATGGCTCCCGGCATTCTTGCACAAAGTGTTTTATTCGTAGCTATTTTTTATGGAATAGGTATTATATGGGAACGCGACCTGGGCATAGTACATAAATTCCTTGCAAGCCCCGTTCCCCGTGCTGCACTCGTTCTCGGTAAAGCACTTTCCGCAGGTATCAGAGCTCTTTCTCAGGGGATTATAATCTATATCCTCTCCCTCCTGCTTGGCGTCCATATCTCCTTTGCCCCTCTTTCAATTCTTGGAATCATTCTTGTTATTATTATAAGTGCAGCACTATTTTCAACTCTCTCCCTAATTATCGCATGCATTGTAAAGACTAGGGAACGTTTCATGGGAATCGGACAGGTAATCACTATGCCCCTCTTTTTCGCAAGCAATGCTATCTATCCGGTTGCTATTATGCCCGATTGGCTTAAAGTTATCGCGCATATAAATCCCTTAACATATCAGGTCGATGCTCTCCGTTCACTTATGCTTATCGGAGGTACAAGTATGTACGGACTTACTTTTGATATCTCCATTTTGATTATTTCTCTCTTCATTCTTATAGTAATAGGTGCAAAAATCTACCCGAATGTTGCAAGGTAACCATAGTATCTAATCCTATTTGCCCCTTTCCGGCCCCTTTTTGTTTATTATTTGCCAATTATCCTCCTGGGTTTCAAAAATCTTGGCGGTATTTCTATTCGGGCATATTATCCGAAATCCTCCCTTAGTGGCGCTTGCAGGTTTAATTTGCTTTGCTTATTTATATTATAACTATTAATTAGAAAAGTATAGATGAACCAGTTTACGATAATTAAGGATATCGTTTTAATTCTCCTTGTCTCTCTTCCTATTATCTTTCTCTTCAGAAAGATAAACCTCCCCAGCATTACCGGCTTCCTTATTGCAGGAATGCTTATCGGCCCTTACGGATTCCATATTATATCAGATATAGAAGTCATTCAGACAATGGCAGAAGTGGGAGTTATCCTGCTCCTCTTTACTATTGGTCTTGAAGTAAATCCCGGTTCACTTTCTAAAATGAAGAAGTTCCTGCTTTATTCCGGGGGCTTCCAGGTTGCCCTCTCAGTTATTATTCCGGCGCTTATATTCTTACTATTTAAAATCCCTTTGAGTAAAGGCATCTTCCTTGGAATGCTGATTAGCCTTTCAAGCACAGCCATAGTACTAAAGATCCTTTCTGAAAAGGATCAGGTTGATTCCCCACATGGCAGAATTACGTTGGGTATTCTGGTCTTTCAGGATCTCGCCGTGGTCCCCATGTTTATTATACTTCCTCTCCTTGGTTCAGATCAGGCATCGTCCACTTTTACTTACCTTGTGCAGTTCTTCCTTGCATTCGGAGCTCTTGCATTAATAATCATTATCTCCCGCTTCATTATGCCAAAAGTGCTATACCAGCTGGCACATCTTAGGATAAGGGAAGCATTTACTATCGGCACCGTTCTACTACTTCTTGGCACTGCTTACCTTACACATGCATTGGGATTATCATTCGCAATAGGCGCATTCATAGCCGGAGTAATATTGTCCGATTCAGATTTCAGCCATCAGGTTACTTCAGAAATACTCCCCCTGAAGGATATCTTCAACAGTATCTTCTTTGTTTCAATAGGCCTCCTGCTTAATTTAAGTTTCTTAATTGAGTCATTTACCCTTATCGCCCTTGTAGTCATCTCCATTATTCTCTTCAAGTCATTCCTTGTGTTTATAATTATAAGAATACTCCATTACCCTGTAAGGACAGCTGTTCTCACAGGACTCGCACTTGCTCAGGTTGGTGAATTCTCTTTTGTCCTTGCTCAGGAAGGAATGACCTATCACCTTCTCGAAAGTAATTTGTATAATATCTTCCTTGCTTCTTCAATATTTACTATGCTCTTAACACCACTTATCCTGCAACTCGCTCCCCTTATCGCTAATAAGCTTTCTAAAATTGCTCCCGTATTTACTGAAACTAAAAAAGCTAAGTTTAACGATCATGTTATTATAGCAGGATTCGGATTAAACGGAAGAAATCTTGCCCGCGTATTAAAAGAAGCAGGAATCCTCTATGTTGTAATTGAATTAAATCCCGATACTATTAAAGAAGGGAAATTAAAAGGGGAGAATATGATTTATGGGGATATAACAAAAGAAGAAATTCTTCTGTATGCTGGCATTAAAACAGCGCGTGTTATTGTATTTGCTATATCAGATCCTCCCTCTACTAAATCGGCACTTAAAATTGCCAAGTCCAATAATCCCTCAATTAAAGCGATTGTAAGAACTCGATATATAGATGAAATTGATGAGCTTATTCTCCTCGGTGCCGATGAAATCATTCCTGAAGAGTTTGAAACTTCTCTCCAGATATTCAGTAAGGTTCTCCAAAAATATCATTTTCCCCTGAATATTATTATGCAGCAGGTCTCAATCCTTAGAAGTGAATCATATAGTCTCCTCAGAAAAGAAAAAACTGAAGTCAGTTCTTTTAGCCACTTGGATGAAATATTAGCAGCAGGACTTACAAGTACTTATTATATCAACGAAGATAACTATCACACAGGACAAACTCTCGCGCAGTTAAATTTACGGTCACAAACGGACGCTACAATTATCGCAATTGTAAGAGGCAACCGGACTATATCCACACCCTCCGCTAAAGATACAATTGAATCCGGTGATACCCTGGTAATTACCGGAACGCATAAATCTGTAGACCTTGCTTTCTCACTGTTGGATGGCAAACAATAAAAAAATGGAGAAACTAATTGAATTCTGAAATAACTAAAACTGCCAAAATGCCCGTTCTCTTTATTGGCCATGGCAATCCGATGAATGCTATTTACGATAACTTATTTACTCAAACCCTTTCCTCATATGGAAAAGAGCTTGGAAATCTGAGTCCATCTGCTGTCTTGGTAATTTCCGCTCATTGGCTATCAAAAGGAACGTATGTGTCGACTATACTCACTCCTCCTACCATCCACGATTTCAGCGGATTTCCTGATGAATTGTTTCAGGTTCAGTATCCCGCTCCTGGATCTCCTGCCCTTGCTCTCGAAACAAAAAAACTAATTACTTCAATAAATGTTGAAGAAGATAATAAATTTGGGCTCGATCACGGTGCCTGGAGTATATTAAAACATCTGTTTCCCCTTGCCGATATCCCGGTTTACCAGTTAAGTATCGATTATAAAAAATCTCCTCAATGGCATTTCGATCTTGCCAGAGAACTAAAACCTCTGCGCGAAAAAGGAGTTCTCATAATCGGTAGTGGTAATATTGTTCATAATCTGTATATGGTCGACTTTTCCAATTCAGCCAAGCCTTTCCCTTGGGCTGTTGAATTTGATGAACTTGTTAAAATTCGCCTCCTTGATAAAAAATATGAATCCCTTACTGATTACAAGGATATAGGAAATTCATACCTTGCTGTCCCCTCAAATGATCATTACCTCCCCATGATGTATACACTTGGCCTGGCGGATAAAGATGAACCTTTACAATTCATATATGAAGAAATCCAGAATGCAACTATAAGCATGAGGTCATTTAGAATTGGAAATTAAAAGTAAGTTTTTCTGAAAGGTAATTAATTCTCTGCTCTATGTAAAAAATACCACTTCTTAATTCAATAGAATCTGCGTTTTTAGCCCTAAATAGTATTTTCCTTCCCTGGATTTTCTGGCACTCCATTTGAATATATATAATCAGAAAATAGAAAATAGCACCTCTCAAGAGTTAACCGGAAATCGGTTCTCTTTAAAAGCGTCTCACGAAAGTTTGACGCTTTTTTATTCCCTATATTAGTTCCTTTGCTTTTATTATTTGACATCTAAATTATTACGACAAAGAATTGCTGTAAAATTTCAATGCCATATCCGCAACATCATTCAGATATTCGTTGAATCTGTGATCCGCCCCTTCAATAATCTCAAGTTTTGATCCCTTTGGTAGCAATCTCATCCCTTCACGGGAGATTTCCGATAACCTCAACTCCTCTTCCCCTTGGTTGCCATGAATAATAAGTACAGGACATTCTGCCTTACGAAGGAGTTCCTCCTGGTTTATGTGGTCAAAATCCTCAAGCATCTCCCTATTGATGATTACTACATCTCTTAGCTCTCCTTCCTTTTTAATCATCATGTAGCCTGTTCTCTTCAGTTCTTCCATCTGCTGTTCCGAATAATTGTTATCCCAGTAATAATTTATGCTCCCGGTTACAGCACCTACTAATGCCATACTCCCGATATCCTTACTGCATGCGCGGAGACTCACAAGCGACCCATAGCTTTGTCCGAATAATCCGATGTTCGAGTATCCTCTGTGTTTGGCATACTTTATTACTGCAAGCAGATCATGAACAGCGTTTTCAGGAGTTAATATCTCATCATCGCTTTCGCCGCATCCGCAGTAATCATATGCTATTACTCCGTATCCGGCTTCATAAAATCGTTGAGCTATCCTGTCAAATCTTCCATTCATCGATTTATCCCCTGTGAACCCTGCCGACATTATTATTATTGACTCTGTCCCTGAAAACCAATGGTTAGCCGCTATTATAAATCCTCGATTGTTCCTTATAAAAATTTTAACCATTGAATCTTTCCGCATATACATTATATTCTCTCTGGATAATATAAACTATATCTGTTCCTTGCACCATAAAACCTTATTATATATTATAATCTGCTTTCCGGATTAATTCAATAACAAATGATATCCCTGTATTATTTTTTCAATAATATAATAATTTTAAGCTTTATTAATCAGTGAAAGACCTTCAGTTTGTATAAATTTCTCTCTCGATTGAGTAATGTCACTATCCAGAACACAAAAGATTACCCTTCTCAGAACTAATCTTTTCATCTCAGTTTATTTCAAGCTTTACTTTATTCTTTCTTAATCATTAGAATATCTCTGTTCTGTAAAAGAATAAATCTTTTAACTTTCATTATCATGTTTATATCCTATTCTGGTATACTCTCATGAGTTTCCTTTCTTTCTATTATCTTAGAACATAGCTCTCCGGATATGTGATGATATTAGCAATTTTTTAAATAATCCTATTATAAATAGACCTTATAAATATCACAAATTGAAATTGTTATGAAAAACTTACTAATCGTGGAAGATGAAACAATAATTGCTTTGGAATATCGCTTAATGGTTGAAAAAAATGGACATCATGTTATTAAAATAGTAAACAACGGTAAAGATGCAATAATTCAGGCAGTTGAATATATTCCTGACTTTATTCTTATGGATATAAATATTAAGGGTAATATGAATGGAATTGAGGCTGCAAAGGAAATCTTCAATAAAGAGAAAAAATCAAAAATTATTTTTATAACAGCCTATGATATAAATAGTTTTGATTTTCCGGAGTTTAACCATTATCTCTTAACCAAACCAATTAAGCAGAATATCCTTTTGGACATCCTTAATAACTAAAGAAGCACAATATTAATAGTTGGTTCAATAAAGTAATTCTAAAAATCATATCCCTTCGCCTGCCCGAGCCAGTATGTTTCCGCCTCGGGCGTAATTTCAGTATAAAGAGCTCGTTGATGTTTTCCGTAACTGGAAATTCCTTTCTCTGTCGCTCGTTAAAAATTGGATTATTGTGCCTATTCTAATGTTCCTTCTTGCTGTTTCCTTTCTTCATAATTACTTGAATTAGTTTGGTAAATGTATCTTTGTGGTCTTAGAAAAAATATTTAAAAAATTTGGAGGAAGGGGATGTTTATGCTCCTGGCCTATTTCATTAAGATGTAGCTTTATAACAAGTAAAAGTTAAAGAAAACTTGGTCCCTGTCCCCTTTCGAGATTCTACCTTAATTTCAATACCGTTCAGATCGCAGTATTTTTTTACAAGCGATAACCCTAATCCGTTTCCTTCATATCTTCTGGAATATCCTCTCTCTTCCTGCATGAAGGGCTCAAATAGGTTTTCCAGATATTCCTCGGATATACCTATTCCTGTATCTTCTATGCTTACTTTCATTCTATTACTATCGCCTTCTATCGCCAGGCAAATGTATCCCTTTATTGTATATTTAATGGCATTTTCCATCAGGTTAACAAATATTTGAAAAATGCTGTAATTGTCCCCCATTATAATGATTTCGGAATTGTCAGTTTCATATCTGAATTCAAGGCCTTTTTCTTCAGCCATCATCTGGTATTCATCTCTTATCTTCTCTACTATTTCTTCAATTAATTTGAACTCCGTGAAACTCGGTTCATATGTCCCAAGATGCATCTCTGAAGCATTAATAACAAGGTCAATGGTTCTCATTAATCTTTTACCAGAAGAGTCTATGAATTTAAAATAATCCTGTTGATCAGCATCTAACTTTCCGGCTAAATCAGTCTTTACTAAACCGGCAAAATTTAATATTACATTCAGCGGTGACCTTATTTCATGAGATATCTGAGCAAGAAATTCGGACTTGAGTTTGTCTGACTTTTCAGCCCTTTCCTTGGCCTCAATCAGTTGCTTGGTCTTTTCTTTCACTTTGCGTCGGAGAATTAAATTAAAAAGAAGAAGAAATAAAACGACAATAATTACTAACAAAATAAAATATATGGCATATCGGAAATAAACCGGTTGGGATAATGTTGTGCCCAGCCATTTTTTCTCTATTTTATCCGTTTCCTCAATCGGGATCTTGGAGAATCCGTTTTCTACAATATTCTGAAGTTCTGTGTTTCCCTTTTTAACGGCACGATGAAACTCGCCGCTGTATAACATGAATGAATATTTAAATTCATTCTCTAGGTTATTTTTGTATAAATAATAAATTGCTGGTGGCTTATCTATGCAGAATACGCGAACATCTCCATTTGCCGCCGCATTTATGATTGATTCGTAATTGGTGTATTCTTTTATTGTCGTAATGCCATTCTTTTTCAAAATGTCGATGCACAGGTCTCCCGATTTAACTCCGATTGTAAATCCTCGGAGTGTCTTCAGATCTGTAATACCACTTAAGGTTTTATGAAAAAATACAGGTACTTCTATTTTGGCATATGCTTTCGTAAATTCAAAAATTTTGGCTCGTTCTTCATTGTAAAAAATAGTCTCAAGAACATCTGCTTTTCTATCAAGCATATATTTATATGCTTTTCCCCAATCCATAGCTGTTATATTAGCCCGTATGCCGGTTTTTAATTCCCATAGTCTCCATTCGTCTACAATGATGCCTTGCAATTCCCCTCGATCATCACGAAAAATATATGGAGGATAATTGTCGTCAGAAACTATGTTTATGGATTTTAATCGGTTCTGTGCGATATCCGGAACCGTATAAACAAAAAAGATTAGAATCAACAGCAGCAGGAAAGAGGAAAGTTTAATAACGCCTCTCCGGTTAATAAATTGATTAACTGCTGTAAGTTAAATACAAAAACTTCAATTAGCTATTATGAATTTTTATTTGGCAATTGTTTTCGTAACAAATTGTCCTTATTTTTAATTGTTTAGTATCATTTTAGTGATAAAATATTAACTTTATTTTTGAAAACATCTTCATATAAATACATAAGGAATATATATGCATAAAATCTATTTCATATTACCAGTGTTATTAATTGTTGGCCTCTTTCTTGCCTCTTGCAACAAAGATACAACAAATCCGGTTACTCCCACAGTTTCTGTCGGAAGCCTTTATATCCAATCAACTCCAGCAGGAGCACAGATATGGGTAGACGGGGTTAACACTACAAAGATTACCCCGGATAGTGTATCCAATCTTACTGTTGGAAACCATGCAGTCGTACTTAAATTAGCTTCTTATTTCGACGATACCGATACTATCACTGTTACGGAAGGAGTTCAAACTCCTGTTTCCAGAACTCTGGTAGCCGATTATAGGGTTCTCTATGATTCTATAAAAGTATGGGAGAGCGGTGGTACCTCTGCCTCTCAGCCAAGCGGCATAATTCTTAGCTCAGGAACTGCATCTTCTATCGCAACTGCCGGTGTTGATATTTATTATTCTACTGGTGGTGGACTGGTTCTTGCTTCTATGTTCGATATCGATCAAAGAGCAACTTCTTTCTCTGTTTCAACAAACGGTACTGTTTTAACAGATAGAGTTGCTTCACCATTATCCACTCAGGGCACATGGGTAACACAAATTTCTGACCAAACGAGTACTTATTTTTACCTTTATGATAATGATCATCATTATTCAAAAATGATCATTACCGGAAGAGGAAATGATGGCCACAAATGGTTAACCCTTAAGTGGTACTATAATAAGAATGCTGAAGACATTAGGTTTTAAGATTTAAGAGCTGCCGCTTCTCATTCTGCAGTTAATTTGTTTAAATGCCGGTTCTTAAGCTAAGTACCGGCATTTTTATTTATAACGATTGTCTTAATAAATCATTTAATGAGGTCATATTTATGAAAATTATAAACCATTATGTTTTTCCTTTAATATTGATGTCACTCCTTTTTATTCAATGCAGCACCGTTCCTATTACTGGCAGAAAACAATTAAATATAATCCCGGCTTCTCAGATGCAGTCGTTAAGCTACCAGCAATACGGCGATTTTATTAAAAGTAATAAATTAAGTAAGGATCAAAACGGAATTGCTCTTGTCAAAAGAGTTGGGATAAAAATACAGAAAGCAGTTGAACAGTACATGGCCCAGAATAATTTGTCCTCCTCTCTGAATGGTTATAACTGGGAATTTAACCTTGTCGAAGATCCTCAGGTTAATGCCTGGTGTATGCCGGGCGGTAAGGTAGTCGTTTATACCGGTATTCTTCCTATAACCAAAGATGAGGCCGGTCTGGCTGTAGTACTTGGGCACGAAATTGCACATGCTATCGCTCAGCACGGTGATGAAAGAATGAGTCAGGGTTTAATTACTCAGCTGGGCGGGGTTGCACTCCAGAAAGCAATTGAAACTAAACCTGCTGTTACTCAGCAAATATTCATGTCAGCTTTTGGAATCGGCACGCAGGTCGGAGTACTTCTCCCATACAGCAGGCTGCAGGAAAGTGAAGCCGACCACCTGGGCTTAATCTTTATGGCTATGGCTGGCTATGACCCAAACCTTGCCGTCCCTTTTTGGCAGCGCATGTCTTCAATAAATACGGGTCAAAAGCCTCCTGAATTATTAAGCGATCACCCGGCTGATGCAACTAGGATCCAGGATATCCAGAAAGAAATTCCCGAGGCATCGAAGTATTATAAAAAATAAGTTATTTACTAAAATGAATATTTATTCCTGGAGTTAATCCAAGAGAAATTGAAACACTGCTCATTTTATAATTGCCTACTTTGATTTTATCAAAGTAATTCGATGCTTTTAATAAGCACTGAATTATTAAATGAATGAGCTTGCTTTCTTTAGTCTCTTCTAATAATTTGTTTTGCTCCTCTTCCGGTATATCTTTTAAAAAATGATAGGATGTGGTTATATCAGGAGGGATGCCTAAATTAATACTTACATCATTTAATTCATACCCGGCTCGAACGAATAAATCAGAAGAATTTCCAATCTTCTCAAGAGTATCTTTAATTTTAGCCGAACTTGAGTCCTTAAATTCCTGGATGATAAGTTTTTGCTCTTCTCCCCATAAGTCTTCCTTTATATCGGAAATTTTTTCGGTGATAGAGGAAGCAGTCTCCTTGACCTTAGAAAATATCTTGCCTTTCATAGTCTTGCCTCTCATAAATTATTTGATGTTGATATTAACTTATATCATTTTTCAAATAAGATCAATAATTTATTTGCATATTGTTAATATCAGCAAGTTTGATTTACTGGTTAATACGATCTTTACTGAAAGGAATGGAGAAAATAAATTTTGTCCCCTTTCCAACTTCACTTTCAATACTGATTTGCCCACCGTGTTTTTCAACTATCTCTTTGCATAGCATCAAACCTAAACCCGTCCCTTTTTCTTTTGCAGTGCCTTCTGTTGAGTAACGGACATCTTTTGCGAATAGTCTACTTATATCTTCTTCGGCTATACCTATGCCGTTATCGGTTACATTTATTATAACAGACCCATCTTGTCCAATAGCCGATATTTTAATGAGTCCATTTTTATTCGTGAATTTTATACCGTTGGAAATTAAATTGTGAAGAACAAGTTTTAGCATATATTTATCTGCAATGATTCTAAGATCATCGGATATCGTATTTATTAACTCGATCCCTTTTTGCTTTGACATGTATGATAATGGTTCGATAACTTCGATTAATACTTCTCGTAAGAATATGGTCTCTAAATCCAGGTTAAAGCTTTTATTTTGTAATCTTGTCCAATCCAGCAGGTTGGCTAATAATTGATACTGCTTTTTTAATGCCAGGTTAAGTTCACTGCTTAAACCTTTTATCTCCTCAGTTGATAACGTATCAATTTCATCAGCTAATAATGCCGATACATTTAAGAATGTATGAAAAGGGCCCCGTAAATCATGTGCAATAATTGAATAGAACTTATCTTTTATCTCATTTGCCTTTTTAAGTTCTTCGGCATTTCTTTGAAGCTGTAATTCCACTTGTTCACGTTCAATAATTTCCTTGTTAAGCCTCTCATTGGTCATTACTAAATCTGAAGTACGTTCTTTAACCCTGATCTCTAACTCGTCAAACATCATGTGAAGTGCATCTTCTGCCTTCTTTCTCTTATAGCTGATGCTAAATGTCAGCCAAATCATTCCCGTCCCTATTATATAATTCAGTAATTCGATGGGCCGGTTAATTTCGGGTGGCGACAATAAATACCCGAAAATCATGAATAGCGTAATTATTCCGACTATCAGCTTGGGGAATCTTTTATATCCTGTATTAAAAGAAATTAACACTACGGCTATGTAAGGAATCCAGACGGCTAAACCAAAGGGGGTAACAATATCGGTTATAAATATTGCGATTGTCAGAGCAATAACAAAAAGTGGGAAAAGCCATTTTGGCTTGATTTTATTCATAAAAAGGATATTTCAACAATGCTAATTTTTAAAGAAATAAAGTTACTTTATATAGGCCATTTAAACCATTAGACAAACAATCTAAATGTGAGGATTAAAATGTATTTTATAACTTCTGTAAAAATCTTAAAATTTCCACCATAGCCAGTGTATCCAGTGCGCAGTATTTCAAAAGACTCTCCCTTATCTCTTTAATCTTAAAAATATCTTTCTCATGATATAAGCTTTCAAATGCTGCCGATGCCGTTCCTCCGTCTGCAATCTCCATCCCTTCATAACTTAATTCCGGCACCAGGGCTGGAAGTACAGATTTAATTGAATAAGATCCCTGCATTTCGGGAGTATAATAATATTTCTTCTGGAAGGGAACCATAAGATCAGCTATCCTCTCAATCTTCTCGTTTATCTCTTCGGCATACTGTGGAAAATTCTCCCCCAGCTCCTTAAGTCTCGTAATCTCAAATGCTTTATTGTATACAAGAATTAACCCTTCTCGCTTTGTATCTTTTAACAGATTCTCTATAAACTTAACTCTGGGGTCATCCGTTGCTTCTGCTAAAAATTCATTATGCTCTATATGGCTGTCCGCCTTCTGTTGATAATGAAGTGAATATTGAAAGGGAATCTGCTGGTATGGTCTTGTTCCATCAAACATCGGTATCGCCGGCATGAACGTTTCAAAATCCATATAATATATCGGATAGCGTATCGATGATAAAAATTCATTGATTTTATCCATGTCGGCAATCGTCTTCTTCTCAGTGTGACTCTCTATTTGGATCCTCTGTGCCTTGCTTAATTTATAATCTTCAGGCACATCCTCTAATCCAATGTGCCCTAATCCGTATAATTCAAATTTCTTATCTTGTCTCAATCCGGCAATATCAAAGACTGAATAATCAGGAATATCTTTCCAGCAGTGTCCCCAAAAGCTGCATCTGTAAGGATCGCTGCAGTGTGGACCAATATCTATTTGGGGTATCTCATTCCCCTTTAATACTATCTTTAATCTCTTTAATTCTGACTTTATAAAATCCTGTTGATCTGAAACATTCTCTCTTACAGATTCTATAGTGAACAGCTTGTCTAATTCTAACTTCCCCCTTCTTACATATTGATTATTAATATATACTATGGAGATCTCATTTACATCCAGGCAGTTTGAAATTACATAATACTGTATTGCCGCATCCTGGTAATATGTGTCCGATATCTTTGTCGAACTTTTAACTTCGTATATATTCCATTGTCTCCCGTCCCATACAACTATATCTGCAATAACAAGCACTTCATCAAATCCGAACGCCGCTTCATAAATAACCTTCGCTCCGCTTTCTATTAGCTCTGTTGTTCTCGCAATAGCTTGTAAATGTTTTCTTGGGTCTTCTGTTGCTACTACTCCTCCTGGGAATAACTGCTGCGCTAATTCCCCTACATCATGCCCCCGGTCAAAGATCAACTGCTGGCTCTCGCTTACCTCGTCCATCCAGTCATAATGATATTTGTAAAGATACAACTGCTTCTCGCATTGAATCCCCTTTATAAAAGAAGATTTGCTTATTAAATGCTTTTCTTCCATGCCTTATCCTTTATTTCTCTCTTCTCCGCTTATTAGTATAAACTGCTTTTGTTCCTTATATATAAATGTATTACTTTTTTATCTTAAATATTTAGAGTCCTCATGCTGCAATTGCTTAACCTTGTAAAGAAATTTGGTTCCTTTACTGCTGTTAACGATATAAACCTTATAATCCGCCCTGGCGATTTCTTCGGCTTTATCGGCCAGAATGGTGCCGGAAAAACTACTACTATTAAAATGATTACAGGACTCTTCTCTCCGACCTCCGGTAAGGTCCTTATCAACGGCTCCGACATCTCCAAAGATCCTATAAAGGCAAAATTGAATATCGGATATATCCCCGATCAGCCGTTTATATATGAAAAGCTAACAGGGCGCGAGTTCCTCTACTTCAGCGGCGGCCTCTATTCTATCGCTAAAAATGAACTCAAAGATCAGATCACCCGCATTATAGATTCCCTCCGGATCGGCGATTGGGTCGATAAACGAACCGAAGAATATTCTCAGGGCATGAAACAACGGATTATTATCGCCTCCGCCCTTCTTCATAATCCTAAATTACTCGTGGTCGATGAACCGATGATAGGCCTCGATCCCCAGACCGCTCTCTCTGTAAAAGAATTACTTGCTGAAAAAGCTTCCTCTGGTACTGCAATTTTTATGTCTACCCATAGTCTCCATGTTGCAGAGGAATTATGTACCCGTTTCGGAATTATCAAAGACGGCTCTATGATTTTTGAAGGCACAAGGGATGAACTCGAAACAATCAAAGGTTTCGGCCATAAAAATCTTGAATCCCTGTTCCTGGAGCTTACCCGCTAAATGAAAGACCTCCTGCTGGTACTCAGGTATAAGATCATCCTGTTTATGAAGACTAATACTCCTCTTACTTTCTCCTCTGTAATCAAAAGCGCAGGCATCTCTGTTATATATACTGCCTTTGCAGTTGGGTTTTTTCTTTTTACAAAAAGTACTATCAGGTACCTTCTCGAAGTAACTGCTATTGGCTCTTTCCTCCTGCACCGGTTTATTATGGTCATCCTCTTTATGTTCTTTGTCTCAATCAACATCGGCAATATTGTTGTCTCATATTCCACTCTGTTTAAATCCGGTGAAACTGCATGGTTCTTTACAAAACCAATGTCGTTCTCTAAAGTATTCTTAATAAAATTCCTCGATAACTTCTTCTATAGCTCTACTACTCTTCTCCTTATTGTCTCGGCAGCTTTGCTTGGCTATGGGGTCTATTTTAATCTCGCGTGGTACTTCTACCCCCTTGCCCTTTTTGTCATTATCCTCCCCTTTATGTTCTCTGCCGGTTCACTTGGTGCAATTCTTCTTCTGATTATTCTTCGCCTCGCCGGAAGGTTCGGTCTCAAAAAAGTGATCGCTTCACTTGGTATTATTTATGCCTCGTGGATTATCGGATTCTATTATGTTAGCAGCCCTATCGAACTTGTTACTCGGGTTTTCACTTATTTCAATCACGTCAGCCTTAATCGGTATTTCGGATTCCTCGAAAGTCCATTAATTAAATTTCTCCCTAACTGCTGGGTTGCCGACTCCCTCTATTGGATATCCCGGGGTCAGTTTCATAGTGCAGTTCCGCTTATCATCGTTAACTTCTTCTTCTCAGCTTTCCTCTTTTCCATTGCTATGCTGTTGGCTAAAAAATGGTACTATAAAACATGGCTCACTTCTCTGGAACTTAATTCAGATTCTAAAACTAAAGCTGTTTCAAATTCTGGACTCCTTTCTTTTCAAAATGATTCCTTCCTTAATAGTCTTAATGAAGTGATGATTAAAAGAGAGTTCCACCTCTTCTTCAGGGAACCCGGCCAGTGGGCACACTTAGGCGTTATGCTTTTTCTTATGGGTATTTTTATAACTGGCATATCCGGTATAAAAGTCTTTTTAGTTGAAAATTATTATAACGATTATTTGAAAACAATTATCTATCTCGTGGTCTCTCTGTTCAGCATCTTTATGGTAGCCGCACTCTCCCTTAGGTTTGTATTTCCACTCATTAGCCTTGAAGGCGAAACAGTATGGAAAATTCGAAGCTCACCACTTGACCATAAGCCTTTTCTTCTAAAACGTCTGTTGGTCTACTTGACTCTTATTTTTATCCTGGGTCAATTGATTACCTTCTTTGCTAACCTCCAGTTCCCCGGACCGATTTCAATGATAGGACAGGTAAATTCTGCTTTCATCATAATCTCAATTGTTAGTCTCAATTTCGGTATGGGAGGATATTTCTCAAATTATAAAGAACGGAACCCCATAAGAATTGCATCTTCCCAGGGCGCCTCTATCACCTTCCTCTTTATTCTACTTTATCTTGTTTTCCTTATAGCCCTTCTCTTTGTCCCGGTGTACAACTTTTTCAGAAGCTCTCATATGTATATTAACGTCCCCCTCTATGGCCTCCTTATTTCAACCCTTGTCCTTTTTGTTACTACAATTATAATTTCGGCTTCATTCATCAGGATCGGACTTCATTCTTTCCGCCGGGATATCTGATCTGTCTGTTATTACAAATCCCTATTCTATAAGTCTTCCCATACGTATGATTTATTAAACATTGCTAAATTATGTACCTCAAAAATGCATTGACACTAAATATCTGTTTTACTAATTATGATTTATTCAACAATTATTCCCCTCCTAACCTCCGGTTTCTCACCACTCCGGAGGTTCTTTATTTCCTCCCTAAACACTTGCTTTAACTTTGGAATGAGGTTACTTTTGTGATTACTAAATCATCCTTGTATCCTTTTTTATCTGTTTGTAAAATATTAAACTCAAATGCTGGATAAAATTTTCGCCGTTCTTGAAAAGTTCACTCCTCCTAAGTTGCGGTGGATTTTAAACCATGAGGGGTTCCGGCGCTATTTTGCAAATACCGGCTGGATGTTTTTCGGACAGATGTTCTCTCTCCTTATCGCCTTCTTTATTGGCGCATGGATTGCCCGTTATTTAGGCCCCCAGAATTTCGGTGTCCTCAGCTTCTCCATGAGCTTTGCCGGCCTGTTCCTCTTTCTCGCCAGCTTGGGTATAGATGGCGTCCTTACCCGCGAGCTTGTTAAGTTCCCCGAAAAACAAAATGAATTGATGGGCACATCCCTCGGGCTTAAACTGATTGGCGGGTCGCTTGCTTTTATACTGTCGGCCTGCGCTGCATTTCTGTTTGGACACAACAACCTCATTCGCATGTTGATCATCCTCTTTGCCCTTACATTCATTCTGCAGGCATCCAGTGTTATAACACTCTTCTTCCAGGCAAAGGTTTTAGCTAAAAAGGTTATTAAAGTTCAATTGATTTCTATGGCCATATCTTCCGTATTAAAAGTATTGGCAATACTTTCCGGAATGAGCGTTTTCTGGATAATGCTCGTCTATGTCCTCGATACGATATGGATGGGCTTCGGCCTCGTTATCGCCTACCGCCAGTTTGGATTAAAAATCAGGAATTGGACTATAAACTGGTCTCTGGCACGTTCGATATTTAAGGACTCCTGGCCTCTGATGCTCTCCGGCGCCGCTATTTCAATCTATATGAAAATCGATCAGGTAATGATTGGTAATATCCTCGGGGAAAAACAGGTCGGACTCTATGCCGCCGCGGTTAAGATATCTGAGATCTGGTATTTTATCCCTGTGCTTATTTGTGCCTCTGTCTTTCCCGCAATAGTTAATGCTAAAAATGATCCTCCTTTATATAAAAGACGATTGCATAATCTCTATTGGCTTATGTTTATCCTGGCCGCTTCCCTCGCTGTTCCGATATCAATCCTGGCAAGACCCCTTGTCAGAATAATATTCGGACAGGGGTATCTCCCTGCGGCAGGAGCCCTGCAGATCCATATATGGGCCGGTATCGGTATATTCCTGGCTGTCGCTCTTAGCCAGTATCTGCTCTCCGAAAACCTTAATATTATAAATTTCGTCATGACACTCTCAAGCGCAGTTCTGAATATAATCTTGAATCTCTTCTTAATTAAAAGCTGGGGTATAAACGGCGCCGCATTTGCTACCCTCATTTCCTATTTGTCAATTCCCGTTACTTTTCTTATCTATACTTCTATACGTAAAAGGGTTCTTAAACATGCCGGATAATGTGAAAATAAATAGGGTACTTCTGAGCGTTAACGACAAGCGCGGCTTGCTCGGTCTGGCTAAATGCCTCCATGCTCATAACTGCGAATTGATATCAACAGGCGGAACAGGGAAGTGCCTCTCGGAAGCCGGCATTCCCTTTACTGAGATTAGTAAAATCACAGGTAAACCCGAAGCTTTCGGCGGAAGAATGAAATCTATCTCATTTGAAATAGAATCCGCTATCCTGTTTGATCGCGTTCGCGATAAGGACGAAGCTGCTAATCTTCATATCCTGCCGATCGATATGGTTGTCTGCAATTTATACGATTTCAAAAAGTATAAAGATGAAAATGCTGATCTCGGAACTTTAATTGAACATATAGATATAGGCGGCTCTGCCGCAATCCGCTCTGCCGCTAAGAATTTTATGTATGTCGCCCCTGTAACTGATCCGGATGATTATCCTGAGTTGATCAGTGAACTGAACTCTCTTAATGGCTCCCTCTCTTTGAAAACAAGAAAAAAACTGATGGCAAAGGCCTTTAACCTTACCGCCGATTATGATTCCATGATCGCTCAGGCAATGGATCAGCATTGCGGTAATTCAAGCTTGAGGATTTCCCTTACTTCGGGTAAAGATCTTAGATATGGCGAGAACCCCCATCAGCCGGCAAAATTTTATAAGGTCGCCGGCTCTGCTTCTTCCCTCTATAACATAAATGTATTGAACGGTATCGGACTCTCCTATAACAATATACTCGACTTGCAGGCCGCTGTTGAATCTGTATCCGGATTAAGAAGACAGTCGTGCGTTATAGTAAAACATAGCAACCCCTGCGGTATGGCCTCAGGTGATAACCAGAAGAAAGTATTTGAATTAGCCTGGGCTGGCGACCCTATTTCTGCATTCGGAGGGATTGTCGCATTTAATGTCCCGGTATCAGTAGATACCATCTCTTTCCTCGGCTATGACGATCCCGATAAATCAAAACGTCGGTTTATTGAGATAATCGCCGCTCCTTCCTTTAACGCCGATGCACTTAAAATATTGAATACTCAGAAGAACCTCCGCATTGTGGAATGGCGCCCCGATATGCTCTCTTCTTCAAATGAAATCAGGATCACTAACGGACTCGCTCTGGTTCAGGCAAAAGACTCCCAGCTCTTTTCTTATATGAACCTGATGACTAAGAAATTATTTAACGTTGCCGAATATTCCGATATTATTAAGTTCGGCCTGGTCGCTGTAAGACAGATTAAATCCAATGCAATTGCTGTCGTACAGAAGCGTCAGGATGGTACTTTCCAGCTTCTGGGTATGGGCTCCGGACAGCCTAACCGGCTCGATTCTATAAACCTCGCTCTGAATAAAGCCCGCTATAATTTCGATGTTGAATCCCCTAATGGCCACTATATAGTCTTGGTCTCTGATGCCTTCTTCCCCTTTGAGGATAATGTCGATGCTGCCTTTAAGGCCGGTATTAAGATCCTTGTTCAGCCCGGCGGTTCAATAAGAGATAAGCATGTTATCGCCCGAGCCGATGAACTCGGCATAAATCTCATATTTACTGGTATACGGCACTTCAAACATTAATTCAATGTCCCATTGTAACGTATCAGTTCCTTTCCATCTCGCTAAATGTTAACCCCCGGCTATGTGATTTAATCCATATCCCCGCGCACACCCTCCTTTCTGATGTTTCTATGACTTATTAACAATTTATTAACAGTCCGGTCACACTTCATTAATAATGTAATGCTTAATTATAACCATTCAATTTATTAACAAATTAGAGCAATAGCTCCTATGAATATATTTTATAGACTCAGTTTGCTCATTCCTTTATTCTCTCTGTTAACACATGCGCAGGTTCAGTTGGTGGGTACAGGGGCCACTTTCCCCGCTGTGATCTACTCCAAATGGTTTGATGAGTACAGGAACACAACCGGCATTCAGATAAATTATCAGCCGATCGGCAGTGGGGGAGGGATTAGGCAGATTATCGAAGGAACGGTTGATTTCGGCGCTTCTGATGGCCCGATGACCGACCGCCAGCTCTCCGATGCAAAGTCTAAACAGGGCACCGGTATCCTCCATATCCCCACTGTTATGGGGGCCGTTGTGGTCTGCTACCATATCCCCGGACTCGGTAAAGGACTTAATCTGGATAGCCGAGCACTTTCAGATATTTATATAGGAAGAATAACTATGTGGGACGATCCCTACATCAAAAACCTTAATCCTGAATCGAACCTCCCCCATAGGGCTGTCCTTGTCGCCCACCGCTCCGATGGCAGCGGAACTACTTTCATTTTTACCGACTATCTATCTAAAATCAGCAGTGAATGGGCCTCTAAAATAGGACGCGGTACCTCTGTTAACTGGCCTGTCGGTCTGGGTGGTAAAGGCAATGACGGCGTAGCCGGACTTGTTAAGCAGACCGAAGGATCGGTCGGCTATGTTGAGCTGGCTTATGCAATTAAAAATAATATCCCCTATGCAGATATCAAAAACCAGTCGGGATATTTTATCGAGCCCACTTTCTCCTCTGTATCCGCTGCTGCAATGGCTGCTTCGGTAAATATGCCCTCGGATTTGCGTGTCTCTATCACCGATCCCCCCGGAAAGGGTTCCTATCCTATATCCGGTTTCACCTGGCTCCTTGTCTATCAGAATATGAAAAATGAAACTAAAGCTAAAGCCCTCGTTAATTTCCTCAAATGGGCTATGAGCAGGGGACAGGCACTCGCGGCTGGTTTGTATTATGTCCCCCTCCCCGCATCGATTATTAAACTTTGTAATAATAAAATCAACTTGATTACGGCAAATGGTAAAAAGATTAAATAACCATTTTTCCCAAAACATCGGCGACCTGATATTTGAGAAGCTTACCCTGCTCTTTGCAGTATCCGTCTTCCTCCTCGTCATCCTCATGGGCTATGAAATGTATCTTGGCTCTAAAATCTCCATTCAGAAATTCGGCTTCAGCTTCCTGTTTAATTCCTCTTGGGATCCTGTTCAGGAGGTCTACGGCGCCTTGCCTATTATTTATGGAACGGTTGTCTCTTCCATTCTTTCCCTCCTTATCGCTGTTCCCTTAAGTATTGGCGTTGCTATATTCCTTGCAGAAGTTGCCCCTTCCTGGCTTGAAAAACCTGTCTCCTTTCTGGTTGAATTATTGGCTGGCATCCCGAGTGTTATCTATGGTTTGTGGGGCATATTTGTTTTAGTCCCCTGGCTGCGGAATAGTTTCGAGCCCTGGCTGGCCGATAAGTTCGGATATCTCCCCTTCTTCCGCGGTGCACCCTATGGATTCGGTATGCTCGCCGCTGTTATGATATTAACAATAATGCTTCTCCCTATTATCTCTTCTATCTCCCGCGATGTATTGAAAGCAGTTCCCCGCTCCCGGAGGGAAGCGGCATTAGCCCTCGGCGCAACTAAATGGCAGTCCACTCTCATTGTCCTTAAAGATGCAAAATCTGGGATACTCGGCGCATCAATGCTGGGACTCGGCCGCGCAATAGGTGAAACTATGGCAGTCACTATGGTTATCGGCAATAGAAGTCTTATCTCCACTTCTTTGTTTGACCCTTCCTATACTATGGCAAGCGTAATCGCTAATGAATTTACCGAAGCCACCTCGCAGATGTATCTTAGCTCCTTAATCGAATTGGCATTGGTCCTCTTTATTATCACAATTATTATAAATGCCTTTGCCCGGATTCTTGTCTGGAGTATGAGCAGGAAATGGTCAGCAGCATGAAACACCGTAATTATTTCCTGTATAGGAAAAAAACAACTAACGTCATTATGATGTCCCTTACTGTCATTGCCGCCCTCGCCGCGGTCATTCCTCTCTTTCTGATTTTCTACTATACACTCTCTAAAGGCATCGCTTATCTCAATCTTAATTTCTTTATTGCTATGCCTAAACCTGTTGGCGAACCTGGCGGCGGGATGGCCAATGCGATCGTAGGAACATTAATTCTTATCGGTATAGGAGGAGCCATCGGCATCCCGGTCGGTATTATGACCGGCACGTATTTGTCTGAGTTCGGTAAAAACAAATTCGGGTTTATGGTTAGGTTCCTTACCGATGTCCTTAGCGGCGTCCCCTCGATCGTTGTCGGTGTTGTTGCCTATACTATGGTTGTTATTCCTATGAAGCACTTCTCTGCATTGGCGGGAGGTATCGCCCTCGGAATATTAATGATTCCTACTATAACCCGAACCACTGAGGAAATGATAAAACTCGTTCCCCATTCATTGCGCGAAGCAGGATTGGCTCTCGGTATCCCCAAATGGAAAACTACAATAGCTATCGTCCTGCGTACTGCATGGAAGGGGATAGCTACTGGAGTTTTACTGGGATTGTCACGTGCAGCAGGTGAAACTGCTCCTCTCCTCTTTACCGCCCTCGGCAATCGCTTCTGGTCTACTAAGATTATGCAGCCAATCGCTTCTCTTACTGTCTATATATACGACTATTCAAAGTCCCCCTTTGAAGATTGGAACCAGCAGGCATGGACAGCCGCCCTCGTCCTCATTATTTTAATCTCGGTCCTCAGTCTCCTGTTTAGATTTGTCACCCGCTCAAAATATAAATCGGATTAGATCCTATGCCGCAGAATGACATAAAAATATCGGTAAAGAACCTGGATGCATTTTATGGCAAAAATAAAGTCCTCCATAATATCACTATGGATATCCCGTCTAATCAGGTCGTTGCTATTATCGGCCCTTCAGGCTGTGGCAAATCTACATTCATCAGGTGCCTTAACCGTATGCACGAAGTTGTCGGCGGTACTATAACCGGATCAATTATGCTCGACGGCGAGGATTTATCTAAAAATGATCCCGTCCTTCTAAGAAGAAGGGTAGGGATGGTTTTCCAGAAACCTAACCCTTTCCCTTCAATGTCTATATTTAATAATGTTGCCGCAGGATTAAGGTTGAACGGAGTTCATAACAAAAAAGAAATTTCCCTCATTGTTGAAAAGTGTCTTAAGCAGGCAGCCCTGTGGGATGAGGTTAAAGATAATCTGGATGATTCGGGCGCTAATATATCGGGAGGACAGCAGCAGCGGCTCTGTATCGCCCGCACACTTGCAGTCGAACCTGAAGTTATTCTTATGGATGAACCCGCAAGTGCGCTTGACCCCGTCTCAACATCAAAGATTGAATCTCTCATTTTTGAATTGAAAAAAGATTATACTATCGTTATAGTTACCCACAATATGCAGCAGGCCGCTCGCGTAAGTGACCGCACTGCATTTTTCTACCTCGGTGAGTTGATAGAATATGATATAACAAAGCAGATCTTCTTAAATCCTGCTAAGAAGCAAACCGAGGATTATATTACCGGCAGGTTCGGTTAATTGTAAAAGGAGTTTGTATGCAAAGACATTTTATTAATGAACTCAATTCCCTGAAAGACCATATTATTAAAATGGCAACTATGGTCGACGACCAGATCAGTACTGCATTCCAGGCATTGGAATCCAATAATGAAGATCTGCGTGAGGTAATAAAGGCAACAGAAAGGGAAATTGATGCATACGACAATCTTATCCAGACTCTTACCGAAAACCTCCTCGCTCTCTTTCAGCCCGTCGCTACCGACCTTAGATTTATTAAGACATCTATTATGGTAACCAACCAGCTCGAACGTTGCGGTGATATTGCAGTGAATATTTCCCAGAGGGTACGGAAATCAATTAATTACGGAAACCTCATTGCCGATTCGGAAATTCTGGTTATGGGTAAAATAGCCAATGCAATGTTGAAAGAAGCAATGTACTCCTTTATCCACGGTGACTCGCAGCTTGCAAAAACAATTATTAAGAAAGACGATTTTGTAGATGAAATGAATAAAAAGATATTCGACTTCCTTACTGACAAAATGGCAGAATCAATAGAGTATATAAAACCCGGCGCCCACCTCCTGATTCTATCCCGCCATATTGAACGTCTCGCAGATCATGCCACCAATATCGCCGAAGACGTAATATTTATGGTGGACGCCCGTCTTGTCGCTCACGCCAAACGCCTCGGACTTTCTGATGACTGACACTCCCTGCAAAAAAAATAAATCCCATACTATAGAAGCTATGTTTAAAAGAAAGCAATTAGTTAGTTTAACGAAATAGTATAATTGTAAGAGTAACAGGTAAGATAAAAAAAGAGAGTGTCCTTTGATAAATTTATTATAATCAAACAACAAAAATATAAAGGACAC
>JARLHC010000051.1 GCA_031292455.1 Ignavibacteriaceae bacterium
GATCATACCGACTATAATTATAAATTAATTGCAGATAATGCAAAGTTAATCATCGATACGAGGAATGCCTTCGGCAAAAGAGGATTTTCCCAGGATAGTATCGTAAAAGGATAATTAAATGAAAGGTATCATACTTGCGGGAGGATCCGGTTCCCGGCTATACCCAATCACCAAGATATACAGTAAACAGCTTACGGCTATTTATGATAAACCGCTGATCTATTATCCTCTTTCAATTTTGATGCTTTCGGGGATAAGGGATATACTTATTATATCTAATGATGAGACTATTCCTTTCTACAAGCAGCTATTTAATGATGGAAAGCAGATCGGTTTAAATATTCAATATGCAGTTCAGGATGCACCTAACGGAATTGCTGAAGCATTTATTATTGGAGAAAAGTTTATTGATAATGATAATGTTACGCTGATATTAGGGGATAATATTTTTTACGGCCAACTCGACTTTATATATAATGCGATCCTTAAAAATACCGGAGCAACAATTTTCGGATACCGTGTACATGATCCGGAAAGGTATGGAATAGTAGAGTTTGATAAAGATGGGAATGCAATTTCAATTGAAGAAAAGCCGAGCAAACCAAGATCAAACTTTGCGGTGCCGGGGTTATATATTTATAATCATGAGGTTGTTAATATTTCGAAAAATCTTAAGCCTTCGGCCCGAGGAGAACTTGAAATAACGGATGTTAATAAAGAATATCTCAGGAGGAAGGAGCTTAAGGTTCAAAGAATAAGCCGCGGCATAGCATGGTTAGATACAGGGACGCCCGAAGCATTGCTACAGGCTGCCAATTTTTTTGGAGTTATAGAAGAGAGGCAGGGATTGAAAGTAGCCTGCATTGAAGAAATTGCATATACGATGAAATTTATTAATAAACAGGAATTGGAATCACTTATTAATTCTATCCCAAAGTCCCTGTACAGGGATTATTTGGAAAGGTGCATTAAAGATTAATGGAAATAATAAAAACTCCCATTGAAGGACTTTTAATAGTAAAACCAGTTGTCTTTGAAGACCAGAGAGGTTACTTTTACGAATCCTTTAACAAAAACCAATTTCTGGAAAATAAACTGGAAGTGAATTTTGTGCAGGATAATGTTTCGAAATCCAGGAAAGACACTGTCCGCGGGCTTCATTATCAGAATGGAAATAAAGCGCAGGGTAAGTTATGCGATGTACTTTACGGTAAAGTTCTGGATGTTGCAGTAGATTTAAGAGCCGATTCGCCGACATTTGGTAAATATTATTCTATTGAACTCTCCGGAGAGAATCATCTGCAAGTCTGGATACCAGTAGGATTTGCCCATGGATTTTCAGTTTTATCTGAAGAAGCCATATTCAAGTACAAATGCACCAACTTTTATTTTAAAGAAAATGAAAGGACTATTTTATATAATGACCCCCAGTTAAATATTGACTGGAAGGTTGAAAATCCCATTGTATCGGCCAAAGATCTTAAAGCAAAATTATTTAAGGAAAGTAAGGAAGATTTATTCTTTACATAAAGGTCTGACAGCGGGTTTAAGTTAAACAAAATAATATTGGAGAAAATATGACAGTTCCTTTGCTGGATTTAAAATTACAATATAAATCATTAAAGAAAGAGCTTGATGAAGCCCTTATAAAAATTGCTGAATCCCAGTATTTTATATTAGGGCCTGAAGTAGAAAAAATGGAAAAGGCATTCAATGAATATCTTGGATGCAAATATTCATTAGGAGTTTCTTCCGGAACGGATGCTTTATTAATTGCCCTGATGGCAATAGATTTGAAACCCGGGGACGAGGTGATTGTTCCTACTTATTCTTTTTTTGCTACAGCAGGAACAATTGCAAGATTAAACGGAGTTCCTGTATTAGTTGATATTGATCCTGTTACATTCAATATTGAACCGAAAGAAATTGAGGAAAAGATTACATCCAAGACAAAAGCGATCATACCAGTCCACCTTTACGGACAAAGTGCCGCTATGAATGAGATAATGGAAATAGCCGGGAGACATAACCTGAAAGTTATAGAAGACGCAGCCCAGGCAATCGGAGCTCAATATAAAGACGGGAGATGTGTAGGAACCATTGGTGACATTGGTTGTTTTTCATTTTTCCCAAGCAAGAATTTAGGATGTTTTGGTGACGGCGGATTAGTAACAACAAATGATAAAGCATTAGGTGAAAAATTAAATATTCTCCGTGTTCATGGAGGTTATCCCAAATATTATCATAAGATAATAGGGGGTAACTTCAGACTAGATGCAATTCAGGCGGCAGTTTTAAATGTTAAACTTCCACATCTTAATTCCTGGTCGGAAAAAAGAAGGCAGAATGCTGCTGAATATACAAGTCTGTTTATTAAAGCAGGGCTTGCCGAGGGAGAAGGGAAGTTAAAATTTGATCAGCATAATAAAATCCTGTTACCCGGAGCAGTTTATAAACAGGCAGGGGTTAAAAATTATCATATATATAATCAGTATATAATCAGAGCGGAGAAGAGAGACGAATTGCGGAAGTATCTTTCAGAGAGCGGAATAGGGAACGAAATTTATTACCCAGTGCCTTTCCATCTTCAGGAATGCTTTAAAGGA
>JARLHC010000052.1 GCA_031292455.1 Ignavibacteriaceae bacterium
CCAGTATTATTCAATTCATTCTCTCTGCGGTTAAGTTTTCTATATGCTGCAGATTATAACCAGATACTTCCCAACACAACAAATATATATAACCCTTTTATTAAGGGAATAAGTCTTAAGGGATTAACGACACAGGATTTTTCGGGCAGTTATTATCTTGATGAAGGTTTGGGATTATTAGTACTTAATGACCGCATTTTCAGCGGAACTGATTATATTGATTATGGAGTAGTGATTTCAGTAGATGCCGGAATTGATTTAAGATTTAGTGCTCCTTCCGGCTTCAGGATCGGTGCAGGAGTAGATTACGGGTTCACCTTCACCAACACATATGCAAAATACTTTTCAGTCCACATTATGGGACAATATTTCCTTTAATCAATCTTCCCGTCAATAATTTCTTTTGCAAGCCTCCCTGCATTATATATTTTTTTTAAAGATTCGGTAATTGCTTTAGGGTGAACGCAAATCATCCGGTTATTTTCCGGATTGTATATGAAATCCCCCGGAAGGCTTTCCATATTCCCATCGAATGCAAGTCCCACAGCCTCACCCTTTATATTTATAACAGGGCTGCCTGAATTTCCGCCTATAATATCATTTGTAGCACAAAAATCAAATGGAACCGACAGGTCAAAATCAGCCGGAGGATTCAGCCATCTGTCAGGCAGATCCCAAGGTGATTTTTCATTGAATGAATAAAACCGGTCGTATAGTCCATTAAATGTAGTAAATGCAGGTGCGATAGTTCCGTTATAATGATATCCTTTTACAACACCATCTGATATTCTTAAAGTGAATGTTGCATCCGGAGGAATTGATGTTCCATATATATCATACAGGGCTCTGCCAAGCTGATTGTTATAAATTGCTTCTTCCGACATCATCTCATTCAATTCTCTCTGTAAAGCTCTTTGTCTTTTCTCTGTTTTTAATATATATGTAATAAACGGGTCGTCCGAATTATAAACCGCATCGGTTCCCTCTTTAATAAGATCCTTTATTTTCGTTTCATCGGTTAAAATAGAACGAGAAAGGATATAATCTGCAGCTTGTTCCGGATCCTTTCCGTCGGTCAGATATTTAACATATTCATTATTTCTGCCAGATATGCTATAAATATTCCTTATCTGTTCTATTAATTGCCCGCGGTTTTTTTCTTTATCAAAATCAGGGGGTACCAGGTTCAGAATAGTACTATCCAACATTTCCCCTTTATAATCTTCCGATCGTTCAGTTTCAGGAAGATTCAGCTGATCTGCGATATTCAATATCTCCTGTGCTATGAGAAAATATTCAGATGAGGAAAGTGGGTTTAATAAATAAATATCCAGTTCCTTTGAAACACCCGACATCTTTTTCCTAATCGATGCGATTTCGTCCCAGATATTTCCATATATCTTTTTAAGTTTTTCATCTTTATTTACTGCAGCACGGAAAGTATTTTCAAAAACTCTTTTCTTCTGCATCAGAATCGGATCCTGCAAACCCTTCAGATAACCTTTTACAGCTTTAAGGGAATTAGAATATTTCAGCAATTCGTCTGTTAACTCATCTTTTTTTTCAGGTTTTATTTCAATAAGATGTGTAAAAACCTGGACCATATTGCTGTAGAATTCAACCATCTGGGGGTACTGATAGTCCCTTGCATATTCAAGCTGGGCAATTGTATTAAGCCTATTGGAGCTTCCAGGGTTGCCGACTGCAAATACAGCCTCGCCATCCTTAGCCCCTTCATTATTCCATTTTAAATAATTCTTAGTTTCAAGAGGTTTATCATTTTCATAGACCCTGAAAAATGAGCAGTCGAGGTTAAAACGCGGATATGTAAAGTTATCATAGTCCCCGCCGAAGTAACCTAGCTGCGATTCCGGAATGAATACAAGACGGACATCATCATATCTTTTATATCCATATAGTGAATATTTTCCCCCGTTATATAATGAAGTTATCTCTACGATATAACCTGTGTTTTTTTCTTCCCTTTCTTTTATTTCTTTTATTACATCATCTTCACGTCTATTTTTATTTTCATATGAGCTGGCTTTATCAATTTCATTCCGGACCTCATCAGTTACATCTTTAATAAGGACAAGCTGGTCAACAAATAAGCCGTCGACCTTCCTTTCATCCTTAAGAGTCGGGGCATAGAACCCGTCGTCATTTATTTCTTCCCCTTTACCTGTTACATCGGTAGCGCTTTCCCTACCGCAGTGATCGTTTGTCATGACTAATCCATCGGCTGAAATAAAAGAGGCAGAACAGTAAGTAGAGAAGCGTAAGGCTGAAAGGCGTGCATGGTCAAGCCAATCCTTTGAAGGGGCAAAATTATATTCTTCTTTGAAATAATCTATCGGGGGGTACTCAAACGTCCACATTTTTCCGGTATCAAATCTTCCCGCTTTAACGGTGTCAAGTTTAACTCCTTCGGGAACGTACGGGAGCTTCTCTTCTATCTGCAAGGTGGTGGAACAGCCGGTGAGATAAACAGAGACTATTAAGAAAAAAAGGAAATATTTAACTCTTGCCATTAAATGCTCAGAAATTTTAGGAATAAAATTACGGATTAAGTCATCTTAAATGAAGGTGGAAAATAAATTGATCTTCCGAACCAATTTATTTAATAGCTATGCGATATTTTTCTGAAATGATATCCATAGATAGAAAACAGGATAGCTAAAGAAAACAACTGTGGTTTGCGGAACAATGACCAAAAGAATAATTTCCAATAGTAAATCCTTTCTTCGCCAATCATTCCCAGTTTAACCATGGACTTAAATAATGCAACCATATAACCGAAATTAAAATAAAAACTTTTCTTCACTGGTTTATAATCTTTTAAAAAAAGCATAACCCGCTCATAATAATGCTTAGGGGAATAAATAGTATTAAGAATATTTTTATAGCCGCTCAAAAGCTCATCCCATTTCATCTTCGGAATAAAGTTGATAGAGAAATCCGTATTACTCCCTGTAAAATCTTTGAGCATTCTTCCTTCATCCTGCATTCTTTTATGCAGTTTTGTCCCCCTTGGCGCATTTAATATTCCCACCATTGCTGTTACAATACCGCTTTCCTGAATAAAACTGGTAAGTTTCTTGAATATCGCCGGGGGATCATTATCAAACCCGACTATAAACCCACCCTGAACTTCAAGTCCAAAGTGTTGAATTTTTTTTATACTTGATATCAGATCACGATTCCTATTCTGAGTTTTATTGCATTCAACCAAGCTCTCTTCATTAGGGGATTCTATGCCAATAAACACAGCTTCAAATCCTGCTTTAACCATCAGATCCATGAGGGGTTCATCGTCAGCCAAGTTAATAGAGGCTTCTGTATTCAGATAGAAAGGTTTCTTTCGTTTAACCATCCACCCGGCAATAGCCGGCAGGATTTCCCTTTTCAGCTTTCCTTTATTACCGATAAAATTATCGTCAACAAAGAAAACAGGACCCCTCCAGCCTGCAAAATATAAGGCATCCAATTCAGCAAGTACCTGAGCTTTTGATTTAGTCCTAGGTTTTCTACCATACAGAACAGTTATATCGCAAAAGTCGCAGTCAAACGGACAGCCGCGGGAATACTGAAGGTTCATTGACGTATAATTTTTCAAAGACAATAGTTCCCAGCTAGGTAATGGGGTAACTTCAACATCAACAAACTCATCGGATGTATATTTATGTTTCGGAATTCCTTTTTCAAGATCACTTAAAAACTGCGGTAATGTAATTTCAGCCTCATTGAGTACCAGGTAGTCAACGTTATCATATTTTTCAGGGTTACTAGTAAAGAGCGGACCACCTGCAACAATTTTGGTATTCAGTTTATTGCATCTGCTGACAATGCGGTCTGCTGATTCGCTTTGAATAGACATAGCAGAGATAAAAACATAATCTGCCCAGATAATATCCTTATCCGTCACTTCATTTACATTTTTATCAATTAGTTTTTTATTCCATTCTTTGGGAAGCAGCGAGGCAACAGTTAATAAACCTAAAGGGGGGAAGCTTGCTTTCTTGGATACAAATTTGAGGGCATGTTTAAAGCTCCAGAAAGTATCGGGATACAGAGGATAAACCATAAGAATATTCACTTATGCACACCTATCAATAATATTCAAATAAATACTGCCGTCATCAGGCTCTATCTAAAATTCAATGTATATAAATATGCTGAGAGTTTCAACCGCGAGATTATTGAATTCTCCCGTATTTAATTTCATTTGTGATCCGCTCAGATCTATATATATGCGATATCGCTTCCAGAATAGCCTGAGAGCAAACAGAAACCATTCTATTCTCTTCAGTGTCATAAATAAAATAGCCAGAGTTACTATCGATATTCCCGTCAAAAGCCAAACCTACAAGTTCTCTTTTTTCATTTATAACAGGACTTCCCGAACTTCCACCAACTATATCATGAGTGCTGACCTGAGTAAAAGGAGTTGATAAGACAAAATCTTTGGGAGGATGTACCCATTTTTCAGGTAAATCCCAGGGAGTATTTTTTCCGAAAGAATTGTACCGATCATATAGCCCATAAAATGTTGTGTGGGTCGGCGCAAGTGTACCATTGTAGCTATAGCCTTTAAGCATTCCGTCACCGATGCGTAACGTACCACTGCCGTCAGGAGGAATGGAAGTGCCATATACTGCGTACAATGCCTGTCCAAGCATATCGGTATAGACAGATTCCGTTTCATTTATTTCTTTTTCCTGCTTTGTTATTTCATTGAAACGGTCATTAGTTTTTAGAATAAAAGAGATCAAGGGATCATTTGATTCAAGGATTGCATCGCTACCTTTTTTAATAAGTGCTGCGACCTGTTCTTTTGTTCTTATTTGCAATTTATCTATTAAATATTCTGCTGCCTCATTCCCCGATTTATCTCCAAAAAGATTTCTAACAATTTCATTACTGCTCCCCATATATTTTCTTAAGAGCAAATCAGTAATGCGGAGTTTCCTTGCTTCAAGTTCAACATCAAATTTAGCGGGATATATTGAATCGGCAGCTGTCTCAAAGAAATTCCCTTTATATTTAGCTTTTCTTTTATCCTCAGGGAGTTTCATTTGCCTGGCGAACTCTACCAGATCCGAAGCAATCTTTAAATACTTTGAAGTCCATGGTTCACTGCGGCCAAATGCAATTCTTTCATTAATTATCTTCCGCATTTCACTACGTGTCATTTCAATATTATCCCACATGGAACCATACTTAGTATTTAGTTCGGTGTCTGCCTTTACTTTTGATCTGAACGATTTTTCAAAGTCCTGTTTTCTTGCCATGTAATATGGATTCCTTAGACCTCTTAGAATCCCCTCGTATCTTTTTACGCTATTGGAAGCGCTAAAAAACTTAGTAAAATAATCATTAAAATCACCGTACTTCTCATTTATAAACTCCTGGTAAATATCCATTAATTCTTTATATGCAATGGAGCTATAATCGTAGGAAAAGTCTTTCATATAATTGAGCTGCGCAACAGTTTTTAATTTACTAGTTTGTCCGGGATTCCCGATAACGAAAATCGGCTCATTATCATCGGCACCATTAGTGCTCCATTTGAAATAATTTTTTACTTTTAAAGGTTTCCCATTATCGTCATAAGCTCTCCAAATTGTAAAATCCAGGGAGTAGCGGGGATAAGTATAATTATCGGGATCTCCGCCATAAAGTCCAAGTTCATATTCAGGAACGAGGACAAGACGAATATCCCTGTATCTTTTGTATGTATAGAGGGAAAACCTGCCGCCATTGTACAAAGGAATTACCCTAAGCACGGAGGAACTATCTCCATGATTATTTGTTAATTCTTTTATTTTCTGATTCTTCTTAAGGTTTTTATCTTCGATTGTCTGGCCTGAATTTACAGCATCAATAACATCTTTGGTTACATCTTTTATCGAAACGAGCTGATCCACATAGAGGCCCGGGCTAACTCTTTCATCTTCCAGGGTGGCAGCAGTAAAACCGTTTTTAAGAATATCTTCCCCTTTTTTTTGCAAGCTATCCAATTGATTATATGAGCAATGGTAATTGGTCAGGATTAATCCATCCTCCGAGATAAATGAAGCAGAGCATCCCTGCCCGAACCTTAAAGCAGACAGTCTAACAGCATCAAGCCATTCCTGAGAAGGGTCAAAGTTATACGTCTTGTCAAAATAATCAGTTGGGGGAAAGTCAAAAGCCCACATTTTCCCTGTATCAAAGCGTAATGCTTTAACTGTATCCAGGTTAATGCCGTTATAAATATGTTGTGAAAAAGAAAGATTAGCAAATAAAATTAAGAGCAGGGAAATTGATTTTGTTTGTTTCATGGAGATATAAGTTAAGGGTGAGTTGTGAAAGATGAAATATCCAATTGGGTTTAACCTAACAAGAAAGAATATATACTACGCGGTATATTCTCACAGAAAAATTAATTAAATACGTAATCCAAGCTCTCAGATATAAGAATCCGACTGATAAAGAGGTTCGATTTCCCATTCATCTTCAACAGTGCCAACGCAGTGAGAACATTTGGGAACATTAAATACTACCTTTTCTTCATTTGGTGCAGCACGAACAAAATTCAATATTGTTTTGCAGCTTGAACACTGTACAATATGAGAAGTTGTAGTTTTAGTACTGCAAGTTGGACAAATAAATCCTAAGTCACCCGGGGTTTCATCCGGATTAACTAAAAAGATTGAATTACATTTGGAATTATTGCATTTAGCGAAGTGCCATTTGATTGTATCAGTGTTTTCGATAGTTCCATCCTTTATGATATTAATCGGTGTAAACATAAACAGTTATAAGTAAAAAGTCTATTGAAAAATTAGTGCTCTAATAAATTATTTTTCTCATTATTTTCCTTAAATTTAACACTTATTTTGCAGGAGGCAAAAGTATAATATTTAATTATATAAAGAAATTCAGTTAAAATTCCACGATTTTTTTAACTACTTAATTCCCGGAGATTAAATGGACAGACTAAACGCATTCAAGGCCTATGATTTAAGAGGAAAGGTACCATCTGAATTAAACCCTGAAATGGCCTATAAAATTGGGAAAGCATTTGTTAAACTATTAAAAGCAGAGACAATAGTAGTAGGACATGATGTAAGGAAATCATCCGAAGCATTATCAGATTCACTGATTAAAGGCTTAACCGATGCAGGGGCAGATGTTACCGATATCGGTTTATGCGGAACAGAAATGATATACTATGCAACATCTGCGCTGGAGACTGACGGCGGAATTATGATTACTGCAAGCCATAACCCCCCAGAATATAACGGAATGAAATTTGTAAAAAAGCATTCGGTACCAGTTGGGTATGATACAGGCTTAAATGAAATTGAGAAATTTATTCTTACTGATAATTTAGGCACTAACAGTGAGTATCCCGGTCTTGTTAAAAAGAAAGATATTATGGATGCATTCATCAATAACCTGAAGAAATTCTACAGTGCCGATAAAATAAAGCCTTATACAATAGTAGTAAATGCCGGAAACGGATGTGCAGGGCTTGCCCTTGATGCTATTGAAAATGAGCTCCCGATAAAGATGATAAAAATATTTAATAATCCTGATCCGGAATTCCCTCATGGGGTTCCAAATCCGCTACTGATAGAAAACCGGCAGGCAACAATTGATACTGTATTAAAGAATAAAGCAGATTTAGGAGTTGCATGGGACGGCGATTATGACCGTTGTTTCTTTTTTGATGAGAAAGGAAATTTTATAGAGGGTTATTATATTGTCGCCCTGCTAGCCAAATCAATTTTGAAAATCCATAAAGGGGAACATATAGTTCACGATCCCCGACTGATATGGAATACACTTGATGTAGTTAAGAAATACGGAGGAATAGCCGTAGAATCCGTAAGCGGACATGCATTTATAAAAAAGACAATGCGCGAAGTGAATGCAATTTACGGAGGGGAAATGTCAGCCCATCATTATTTCCGGGATAATGCATATTCAGACAGCGGCATGATACCGTTCCTATTAATTCTTCAATTATTGAGTGAAGATAACAAGCCATTTTCAGCATTAGTAGAGGAAATGATACAGAAATATCCATGCTCGGGAGAAATTAACTCTACTATCAGCGATCCGGCCGGTAAGATTAAAGAAATTGAGAAGAAGTTTTCCGATGGAAAGATAGAACATATTGACGGATTGAGTGTTGAGTATCCTGAGTGGCGGTTCAATCTGAGGATATCGAATACAGAACCGATAATACGTTTAAATGTTGAGAGCAGGAGGAATATTAATCTTATGAAAGAGAAGACTGAAGAGCTGTTAAAAGCAATAAGAGGATCACTCTCTTAAAAAGTTTTAGCTGAAGCGCCGCCGTCGACGAGTATATTCTGTCCTGTAATATAAGATGCTTTATCCATTGCGAGAAAAGCAGCAAGAGAAGAGATTTCTTCGGGTAAGCCGACGCGGGCCAAAGCAGTTTTTGCCGTGATGCTGTCGTATTTTTCTTTATTACTCAGAAGCCCTTCAGTGAGAGGCGTTCTAATAAACCAAGGGGCGATGGAGTTAACTCTTATTCCAAACTGAGCCCATTCGACAGCAAGGTGGCGGGTCATTTGAATTTCTGCAGCTTTTGACATACC
>JARLHC010000053.1 GCA_031292455.1 Ignavibacteriaceae bacterium
CAGAACATGTTTTTCCTCATAAGGATGTTTAACATAATTTATTCGCATAGCCAGCAGAGAAAGTATTACTGCAATATAGCTCAGGCCATTTATTAAGAAGCAGACTCCTTCACCCAATGCCGCGATTAATAAGCCGGCTACTGATGGACCGACTAATCTTGCAGCATTAAACATCGAGGAATTAAGAGCAATAGCATTGCCAAGATCTTCCCTATTTTCGATCATTTCAACGATAAATGACTGACGAGCCGGAATATCAAAACCATTAACCATCCCGATAAAAATATTGAGCAGAACCAGATACCATATATGTACTGTACCTGAAAGAACCAGGTAGGCAAGGATTAAAGCCTGTACCATGGACAATATCTGTGTAACAATTATTACCTTATGTTTATTCCACCGGTCAAGAAAAACACCTGCAAAGGGAGAAAGGAAGAAGGTAGGGATTTGACTTGAGAATCCGATCAGGCCGAGCATAAATGCTGAATTAGTAAGCCGGTAAACCAACCACCCCATAGCAAGGCTCTGCATCCAAGTACCAATAAGGGAGATCAACTGGCCGCTAAAAAACAGCTTATAGTTCCTATGTCTTAATGCTCTTCCTAGATTTTTAAACTTCATTATCTGAATAATTTATTAAACAACCGTAAGGAATAAAGTTAATAATAATATTATAAAAAGGATGTTAAGCCGGATTTATTCCGGGTGGGAACATTTATTTATTCTATTTAATCATACCGATTTGTTTTAGCCATTTGATACAGGATTCAGGCCAAGTCGATTCAGTGCCACCGTGAGAAGCGAGCCCAAAACCATGTCCCCCTTTTGGATAAATATGCAGTTCTGCAGTAACACCCTTATTTTTTAAAGCGGTGTAATAGTCAATGCTATTTTGCACCGGAACAGTTTTATCATCTTCCGCCTGGAAAATAAAAGTAGGTGGAGTAGTATTAAGGACATGGAGCTCATTTGAAAAATAGTTTACGAGAGATGAGTCAGGTGATTTACCAAGAAGATATCTTCTTGAACCTGTATGAGTATATATTTCATTCATCGTAATTACAGGATACCCAAGAACAGCGAAATCAGGACGCGCGCTGGTTGTATCCGAATCATAGACCTTTTCATTAAATCGTGTTGAAAGAGTGGAAGCAACATGACCTCCAGCCGAGAATCCCATAACTCCAATCTTATCCGGATCAATATTCCATTCCGATGAATGACGACGTACAATTCTAATTGCTTCCTGTACATCCTGGAGGGGACCAATTGTTTTGTTTGTCATTATCGTATCATTAGGGAGACGATATTTAAGCACAATGGCCATAATTCCATTTTTATTAAGCCATTTTGAAATGCCGGAACCTTCATTATCCATTGCGAGTCGCGTATATCCTCCGCCGGGACATATAATGGCAGCGGTATGGTTGGAGATTTTTTTATCAGGGAAATAAATTGTTAAAGTGGGATTGATAACTCTTGCTATCCTGATCTTTCCATTTTCTATCCTTATGGTATCTTCTTTAAAGCCGGGATAATCAATTGCCCCAGGTATTTTACCATTCCAAACATTTAATATCATGGGTTGTGCATGCAGGTTTATCATAAAAAGGGAGGCCAGAATAATATGGATAAGATATTTCATAGCTAAACCATTTTCCATGGAAAAGTAAAGCATTCTTCATCAAACAAAGGATAATCTGCCTTGCCATTGACAACCAGTGTTTTAATATAACGGGCACCTTTAAGTAATTCTTTTCCTTTATTGAATGTTTTGCCAGTTCGGCTTCTGTCATCAACCAACAATATTCTTTTATCCATATAATTAAAATTTATTGGTTTCAGCAGCACCGGTTCATCATGCTGCGGCTGTTGATTTTCATTCCTGAAATTAAGCCAGATCATCTCAATATCTACCGGCAGTTTCTGCTGGATAAGGCCGGCGGGAATAATTCCCCCTCTTGCGATGGCAACTATTGTATCAAAATCTTCATGGAAATCAATATTCTTAACTTTATCAAGGATCTCATTTATCGTTTTTGAATTCATAATCCTTTAAGAATAATAATATTACAAAGCCAAATACAATCTGAAGAACCATTCCAGGAATTCCAATAAGGAATGAAGAATAAACATGTTCAAATGATCCTGTTATTATTAACTGGGTCAAGCTCCCTGCAAACTGATATGATAAAACTACAAGTGCCAGTAAGAGAACAGATATCTTTTTTGTTTTATTGGAAATGTATGATGCCGCAATAGCAAGGAATATGGATTTTGAGATTATATCAAAGAGCATTGCAGAAGGAGGATTGCCAAAAAGCAGATTATTCAATATAGGAGAAATGATTGCGGTCAACAAACCAGTTTTGAATCCGAATTTATAAGAAGCAATCAGTGTAAAGAAAAACAGAGGAAGCAGAATTTTCCCTCCATTTGGAACAGAATGACAGATATAGGGGAAAATCAGATTACCTGCTGAGAAAAGGAGTGCAAACGTATAAAGCTGTATTTTCTTTAACGATAATTCATCGGAGCGGAAGTGGTATCCTCTAAGGGCTATTTCAGAAATCATATTACACCGTAGATATAAATATTTAATTCAAAATTAGTAAAAGTATAAATTAAAAGTAGATAAATTTATGAAAGATTAGTCCTAATCAGAATAATTTCCTTTAACATCACTATCGACCTGATTATAGCCGGGTTCCCAATCGATCCCTTCGCACGGAAGAAATTCCATAGACGGGTGTTTGTCATGTTTCATGCAAAGTACAGCAGTTTTGTCAAAGTGTTTGCAGGATGAACAGAGAGTTGATTCTATTATATCTTTATTCTTTTGTTCAAAGAGTTTGTAATGAATTATAGCGGGGTGTATTATAATTCCATATATGCTCATGAAGCAAATCAGCCACCATATCTGCTGAGAATCTATATAGCTCCGAAGGATCCACACAGCAGGGATTACAACAGCGGTTCTCATAATAGTCCAGAATACTATATCACCCACTTAAAATCTTCTATTATACTTAATTAAAATTAACTAAAAATAAAATGCCCTTACTAATTCTCAGATCACAGGTATTAATCTTTCATCCATTGGGGAGATAATTTTAATATCCTTTTATATACCGGGCAGTTTTTGTCATGGGCATTCGGCATATAGCCGGTGCTGACTAAAAACTCATTTACTATTTCCCCGCCTGTAAATTTAAACTGTTTCTTAAATAGCTTAACCCATTCTTCTTTTGTCAAGGGGTGATTCTTTTTAAGCCAACTTTCAAAAGAGCCATATTCTTTCTGAAGCGTCAGTATTCGTTTAGCATTCTCAATAACAGAGGTTATTTTAAGTCTATTCCTAATTATCCCTGAATCTGAAAGAAGACGTTGAATATCTTTTTCTTTATAAGAAGCTACTTTCTTAATATTAAACTTATGGAATGCTTTATGGAAATTATCTTTTTTTTGCAGGATCATATTCCAGTTTAATCCTGCCTGATTAATTTCAAGACACAGTCGTTCAAAGAGCAGGTTATCATCATGCAGGGGATAGCCATACTCAGTGTCATGATATTTCTTATGAATATTATTTTCATCCAAGTTTTTAATATAGTCACAATAAGAAGCCATAAAAGTGCCTGATTAAATATTTGATATAATCAAAGTTACAGTTAAATAAAATAATTTTATAATATTGTGTTATATATGGCCAAGGAAGGAAGAGTTGAACTATTCCATTTATCTTATTTAATTTCCCTCAAACTGAGTTGATACCAATTGCCAATAGAGATTAGGGTCACTTTCAACAGTGCGTCCAGTCTTTTCACTTTGATAATGTGTAATTATATTAGCTAATAAAGGATAGTTTTGATTTAATACTGCGGAGGGAGATTTTTTAATGTGCGAGTAAGGAATATGTTTTTTTATATACTGATTTTGTAAAGCAGAGACCGGAGAATTGGCTATTTTTTCTACGAAGATAGTATCTGTCCTGGAAACGGGAAGTATTTTTGTCACTTCAGTTATATGCGGTTTATTTAACAAGAAGAGGAGGGCCAGGAAAACAATTACAGCCTGGTAGGCAGGAATCTTAAATCCTAAGAGTAAGAAAAGAATGCGGTTAGTTAAAACCGTTGCATTTTCTTTTTTCTTATTAAAATGGATTAAAAGATCGTCCTTTAGATTCTTGTCTGGCAAAAGGTAATCATCTTCCATGCTGAATGCTTTAGATATTTTTGCAGTATTGATTCTCATGGCTTCATATTGCTCAATTGGCATGAATTTCAATATTGTTGATTGTTCAGAAGAAGTTAACTCTGAAAACCTTTTAGTCTCTAATAAAGTTTCAAAATCAGGCAGAAGGATTAATAGATCGTTCATAATATTATATGTTTTTTTCAGGTTTATAAATTGTCAGTTTATCAGAAAGATATTTAATAGTATAGTACAATCTGGACTTTACCGTACCTTCGGGACAATCCATTGTTTCGGCTATTTCTTTGATTGATAAGTTATTGCCATACCTCAGCAAAAAGGCAGATCTGTGGTCGTTATCAACATCTTCAAGGTGAAGGTACAATTCCCGGATAAATGAGTTAAGATCCAAATCGTCATCAATGAATTTATCTGTAGAGTTAACGGAGGAAGCGTAAGAAGCAGAATAATCATCTCTTATTTTGATTTTTTTATATTCATTCTTACACATATTGAATGCAAGAGAATAAAACCATGGTGAGAAACTTCGAGCCGGATCAAATAACTGAGGTTTTTCGATAATCTTAAGAAAGAGGTCATGCAGAAAATCTTTTGCTTTATCCTTATTGCGATTAAGCATGCGATAGAAATAAGAGAATAATTTTTTTGAATACCTCAAATACAATTCTTCAAATGCCAATTGATTCTTTTTAAGAAGCATGGCCATTAAATCTTCATCGCTCAATTTCTTATAATCCGGTTTCAGGAACTGCATAACAGTTTCATTTACCTATAAGGAAATGATTATTCTACAAAAAGATATTTATAATAATCCATAGTTTCACCTTTTGCAGCAATTTTTTTTGCCAGATTCTTAACATAACCCATGCGTTCCGAATTACCGCTTAATTTATAGTGATTATATAATTTAGCAAAAACGGGGAGGTAATTATTATTCAACTGGTTTATAACAGAAACAGAAAGGTCATTTGTAAAATCAGCTTTCATGTAATCGAGGAGCCAATTATTTTCATAGTTATTTATTAAATATGCCATATTATCAAAGTCTTTCTCGCTATACTTAAATGCCAGTCCCGTTATATACAATTTATCTTTAATATCATTGTAGAATATTGGATTAAAGGTAAAAGAGAAATAAACACTTTTATTATTAGAATTCTTATAAACATGTTTCAGGATACTTTTCATCATATCAAAGCTATTTTTAACCGAGGTATCGGGTTGATAATGCTTTATATTATTTTCGCTAAATAGCTTATCGCGGTATCTGTCGATCATTAATAAATTTATATTCATAACAGTAATGTCCTTTCTAAAATTCTGCACATACTGCATAATCCAGACCGGGTATGTATCGTTATCACCGTTAGTAATAATGATGCTATTGGAATCGAGGGACACGAGCACATTATAATTCCAATTCAGAATACCCGGAGACATATCCCTGCTATCAAACCATTTACGGCAAATCTTTCCGGAATTTGCAGTATCCCTTTCAATTTCATAATAGGCAACAAGTTCGTCCAATATTTCCGGTCTATCCGGTCCCAGTTCATAGGCCTTGAACATATCCTTAGTCTGCTGGTCGTTGAACGCATGATTGCTCCTGGCTTTTGCATAATAATATTCAAAAGTATTGGGGATACTTTCGGACATTTTAGATACGATTTTATCGGGATCGACCAGATATTTCCCCTTGTCTTTTTCCCATTTATCCGGGAACATATTTTTTGCCATTCTGCAGGCGACAAAGTAATTCATCCATGCATCGGGGTCAGCATGACCCTTTCTAATTATCTCCCCCCATTGTTCAGCGGCAGATTTATACCATTCAAATGTTTTTATTTGTTTAACAACTGAATATACTTTTTCCGGTTTCCGAGGATATGAATTTATAGAATATGAAAGGAAAAGCATCATGGTAATTGAGGCGTAAAGAATGAACTTACTCATTATATTCTCCTATAAATTTATATTACATAAGCTAATACAACTCATGCAAGAAAAGGTTCAATCAGAGGAGAATTAAATTAAAGCCCGGGCATCCGGGCCTTAATTATAATATACAGATTGGGATTATACTACCGGTAATTCAAGTATGGCAGCTTCCATTTCATTTGCATGGAATTCTGTATTCTCGAGATTTCCGGCAAAATAGGTAGCATAGGAGCCGAGATCAAGAAGTCCATTACCGCTGAGATTAAATGCAATAGTTTTAGAAACTCCTTCCTGTTTGCAGAGGAGAGCCTCATCGATAGCAGATTTGATTGCATGGGTGGACTCAGGGGCAGGAATTATTCCTTCATTCCTTGCAAAGAGAATTCCTGCTTTAAAACAATCGAGCTGATCTTCTGCACGGGCTTCGATAATATTCAATTCCTTCAGATGGCTAACCAATGGAGCCATGCCATGATAGCGCAGACCGCCTGCATGTATAGCTGCGGGTATAAAACCGCTTCCAAGGGTATGCATTTTAACCAATGGGGTTAATTTACCTGTATCGCCGAAATCGTATGCATATTTACCTTTTGTAAGACTAGGGCATGCAGTCGGTTCGGAAGCAATAACTCTAACCTTCTTTCCGCCTCTCAGCATTTCGCCGATAAAAGGAAAGGTAAAGCCGGCAAAATTACTTCCTCCGCCAGCGCAAGCTATAATAATATCAGGATAATCATCGGCCATATCAAATTGAAGCAAGGATTCTTCACCAATTATCGATTGATGCATTAATACATGATTTAGCACACTGCCCAAGCTATACTTGGTATCTTTGTTCATAGCGGCAATTTCAGCTGCTTCACTAATTGCTATTCCCAAACTACCG
>JARLHC010000054.1 GCA_031292455.1 Ignavibacteriaceae bacterium
CTTTGAATTTACCTCTCTTTTGCTATCTCCTCCATAGCATCAAGTATCTTCCTGTGAATCATTTCAGCAGAAATTAAATCCATGCAATTTGGTACAAAATCACAGTCTTGCTTATAACATATAATACAATCCATATTAGGAAAAATCTTTCTGATTCTTCCATAATCTTCTATTTCATTCGAAGAGGTTGGTCCGAATAGACAGATTACTTTCTTCTTCAAAGCCGTGGCTGCATGAAGTGCCATTGTATCTCCGGTAATCATAATATCGGAAAGGTCAGCCAAAGCAAAGAATTCCCTTAAACTATTATTACATCCTGTATCGATAACATTTGGGAATTTTGTCTTTAGAATCAGATTTGCTTCTTCCTCCTCACTACCACCATATAATAAAACACATGTGTCATTTCTCTTGCTTAAATTTGAAATTAATTCCTCGTATCCGTCATATCGCCATTGCTTATATCTCCAGCGATGGCTGGCGCCTGTATTAATTCCAATTACGTATTTATAATTATCCAAATGTTCAGAATTGTAGAATTTATCCCTGTGTTCTATTTCATTTTTATCAAGATTGATTATTATCTCTCCCTTTTCATATTCAAAACCTAATATCTCATGTATTATCTGCTGATAAGTTTTCTTATTTGCCTTCTTTAACTTGTCAAATGCACCCATTTCAAGCCATTCTATGCCTCTGGAATCCACAGGAACTACCTTTCCAAGATTATTCAGTAGATAACCCCTCTTCTCCTTGGCAATGACAGCAGAAGCTATCCCTGCACTTGTAGGAGAAGAATCAGGATGAAGCAGTAAGTCAAACACTTCTGTCGATAGCCTTGAATTCAAATCAGGTTCTTCAATAAATAATAAATTGTCTACAAATGGATTATTGCTGAATATCTCTTTCGAGGCTTGTTTTGTCAACCAGGTTATATGCGATTCTGGGTATTTCTTCTTGATTGCATTAAGTATAGAGGTTGTCCTTAGAACATCTCCTATTGCCTCTAATTTTATAATAAGCACCTTAAACCCAACAGGGGAGTAGTAATTACAGTTATCGCACATTATCCCTTCCCTTTTATTATATATGCAGGGTCTGTCTCCGGGAAAATGTCTGCAGTCTATTTTTAATATCATTTGCTGCTTTCCTCTATAATCTCCTGAAATAACTCTGGTAATTTTTCAAATTTATTCTCTTTAATAAAACCCCTGATATTTCCTGAAAAATCGACTTTCTCCTCAAGCTTAAAGAAATCTAAAACCCCCTTCACAATTGCCGAAGGAGAATTTGGTTCAATAATAATCCCCGTTCGCTCATTATTTACAAACTCAGTTAATCCCCCCACTTTTGTAACCAGCACCGGTTTAAGAAATCCGTAAGAAACATTCAGTATTCCGCTCTGCGTTGCACTCCTGTATGGCAGTATATTAAGATCACAGGCTAAATAATATTCTCCTACTTCTTCGTTTGGGACAAACTTATTTACAATCTTAATATACTTCTCAATCCCGAGATCTTTTATTCTTTCAACATACATAGCTGGATTATCATAAAATTCCCCGACAATTAATAACCTGATCTCTGGAATTTCCTTTATAATGTCAGGCAATGCTTCTATTAAAATATCCAATCCTTTGTATTTTCTTACATAACCAAAAAACAAAAGAACTTTATTTCCGTTGCTATATCCGAATTTTGGTTTTGTACTGACTATCGAATCACCTGGTTTATAGCACTCATATATAGGAAGTTCAGATTGGTAAATCTTTTTATTATAACCCGACGCTTTAAGTTCGTTCTCTACTTTATCTGAAAGTGCTAAAAAAGAAGATGCATTTGAAAGCCCTATTCTTGTTAGTACTTTATCAATAAAATGTCCCTCATGCGATACGAAATTCTCTGTTATAAAAAGTATCTTATTTTTGTATTCTTTTTTTATTAGATACGATATGGTAAAATGGCAAAAGCTAAAGAATGGATGCCACCAGTCAAATACAATTAGATCAGGTTTCTCTTTCCTTATTTTAATGGCAGCTTTTATCCAGGTTAAAGGATTAATAGAATTGACTACTCTTTCATTCTCTGCCTTTTTTATTGTTACTGCGCTTTTATCATATTGTGTTGTCCCGGGAAATAATATTGAAGGGTACAGTAGTTTGTAATTCAGTATCTTAACGTCAAATTTTTCCTTTAAGGAATCAGCTACATAGGAAACAAATAAGGCATTTCCCCCTCTGTATGGATATGCGGGACCTATAATCAGTATCTTCTTTTTCCCTGTATAAGGCATTAAATTAACTATTTCTCAGTTTGGTTGAGTCAAATATAATTAAAATGCCGTAACAATTCTATTTATAAAAATCCTCTGGGTCCTCCTCTTCCTCATCTTCTTCACCTGTCATCGTGAACATAGAACTTAGCATATCTTTAAATTGAACTCCTGATTCTAGTTTAAATTTACTTAGTAGTGAATATTCCGCAAGTCCATGCAATGCAAACTCCATTAATAATAACTGATCTTTTCCTCCAGACTTTGGCTGGTATTTCATTACGAGTTCTTTTAACCCTGGCACTTTTGTTAAAGTCTTTTGGTACTCATCAGCTGAAAGACCTGATAATATGTCGATAGTATTTCCTTTGCTGAACCAATTTATGATAGTCTGATATGGACCTGCAGTCTGGTTTTTCTTTATCTTATCTGGAGAAGGGAAGTGGTCGGCAAATAATGTCCTTATCGATTTGCCTATAAGTATATGTGCAATCTTAGTCGGACCTTCCTGCTCGCCTTCATAAACAAGTTCAATCTTCCCTGTAATAGAAGGTATTATTCCGTAAATATCAGAAATCCTTAAAAATGTTTCTTTTTCATTGCTTAAAATCATCCTTCTTTCGGCTGTGCTTATTAGGTTTTCATACGCTGAAATCGGTAACCTTGCCGAAACACCGCTTTTGGAATCTATATATTCGCTCTTCCTTGCCTCGAATGCAATCTGCTCAACAAGATTTTCCACAAGTTCATTCGATGTTATATTATTTGCTTGCTCTTCAGCAAGATTTGACTCCTGCTTTGTAATTTGCTTTGAAATTCCTATCGTCTTTGGATAATGTGTTAGTATCTGACTGTCAATCCTGTCCTTCAATGGAGTAACAATCGACCCTCTGTTTGTATAATCTTCTGGATTGGCTGTAAATACAAATTGGATGTCTAAGGGAAGCCTTACCTTAAATCCTCTTATCTGTATATCATTTTCCTGTAATATGTTAAATAATGCCACCTGTATCCTTGCCTGCAGATCGGGTAGTTCATTAATTACAAAAATTGAACGATGCGATCTTGGTATTAGTCCAAAATGTATCACTCTCTCATCGGAATAAGGAAGTTTTAATGATGCTGCCTTTATTGGATCTACATCTCCTATTAGATCTGCTACTGATACATCTGGAGTTGCCAGCTTCTCAGTGTATCTTTCGGATCTGTGAATCCATGTAATCCTTGTGTCGTCCCCATTCTTTTCTATTAAATCTAACGCGATCTTTGATAATGGATTAAAAGGATCATCATTTAGTTCCGTTCCTTCAATTGCCGGTATATATTCATCTAATAAATTTATTAACAAACGGGCAATCCTGGTTTTCGCCTGCCCCCGTAAACCAAGCAATATTAGGTTGTGCCTCGACAAAATTGAGGTTTGAATATCAGGTATTACTGTATCATCATATCCCAAAATTCCCTTAAAAGGATTCCCATTATTCTTCAATGACCCTATTAAATTGCTTCTGAGCTCATCCTTAATCGGACGAGTTCTGTAATTGCTTCGTTTTAGTTCTCCGAGTGTTTTAAGTGTTGTTATTTCCATTATTCTCCCATAAGTTATTTTAATCTTTTCCTTCTGTTTTTAATATAATCCTCAAAAACAAAGTCTCCCAATCCAGTAAGGTCGCTGTAAAATGCTCTTCCATTGTTGGTTTTTGTAAATTCCCTTACAAAATGTTGAAGATATGGATCCTTTGCAATCATGTATGTTGTAATTGGAATTCCTAATCGTCTGCTTTTTGCAGCCATATCCAATGTTTTATTCATTATTTTTTTATCAAGTCCGAAACTGTTCTTATAATATTTTATTCCTTCTTTTAAGCACGTCGGTTTGCCGTCAGTTATCATAAATATCTGCTTGTTGCTTGTCTTTCTTCTCTTTAGTATATCAATTGCAAGATCTAATCCGGCTACCGTGTTCGTGTGGTATGGTCCAACTTGTAAATAAGGAATGTCCTTTTTTTCTATTGGCCATGCATCATTTCCAAATACAATAATATCTAACGTATCCTTGGGATATTTTGTTGTAATCAATTCCGATAATGCCATTGCCACCTTCTTTGCTGGCGTTATACGGTCCTCTCCGTACAATATCATTGAATGTGAAATATCTATCATTAATACTGTAGAGGTTAGTGCCTTAAAATCTCTTTCTTCTACCTCTAAGTCATTTTCTGTAAGTTGAAAGTTGTCTATTCCATGGTTGATCTGGGAGTTTTTTATGGAATCAGTCATATCAATTTGTTC
>JARLHC010000055.1 GCA_031292455.1 Ignavibacteriaceae bacterium
TAATATAATAATCCATATAAAAATGCGAGACAAAACCGCATATTTTGTCTCGTATTAACTTGCTTCAATTCCTCTCCGATTTCGGGTTGCCCAATCGGATGATCATATTCTTTGTGTTCCCCTTATATATCAGCAGATAATCCTCATTCACCCGGCTATACTCATCATCTATCGCATAATTATATATAACTGGCAATACCTCCACTATGAATGCGTCCGTTATCCCTTCCTCTCCTTCTTTTTTCCTTATGCAGTTGAAAACCGCCGGACTTATTTTTACCATCTCCTTGTCTGATAGATATGTTTGTCGGCAGCCACTTCATTCCCCGGGTAAATAGCTAAAAAGTTCACATCATTCCCCGGTTACAGGTTCACATGATTCCTCAGTTCTGGGTCTACATTATTCCTCACCCTTAAAGGAAGCAGAACTTATTAAAATCATTGGCATTTTAATACCTCAAAAAGACAATAAAGAGTAAAGGTGCCCTACAAAATGGTAGTAATAATGGAATTATCCGGCATAATCAGATGGATCAAAAACGGTCAAAGCATAAGTGAAAAAAGTGGGGGAAGAATTTATTTAAACAATACTTCTTTTTGTACTTTTCTTTAGTATAGAAAAATGGATAGTTAATTCCTGGTTTTATTTATATTTGTATAAACAGATGAGATTTAAATGATAAGATTTTTAACTGCTGGCGAGTCTCACGGTAAAGCTTTAACTATTATCGTCGACGGGTTCCCCTCTAACCTTAAAATTGTTAAGGATTATATAAACGCACATCTTAAAAGGCGTCAGGCCGGCTACGGCAGGGGACTCAGAATGAAAATCGAATCCGATACCGTTGAAATATTATCCGGCGTCCGCTTCGGCAAAACTATTGGCTCCCCAATCTCTTTCCTCATAAAAAATAGCGATTGGGAAAATTGGACCGAAAGGATGGACCATGAATCTAAAAATAAAAATGTAGAGAAAATTTCTATCCCACGTCCCGGACATGCCGATCTTACCGGCGTCTCTAAATTTAATCTCGATGATATCAGGGATTCAATCGAAAGAAGTAGCGCCCGCGAAACTGCCTCTAGAGTAGCCGCCGGCTCTGTTGCTCGTAGATTCCTTGAAGAATTTGGTATTTCCGTCGGAAGCTATATCGAAAGCCTCGGCGGCGTCTATCCCGAAAAAGACTTCACCCTCGATCTACTCGATAACAATCTTAATCATAAATTTAATGCCTGGTCCCTTTCCCTCGAGGCGGATAAAAGTGACGTCCGCGTACTCGATAAATCTCAGGAACTTAAAATCATAAACAAAATTAAAAAAGCTAAAAAACAGGGGGATACTCTCGGCGGTACCTTTATCGTTGTCGCTGCCGGCGTTCCTGTCGGTTTAGGCAGTTTCACTCAATACGACCTTAAATTAAATGCGGAAATCGCCCATTCTATTATGTCTATCAATGCCGTTAAAGGAGTCGAGATCGGTGGCGGATTCATGAGCGCCGACCTCTTTGGCTCTGAGAATCATGACGAAATTATCCTTAAGAATAATGCTTTCTCCAGAAAAACAAATATGGCCGGAGGAATCGAAGGAGGAATATCTACAGGACTCCCGATCATTGTCAGGGGTTCAATGAAACCGATCGCTACTCTTATGAACCCTTTAATGAGCGTCGACCTTCACACTATGCACAGTATCGAATCAAGAAGGGAAAGAAGCGATTTTACCGCTGTTCCTGCCTGCGCCGTAATTGCCGAATCAATGCTCGCTTGGTCTATCGCTAAATATTTCCTTCTTAAATTTGGCGGCGATTCAATGGAAGAAATTAAGGATAATTTTAATTCCTATAATAAAAAACTTCAGTCAAGAATTAAGAAGAACTTCAGATAAGGAATAAATCATCGTGATTCAGAAATTTATGTTCGGCCCTTTCCAGGAAAATACATACCTCATCTGGGATGAAATTACTAACGAATGCGCTGTTATCGACCCCGGCTGCTATAATGAAACTGAAGAAAAAAAACTCGCTCAGTTTATTACCTCAAAAGGACTCAGAATAAAATATCTATTAATTACACATTGCCATATAGATCATCTGTTCGGCTCTGCATTTATCAAAATAGCTTACAATCCTCTCTTCTATATCCCGGAATTAGATCTTCCTTTGTTTCGGATTGCCGATCAGCAGGCCGTTACCTTCAAGGTCAGATTGAAAACTCTCCCTGTACATGATTTCTTTATTACTGAGGATCTTAAATTGTTCCTTGGGAAGAAAAAATTGGAATTTATCCATACTCCCGGTCATACTCCCGGTGAATATTGTATCTACCTCAAAGATGAAGCCGTCCTCATTACCGGTGATGTTTTATTTAAAGGCAGCATTGGAAGAACAGATCTCTGGGGAGGGGACTATGAAACTCTTATTAAGTCTATTACCGGTAAACTCTTTGTCCTCTCCGATGATGTAACAATCTACCCGGGTCACGATGAAAATAGTAGCATCGGTATCGAGAAAATCAATAACCCATTCTTTAAATTACCCGGCTGAAATGTTCCTTCTTTTACCTGTTTTTCGGGGAATATCACGGATTTTCTCTATATTTATAAATAACATTTTTTTTGGATTATGAAGCTGCTTATTTACCTCTTCCTCTTATTTACTATTACGGATTTGTTCCCTCAGTCAGATTCTACTGATGTGGAATATGATCTCTTTACCGTTAAGCTGGATAACAATTTATTGCAGGTCTTTTCAAATGACAGCACCGAATTGTTTAATCAGAAGTTTCAAAACCCCGTATTTACTACCGCCGACCTCGATAGCGATCAGGTCGACGAATATATAATCATAGATTATAAAATTCTTGATCAGAAAAAGGATTATACAATATATGTTTATAATACTATCGATACTTTCTATTGTGTCGATTCTATAAAATCAGGATTCTATGAACCCTATGTCTATTATTCTGAGGAAGTAAGAAGTAATGTTATTATTGCTGGCGTCCCCTCATTCAATGAATTAAATATCGGCAAGACCGATATTTCCCTCCCGTTTAATGTCTGGAAGTACGGCGATTATGGTATAGTTAATATAAATGATCAGATATATGATCTGTTCCAGTCTGAAAATGAAGGCGTAATAGATTTTTTGGATGATTTTTTCGATTCCAATCCTAAAAACTGCACTTCCTCTATGATGGTCAATAATGTTATTGCAGCCGGATACTCCAATTATAAACATGCGGGAGAATTATCCGTTGCCAATCAGTTCCTGTTGAAGTATTATTTGTGTACTGATATTGATACTTTTAAAAAAAATATAGATAAATTATTATAGTTTCATTAATAATAGCCCATTGTGAAAAAAAATATCCTTTTATCGTTGCTTTTTATAATACTAATAGGTAGTTCTTATTCTCAGGTTAAAATAAAAAGTTTAAGATATTATCCCTATGGTGATGAAACCTCTCTCCCTGTTATTATGCAGGGCGCCGATAATTCAACCCCCTTGGTTATTGATTTTGACATCGATTCAAAATTTGTCCCCGACCTCGATATTATCTTTCGCTTCTGCGATAAGAATTGGAAACCTGTCGATAATCTCTTCCTTGCTAACTATGGTCAGAATATTTCATATAATATCGATTTTACTTCCCTTCCTGCATCAGTATTAAATGCCCATTACCATTATAATGGCTTATTTCCGGATCAGAAAGGCTCTGTTTCTTTTCCTTTCTCCGGTAAATATATGTTCTTTATTACTGATGCACTCGATACATCGGTAGTTTATGCTAGCGGTCAGTTTTACGCTGTTTCCCCTGAAGCTGAACTCGATGTTAACCTCAAGAAGGAATCTCTCGAAGATAAAAACTATTATCCCCTGGAACTCGGCAGGATATTTAATATAACTTCTAAATTCAACCTCCCCGATAAGCTCTTCCCGGCCTTCGTTAACCGCCTGGAAATTATCGAAAATAAAAAAATATTCTATCCCTATCAAGTCGATAGATCTTTTAATACTAATACCCGGCAGTTCTATTGGGATGGCAATAAAGCTTTTTCATTTTTAATTAGGGATATTAAACCTGGTAATGAATATAGGCAGACTGATCTTCGTGATATAAATAAATTTGGTAAGGGTAATGTTAATGCTCAGTTCGATGGAATTGAATACCCCCGCTTCGATAAATTCGGCTATCACGATATGAACGGCGGCGATCAGCTCACCGATTTTAATAATGAATATGCAGATTATCTGAATGTTAACTTTTCCTTTAGACCCGCAGACAATTTCTATGGCAAAGTCTTTCTTACCGGGTCGTTTAATAACTGGCAGATTCTGCCTGGCTATGAAATGTCCGGCTCAGGCGGTCTGTATAATAAAACAATTGAATTGAAACGTGGCGTCTTCGACTATCAGTTCGTCACCGCCGATATTATAAACGGCGAAATTAAAAATGAGGATTGGATCCAGCTCGAAGGAAATTTCTGGGAAACAGAAAATGTATATAATATATTTGTCTACTACGAAGATCCGGCCTATGGTGGTTACGAAAAAATAATAGCTTATCAAAAAATTACAAGTAAATAATCTATGGAAAAATTGAAAATTGGTGTTATCGGTATTGGTCATTTAGGTAAACTTCATGCCAAAATGTTTAAGCAGATTTCAAATTGTGAACTGGTAGGAGTTTTTGATTCCGATTCAGATCAGCTCTCTCATGTAGCAAGTGAATTTAACGTTAAAGCCTTTAAGAATATCCCCGAAATGCTCGGATCTGTCGACGCTGTCTCAATAGCTGTCACTACAAGCGCTCATTTCCTGGTGGCTGAACAATGCTTGGAAAGTAATAAGCATGTTTTTATTGAAAAACCTATTACTTCCAAAATTTTAGAAGGGGAGAAACTCGTAAAAACAGCAGCAGATAAAAAACTTATTATTCAGGTGGGGCATATTGAAAGATTTAATCCGGCCCTCCTTGCCGTTGAACAGTTTATAGTTCAGCCTATGTTTATTCAGTCCGACCGCCTTGCGCAGTTTAATCCCCGCGGTACTGATGTCGCTGTTGTTCTTGATCTTATGATTCATGATATAGATATAATTTTAAGCCTGGTAAAAAGTGATGTGGAAAGGATCGATGCTGACGGTGTCGCCGTTGTTTCTGATAATATCGATATTGCAAATGCACGCATCCAGTTTGTCAATGGAGCGGTTGCTAATGTTACCGCAAGCAGGATTTCACAGAAAAAAATGCGCAAGATGCGCTTGTTTCAGAAAGATAACTATATTTCCCTCGATTTTATTGCAGGTGTCGCTGAAGTCTATCGCCTCATTCCTGTCGATCAGCAGTTATTAACTCCCGCAATTTCTTTCGGAGAAATGGGTGTGGGGGATAAGAAAAAAAGAGTCATTTATGAACAACCCGAGATTAAAGAAGTCAACGCTCTGAAATATGAACTTGAGCTTTTCGTAAATTCGGTAATCGCCGGTAAAAATCCCGTTGTTTCCGGCGATGATGGACTTAGGGCTTTAAAGGTTGCCGAAATAATTATTCAGAAAATAGAAGAATCAAAAGTTAACTCGTAATATTTTATAGGTATTAATTATGAAAAGTTTGAAGCTGTTCGTACCCGTACTTTTGTTTTTTGCTTTAAGTAATATAAGCTGTAGCGTCCTCCAGACAATTGTCAATATCTCACGGCTTAAATTTAAACTTGGTGTTGTTAATAATTTTTCTATTGGGGGAATTGACCTCACTAATAAAAAAAGTGTTGGTGATTTCAATGCTCTGGAAATTCTTAAATTAACCTCCTCGTTTACAAATGGTTCTATGCCTGCATCTTTCACTCTGAATGTAAATGCAGTTAACCCTAATGATGGCACTGGCGGCTATCCTAAAACTGATGCATCTATTGTCTCCTTTCCATGGCGCCTGCTCATAAATAATAAGGAAACTGTCACAGGTAATATCGGTTCTCCTTTTACAATCCCCGGTACCGGTGAAGCTGCAGTAATTCCTATCCGGATTTCTGTCGATCTCTACCAGTTCTTCAAAGATAAAAGTTATGAGGATATTCTGGCTTTGGCTATGAACCTTGGCGGCTCTGGCGGCGGTAATTCTTCTAATCTGGCACTTTATGCCAAACCTACTGTTTCATCCCCGCTGGGAAATATTACTTATCCTCAGGAAATAAAAATTATAAGTTATGATTACTCAAAGTAGTTATGCGGTCGGAGTCGATCTCGGAGGTACCAATATTAAATTGGGTATCGTCTCTGAGAAAGGGAAGATTATTAAAAAAACAGTTGTTCCTGCTAAAGCAGAAGATGGCCCCGACATGGTTATTAAACAAATTATTTACGGCATAAATATTTTGTTTAATAAAAATAAAGCTGAACTTGCTGGAATAGGTATCGGCGCCCCGGGTATTGTATCAAATAAAAAAGGAACTGTTGAATATCCGCCTAATTTACCCGGATGGAAAAAAATAAATCTCGGCAGCATTATCAAAAAAGAATTTAATACAAAGGTACTCGTTGAGAATGATGCTAACGCCGCGGCAATTGGTGAGATGATTTTCGGGGCAGGGAAGAATATCGGCTCTTTTGTTATGATTACTCTCGGTACTGGTGTCGGTGGAGCCATTGTCTTTAATAGAAAATTGTTCAGGGGCGAGCATGGCGGAGCAGGTGAAGTCGGTCATACTACCATTAACTATAAAGGAGAAAAATGCAACTGCGGCTCCTATGGTTGTATCGAAACCTATGCTGGCAACTCCTACCTCATTAGAAGAGTTAAAAAAGATTTGAATAAATTCCCCGGTTCCTTGATCTGGGATCTTATTGATAAAAATCCCCGTAATCTTTCTCCTAAAATTATTCATGCAGCCGCTCTTAAAGGCGACCGGCTTGCCGCTTCCGTTATTCACAATCTGGGCTTCCATCTCGGCTCTGCCTTAAGCTCTGTAAGCAACCTTTTGAATATAAGTACTTTCATTATCGGCGGCGGCGTCGCCGGTTTCGGTTCCCCCTTATTTAAAACAATTAAGGAGACAATGACTCAGAGGGTATTAACTCCCTTGCGTCCCGAAATTAAGGTTATTCCCGCAAAACTTAGGAATGATGCCGGCATTAAAGGTGCATCTTCACTCATTTTTTATAATTCATAACAAATGGATTCTGCGGAGAAATGAAAATTCTTTTCCTTGCATCTTTCTTTACTATGGCTCTCCTTGCACAGGGACAGGATTCACTTCTGTTTAAACCTTCAAAAGATACATTGGCTGTAAAAGATACTACCTCTAAAAAGAAATATGACATCGATACTGTCATCTATTCCAGCGCTTCCGATTCCCTTATCTTCTATGTTAATCAAAAAAAGATGGACCTTTTCGGCGATGGGGAATTGTCCTATAGGCAGACTAATTTGAAAAGCTCCAGAATTCATATCGATTTTAATACTAATAACATCTATGCAGAAGGCGTCCCCTCTGATTCTTTCCCTGGAAAATTCAAAGGGACTCCTATCCTTATTGATCGTGGCGAGGCCTACGACGGCATTACTATGAAATTTAATTTTAAGACATCTCAGGGCTATATCTCTAAAGCTGCATCAAAACTCGAAGGCGCTATCTATAATGGCGATAAAATTAAACGAATGGATAAGCAGACCTATTTTATAGAGGATGGTATCTATACAACCTGCGATGCTACCCCCCCGCACTATTATTTCTATGCCCACGAAATGAAGGTAATTGAAAAAGAGGAAATTGTAGCAAGATGGATTTGGCTCTATTTCGGCGGTGTCCCCTTTCCTATTCCCATTCCATTTGGAGTATTTCCTATTGAGTCAGGCAGACGTTCAGGAATTATTGTCCCCGCCTTCGGCGATGACGCTAACTATGGTTACTATTTTTCAAGGTTCGGCTACTTCTGGGCTATAAATGATTATATGGACGTAAATCTGTATTCCACTTATTTTACCCGCGGAAGCTACGATCTTGATTCAAGGTTCCGTTATGCCAAACGGTATTATTATTCCGGCAATATTCAGGCGGATTATATTTATAGAAAAAACGGCAACCCTGCAGATCCTAATTATTCTACTTCTGCCGATTATAATTTTACTTTAAACCATAACCAGACTATTGATCCTACAATGCGTTTGGATGCTAACCTTCAGTACTCTTCCCAAAACTATTCTACAAAAAATGTTACTAACTTTAACGAACTCCTTCAGAATAACATTTATTCAAATGCTACTTTATTCAAAAATTGGGAAGAATCTGGCAATAGTCTTTCCTTAAGTTACAGTAGGACTCAAAATCTGCAGTCCGGCGATATCAACGAAATTCTTCCTAACCTCACTTTTTCAATGGCTCAGAAATATCCCTTCAAAGGAAAAGATGTAACAAACGACCAGAAATGGTATGAACTTTTCGGAGTTTCTTATTCGGGTCAGTTCGAGAATTCCCGCGTAAAATCAGGCGGCGACCTCAGTATCCGCGGCGGTTTCAATCACCAGATTTCAACTTCCTTCTCCCCTAAAATCGGTTACTTTAACTTTACTCCTAATTTCAGCTATAATGAAAAATGGTATAATAAGTATACCGTCGAGGAAATGATCAAATCTCCCTTTACCGGTAACGATACCCTCAATATCAGGGATGCTCATAAATTAAATGCCGTTAGGACTTTTAATGCCGGGCTTTCTGCCCAGACAAAGTTTTACGGCATCTTTAACCCCGATGTGTTTGGTATTGCAAGCATAAGGCATACCGTAAACCCTTCCATCTCCTATAACTATGCTCCCGATTTCAGTAAATCCGGCTGGGGCTATTATTCCTCTTATGTCGATACCCTCGGCGTAGTCCGTAGATATGATAAATTCCAAAGGGAAATATTTGGCGGAGTTTCAAGCGGCGAACAGCAGAATTTGGGCTTCTCATTAACTAATATTTTTGAAATGAAAACCAAAGTTGATCCCACCGATACTACATCAAAAGAAAAAAAGATTCAGCTGCTTAATCTCTCTGCAAATATTAATTATAACTTTGCCGCCGATAGTCTCAGATTCTCTGATCTTACTCTTAGTTATAGAACTCAGGTTGGCGAGTTGCTTAATTTGTCGGGCTCCACTAGTTTTACTCCTTATGACTATAGCGGTACTATCTCAAAAATTAATACATTCCTTGTCAACGAAGGCAAAGGTCTACTCAGGATGACTAATCTCAGTTTCTCAATCTCAACTGCAATCTCTGGCGAAAAATTAAAGTCTAAAGAGTCCGAAGCAAAAAAACCCGAAGACCGTCCCGCAAATGAATTGGAA
>JARLHC010000056.1 GCA_031292455.1 Ignavibacteriaceae bacterium
GGTACCAGTAGATGCAAGAGTAATAATGGAAGTATACAACATTGCAGGTCAGAAGGTAGCTGAAGTAGTAAATCAGGATCAGTCAGCTGGTTATTACACAGTAGATTTCGGATCATCATATAAATTATCCTCAGGTATTTACATTTACCGTTTAACAGCAAGCGATAAAGTAACAGGGAATAATTTCTCCTCAATTAAAAAGATGATGCTTCTTAAGTAATCTAATACTAACTTCTCTAAATGACGAAGCTGTTTGCAAAAACAGCTTCGTTTATTTGAAAATGTACTTCAGATCTTACTCCTGTTAATTCATATTAATTTTAGAGTACGACTACATAGTAGCCAGTAGATAAAATTTCCACCTCTTTACTTCATAAGAATTTTGTAACTTACTAAGTTAAAATTACTTTTATATGAAAAAAAATAATTCTGATAGAAGGATAATAGTAAAAGGTGCTCGCCAAAATAATCTTAAAAATCTTGACCTGGAGCTTCCCCGCAATAGTTTGGTTGTATTTACTGGTGTTAGCGGAAGTGGGAAATCCTCTCTTGTCTTTGATACTATTTATGCGGAAGGACAAAGACGTTATGTCGAATCCTTATCATCTTATGCCCGACAATTCCTCGAAAGGATGAACAAACCTGATGTGGATTATATTCAGGGGATTAGCCCTGCTGTAGCTATTGAGCAGAAAACAGGTTCAAGGAACACTCGCTCTACCGTAGGAACAACAACAGAAATTTATGACTATCTGAGATTACTCTTTGCGAGAATTGGTAAAACAATCTGCTTTGAATGCGGTAAGGAAGTAAAAAAGGCTTCTACTGTAACTGTATCAGAATGGCTTGAAAAGCAACCTGAGGGAACTAAATTCTATCTCACATTTCCTGTACATGATCATCCTGGCAAATCGGTAAAAGAGGAAATTGAGCTTCTTAAGAAGAGAGGTTTTTTCAGGATCTTTTATAATAATAAATTTATCGATTTAAATGAAGTATCTATTATCCCTAAAAAGAAAGATGTTGTTAGAGTCGTAGTAGAAAGATTCAAAGTCCAAAAAGGTATCATGAGGGAAAAACTTTCCGACTCAATTGAAGTTACCTTCAAAGAAGGAGAAAACCGACTCATAATCATCAACGCCGATACAAGTGAAGAAATGGATTTCAATAAATTTTATGAATGCTGTGGAATCCTTTATGAAGAACCAGAACCAAGATTTTTTTCGTTTAATAATCCTTTCGGTGCCTGCCCTGTATGTCAAGGTTTCAGCAAGATAATTGGTGTGGATATGAATCTTGTTATTCCCAACCCAAATTTAACAATTATGGATGGGGCTATTGCCCCTTTTAGATCACCTAAATACAGCATACATCTAAAGGACCTTATTCATGAAGCGAGGAAATTTAATATTCCGTTAAATATTCCATTTAAGGATTTGTCCCCCGAACAATCAGCTCTTATACAAACTGGTTTTGGTGATTATGTTGGAATTGATAAATTCTTCGAAATGCTGGAAAACAAAACATATAAACTCCACATCAGGGTTTTACTAAGCCGATATAGGGGATATACAACTTGTACTGCATGTAAAGGTACACGCTTAAGAAGAGAAGCACTTCAGGTAAAGATCAGTGACCATTCAATTTATGATATTGTTAAACTTCCTATTTCACACTCTCTTCCTTTTTTTAATAACCTGGAATTAACTGAATATGAAACTCTTGTAGCCGAGCGTATCCTTAAGGAAATAATTAAGAGGTTGACCTTTCTTAATAATGTCGGAATTGGTTATTTAACATTAGATCGGTTAAGTAGTACTTTATCAGGTGGTGAAACTCAAAGAATCAATTTAGCTACTTCTTTAGGGTCTTCGTTGGTAGGCACATTATATGTACTAGATGAACCAAGTATTGGACTTCATCCAAGGGATAATTTCAAATTAATCTCTTTATTGAAAAATCTAAGAGATATCGGAAATACTGTCCTGGTAGTTGAGCACGATCCTGATATGATGAAAGCTGCTGATATTCTTATTGATATGGGTCCCAAAGCAGGTCGGCAGGGTGGGGAAATAATTGCAAAAGGTACTTATAAAGAAGTTGCAAGTAATCCAGCCTCTTTAACTGGCCAATATCTTTCAGGAATCAAGTTTATTCCAATACCGGCTACAAGAAATATACAAAGGACTAAAGTAATTAAAATTTTAGGTGCAACCGAGAATAATCTTAGAAATATTGATGTATCTATTCCTCTCAATAAGTTTGTATGTATTACAGGTGTAAGTGGTTCCGGTAAAAGCACTTTGATTCATGATATCCTTTATGGAGGAATTGCAAAATATAAAGGGATGTCTCCTTCCAGGATAGGACGGTTTAATGAAATTCTCGGAGCTGATTATATCGATGAGATCGAAATTGTCGACCAGACACCTATAGGCAAATCCCCGCGTTCAAATCCGGTCAGCTATATTAAGGCCTTTGAGCTTATTAGGGAGTTATTCGCGTCTACTCATCAGGCTAAATCAAGAGGATATAAACCGGGATATTTCTCCTTTAATGTTCCTGGCGGAAGATGCGAATCATGCCAGGGGGATGGATTCATAAAAGTCGAGATGCAGTTCCTTGCGGATCTATTCCTTGAATGCGAAGACTGTAATGGTACACGCTTTAAAAAAGAAATCAGAGAGATAACCTATAGGGGTAAAAACCTTGTTGATGTTCTTGATATGACTGTTGATGAAGCAACTGAGTATTTTCAGGGAAATGAGAAAATTGTAAAGTACCTCCAGATTCTTTGCGAAGTCGGGCTGGGATATATAAAACTTGGACAGCCCTCTAATACATTATCTGGAGGTGAAGCTCAGCGTATTAAACTGGCTTCTCATTTAACTGTTCAAAGGGAAAGGAAGCATACTTTATTTATTTTTGATGAACCTACTACAGGTCTCCATTTTGACGATATATCAAAACTTCTCAATTGTTTCAACCTGCTTATCGAAAAAAACAATTCGGTAGTAATTATTGAGCATAATCTCGATGTTATTAAATGTGCAGATTATGTGATTGATATGGGACCTGAAGCAGGTGAGAATGGAGGGACTGTTGTTGCCATGGGAACACCTGAAGAAATTTGTGAGTATGAAGATTCCTGGACAGGGAAGTATCTGAAAGAATCCCTTAAAGCTCATTCAGAGAACTTTCATCTATAAGAAATCCTTCAGCGATTTCGGAATCTAATTCTGATAGAAATCGTGAAGGCTTCGATAATGTTACTCCTGCTTGCCTATCAAAAAGATTCATCGGGAAAGTAATGAATAAATTCTGTTTAGCACGAGTTACTGCAACATACATTAACCTTCTTTCTTCCTCTAATAATTCTATTGTTTCAGCCGAACGGCTTGACGGAAAGAATCCGTCAACGGCATGTATTACAAATACTGAATGCCATTCAAGTCCTTTTGCCGAATGAATAGTAGAGAGAGTTAAAAATTCATTCTCTTTTGAAGGTGTCTCAATGTCAACTACGCTGTCAATTATCGGTTCTATTGCCATATCTGCCAGAAGATTATCTAAAGATTTATAATTCTCCGATATATTCTGGAAAATTTCCAGATCTTTATTTCTTTTAGTATAATCCTCATAAATAATCTTGAATATCGGATAATAATAATCCAAAACAAGCTGAAGTTTTTCTGATGGAAATGATTTGGACGTGTGTATATTGTATAAAAGATTGAATAAATCGTACAATTTCACATCCTTAAATGCGGGCTGTGAATCAGGGTTTGCTTTGATCGTTAATCTTGCTATGGAAAGCTCATCCATTATTCTCTGCGCTGTTTTTGTGCCTATTCCTTCATGAAGAAGAAGAACTCTATACCAGCTTACCACGTCCTTTGGGTTAGCTGCTATCCTTAAGAACGCAAGTATGTCCTTAATATGAGCAGTCTCTACAAACTTCATTCCTCCGAATTTCTGGAATGGAATATTTGCTTTTGCCAGTTCTATTTCAAGATCAAATGAATGAAATGAAGAGCGGAATAAAACCGCAATTTTGCTTAAAGGTATTCCTTCCTCGTGAAGTTCAAGTAATTTATCTACTATGAATTTAGATTGAAAATTTTCAGTAGTGGCGGCTATAATATTTGGAAGGACTCCTCCCTTCCGTCTTGTAAACAATGTCTTGGTATACTTTTCAACGGCTGCCTTATTTATATTATTTGCAAGATTAAGTATGCCCTGTGTACTGCGGTAATTCTCCTCGAGCTTAACTATCTTTACATTTTCAAACAATTTGGGGAATTCGATAATATTTCTGAAATCAGCACCCCTGAAGGAATATATCGATTGCGAATCATCCCCAACAACCATAATATTCTTATTTAGCTGAGTAAGCGCTTGAACAATTTCTGCTTGAAGGTGATTGGTATCCTGATATTCATCTACCATCACAAATTTAATCATACTAAGTAAAGATTTTGCAGCCGGACTAAACTCAATAAGGAATTTTCTTAAATAGATTAAGAGGTCATCATAATCCAGCAGGTTATTCTTTCTTTTATAATCTACAAATATTTTTTGTATGTAGAGTATTCTGTCCAACTGTTCCATAAAATGAGGATAATTTTCTTCAGTGATGGATTCAACGCTTCTTCCCGTATTTACATTCAGGCTATATAACTTATTTAATGTCTGTTTATTCGGAAATCTTTTTCCCTTTGATACAAATCCTGTCTGAGTTCGTATAAGATTTATTACATCCTCAGTGTCACCCTGATCCAATATTGTAAATGAAGAATCCAACCCTGCTGCATTAGCATATTTTCTTAATATTAAATTGGCAAATGAATGAAAAGTACCGCCATTAATCTTCGAACATCTGTTGTCAAGTAGAACTGAGGCCCTATTCATCATTTCATTTGATGCTTTTCTCGTGAAAGTAAGCAACAGAATCGACTTTGGATCATACCCAATCTCTACAAGCCTTGCAACTCTGTAAACAAGAGTCCTGGTCTTTCCTGTACCTGCTCCGGCTATTATTAAATAAGCACCTTCAACTGCTGATGCAGCTTCAAATTGTGCCGGATTCAGTTCATTCCTGTAATTAATAACAAAACGGGCTTCGTTTACTACTGATTTATCAAAGCCCGTTACACCAATTCTCTTTAAGGTATATTTCTTTTGAATCATTTATTCAAACGCTTTTGGCTTTCCTAATATTTCCGATATGATAATATAATCTTTTAACGATTCTGGACTTTTTAATTTCTTCCTTATACTTAAAGAAAACAAATCATAATTATCTTTCTTTTTATTTACCTTCATCTCAAATTCCTTTGTCCTTTCTTCAATATAATCTTTATTAGCAACTGACTCTTCGGTTTTCACATTGTCCACAGCAGTCGGCTTAACTGGAATATCTTTTTTGAAAAGATTCTCAATCTCCTCCAGAATTGCAAAGTCTTCTTCCTGGTTACCTGAAGTATTGGTCCTTGCATCAATTGTGTCAGTTCCAAAAGATTCGGGTTCCGGTTGCTGCGGAACCTTGTTCATTTCTGTTTTTTTCTTTTTACCAAATATTGAGTTAAGAAACGCTGCAATTATAATAAAATAAAAGAGATATTGAATAAAATTATCCATTATTGGTTCTCTTTTTTCTGCTCCGGTTTAGCGATTGAGCTTCTCATATCAGTATCTGCCTGAACATTTTTCATTTTATAATAATCCATAATTCCCAGATTTCCTGTCCTGAAAGCTTCAGCCATCGCTCTTGGAACCTCTGCTTCTGCTTCGACCACCTTAGCTCTCATTGCTGCAACACTTGCTATGTTTTCCTGTTCCGATGCTACAGCAGATGCCCGCCTTTCCTCTGCTTTAGCACGTGCAATTTTAAGATCAGCTTCTGCCTGATCCGTCTGCAGTTTTGCGCCGATATTTGTGCCGACATCTACATCAGCAATATCGATCGAAAGAATCTCAAATGCAGTACCCGAATCAAGACCCTTTGCTAATACGCTTTTGGATATTCTGTCTGGGTTTTCCAATACATGCTTATGGCTGTCACTTGCGCCTATAGTAGAAACAATGCCCTCTCCTACTCTTGCCAGGATCGTTGCTTCGCCAGCTCCGCCGACCAGCCTGTCAATATTTGCCCGTACTGTGATTCTCGCAATTGCTTTTAACTGTATTCCATCTTTCGCAACTCCGGCTACTAATGGTGTTTCAATAACCTTTGGAATCACAGACATTTTTACAGCTTCAAGAACATCTCTTCCTGCTAAATCTATAGCAGTTGCTCGTTCAAATGTTAAACCAAGATTTGCTTTATCAGCCGAGATTAAAGCATTTGTAACTTTATTTACATTGCCTCCTGCAAGATAATGTGCCTCCAGTTTTGCCTGATCAATTTTTATTCCTGCCTTTGTGGCAGTTATCATGCATCTTACAATAATAAACGGGGGTACTTTTCTTAATCTCATACCTACTAGATCCTTAAATATCTTCATTCGCACACCTGAAAAGTATGCAGTTACATATAATCCAATAGGTACAAAGTAAAAAAACATTATAAGAAGAAAGACAGCCACAATAATTATCAGTACTGATAGCCCGGTTAAAGCTTCCATTCCTATCTCCTAAAATAAATAATGCTCTAATTTAACTATTTATAATAACTTTTTACCTACAAACCGTTTATCCCCAAAATTATTTATAAATAGGATTATTTGTTAAATTTGCATATCTACGGTGGAACCTGCTCATATTTATGTGATATAACAGCTAAAAAATGTCAAGGCATTAAAAAACATTTGAATTTGAGCTTTTACATCAATATAATTAGAAGGAAACAATAAATTAGAATATTGAGTATAACTCAAGAGTTTAAAAATTAAACAAAACAATAAATCCTCTAATTGCATCATCTTCTTGGGCATCCTGTTCAATATTTTGTGTCTATATAAGAGGATATAATTGGTTGAAATAAGGATAATAAAATGGACGGAAATTTTTCAGATAGACTTCAGGATGTAATAAGACTTAGCAGAGAGGAAGCACTCCGGCTTGGTCATGATTATATTGGCACAGAACATCTATTATTGGGTATTATTAGAGAAGGACAAGGCGTCGCCGTAAGAATTTTAAGGAATCTTGACTGTGATCTTATTAAACTTAAGAAAGCAATAGAAGATACAGTCAGAACTTCTGGTGGAACGTTGACTATTGGCAATATTCCTCTTACAAAACAGGCTGAAAAAGTATTAAAAATAACGCAGATAGAATCGAAAATATATAAGGCTGATGTCATTGGTACTGAACATCTTCTCCTTTCTCTTTTGAGAGATGAGGATAATATAGCTACTCAGATTCTTCATCAGTTTAATGTAAGTTATGATTCTTCAAGAGCTGAACTTAACGCTATGCTCAGCAGTAAGAACCCCAAGGATGCACCCGGCGGAACTGTTCCCCCACCCGATAAAAAACTTGACAGAACTAAAACCCCTGTTCTAGATAATTTCGGAAGGGATTTGACTAAACTTGCTATCGATGATAAACTCGATCCGGTCGTAGGCAGGGATAAAGAAATTGAAAGAGTAGCTCAGATACTTTCCAGAAGGAAAAAAAATAATCCTGTTCTAATTGGCGAACCTGGTGTAGGTAAAACAGCTATTGCTGAAGGTCTTGCTCTTAGGATTGTTCAGAAAAAAGTTCCACGTATTCTTCAGGATAAAAGAGTTGTAACTCTTGATCTTGCAGGTTTAGTCGCCGGTACAAAATACCGGGGTCAGTTTGAGGAAAGAATGAAAGCTTTGATGAATGAGCTTGAAAAAGCTAAGGATGTTATTCTTTTTATTGATGAGCTTCATACTATAGTCGGAGCAGGTGGTGCCTCTGGATCTCTTGATGCGTCGAATATGTTTAAACCTGCTCTTGCTCGTGGTGATATACAATGTGTTGGCGCAACAACTTTGGATGAATACAGAAAATATATTGAAACTGATGGCGCCCTTGATAGAAGATTCCAGAAGGTTATGGTTGAGCCTCCCAGTTATGAAGAAACAATTCAGATTTTAAATAATATTAAATTCAAATATGAAGAACATCATCATGTAAAGTATTCCCAGGATGCTATCGATTCTGCAGTTAAATTAAGTAACCGTTATATTACTGACAGGCATTTACCCGATAAAGCAATAGACGTACTTGATGAAGCGGGTTCCAGAGTACATATGGGTAACTTTGAAGTTCCTCAGGATGTTCTTGATCTCGAAGCAGACATTGAAAAAGTTAGAGTTGAAAAAGCTGCTGTCGTTAAAAAACAGGATTATGAAGAAGCGGCAAGATTAAGAGACAAGGAAAGAAATCTCCAGGCTGATCTCGAAAATGCCAAACGTGAGTGGGAAACAAAAACTAAAGACATAGTGCATGATGTAACTGAAGAAGATATAGCTACAGTTGTAGCTATGATGACTGGTATACCTGTCAATCGTGTTGCCCAGACTGAATCAGAAAAATTGCTCAATATGGAAGATTCTTTAAAGAAATATATTGTAGGTCAGGATAACGCTGTAACTAAGTTAACTAAAGCAATCAGAAGAACAAGGGCCGGACTGAAGAATCCCCGCCGCCCAATTGGAAGTTTCATCTTTTTAGGCCCTACCGGTGTTGGGAAAACTGAACTTTGCAAAGTGCTTGCCCGTTACCTGTTTGACTCAGAAAACGCCTTAATAAGAATTGATATGAGTGAGTATATGGAAAAATTCTCCCTTTCACGATTGGTTGGGGCGCCTCCTGGATATGTCGGTTATGAAGAAGGAGGTCAGCTAACTGAAAAAGTGAGAAGAAGACCTTATTCTGTTGTTCTTTTCGATGAAATTGAAAAAGCACATCCCGATATTTATGGAATTCTTTTGCAAGTGTTAGATGATGGTCAGTTAACCGATAGCCTTGGAAGAAAAGTTGATTTCAAGAATACAATTATTATCATGACATCAAATATTGGAGCTCGTGATATTAAGAATATCGGTTCGTTCGGATTCGGAGGTGAATCTTCTTCTGATCAATATTCAAGCCTAAAGAATACAGTTGAAGATGCGATGCAAAAGCTTTTCAATCCTGAATTCCTTAATAGGATTGATGAAACTATAGTCTTCAGGAATTTAGACAGAGAGGATATACTTAAGATAATTGAAATTGAATTAAGAGATTTATTAGTAAATATACATGAAAGCAAGATGGCTATTCAACTAGATGAGTCAGCTAAATTATTCCTCGCTGAAAAGGGATTCGACCAGAAATATGGTGCCAGACCTCTTAGAAGAGCAATTCAAAAGTTTGTTGAAGATCCTTTAGCTGAAGAAATATTAAGAGGTACATTTAAGGAAGGAAGCAGTATTATTGCTAAACATGTTCCTAATACTGAGGAATTAATTTTTGTTAGCGAGGAACCGGATCCGGAAAAAGAAAAAGAGAAAACTGATTCTGGCGAAATATAATATCTGTCTTTTCCGATTGTAAAAAGGCTGTCTATTAAGGCAGCCTTTTATTTTATCATCCGGCTTTTTCTCGATCAGTCATTTTATATTAGTTTTGATCGCTTAGGTGGTATGCATTACATTTTAAAATTTTAACTTTTGACAAAATTTCTTTTTAAGTAAATTTAATAAGACAATTATGAGGTAATACGATGCTTTTAAGTAGCCCTGAAATTAATGTAAAATTAAATAAACTGTCTGGATGGAAATTAAATAATCAAAGTATAGAAAAGGAATATATACTAAAGGACTTTAAATTGGTCCTTGCATTTGTTAATAAGGTTGGCGATACAGCTAATAGCCTTGACCATCATCCTGATATTTTTATCCATTCATGGAATAAAGTGAAATTTACAATCTCCACACATAGTGAGGGAGGATTAACAGATAAGGATTTTAACCTTGCTGAAAAAATTGAACATCTCTCTCAACAATAAATATAGCACATGAAATTATTTGCATGTATTATTCTTTTCACTTCAATCGTTTACTGCCAGGTAAATTTTGATGATTATTTTACAAACAAAACATTAAGATTTGATTATTTCCATACCGGCAATAAATATAACGACTTTTATTCTTCCGATGAATTGAAGGAAGAGCCATATTGGGGTGGCTCCCAAAAGAATTTGATTGATAAATTTAATATTGGTGCATATAAATTTGTTGTTCTGGATGATTCAACAAAAAAGGAAATTTACACACGCACTTATTCAACTCTCTTTCATGAATGGCAGACTACAGAGGAAGCGGCAGCCACAACAAGAACTTTTAGTGAAACGGTAGTATTCCCTTTCCCGAAGCATAAGGTAAGTATTGAATTTTTCGGTAGGGACAGGAAAAATAACTATGTCCTTAAATTCGAATATAAAATTGATCCGAACAATTATTCTATTAAGAAAGAAAGAAATCTTGAATATCCTGCTTTTAAAATATATTACACGGGTGATCCAGCAATAAAAGTAGACCTGGTCATTCTTCCGGAAGGTTATACTAAAGATGAATTGGAAACATTTAGGCATGATTGTAAGAAATTTGCGGATTATCTTTTTAATTCCGATCCCTATAAGCAGAATAAAGATAAATTCAATATATGGGGTATTGCAGCTCCCTCCTTGGAATCAGGCACAGATATTCCGGCAAAAAATATATGGAAGAAAACTATACTGAATACAAAGTTCTATACATTTGATGAAGAAAGATATTGTATGACCACAGATAATAAATCAGTTCGTGATCTTGCTGCTAATGCACCGTATGATCAGATTTATATACTTGTAAATTCTGATAAGTATGGGGGTGGTTCTCTTTACAACGATTATTCCGTTTGCGTACATAAGAATAAAGAAGAAGAATACATTTTTACACATGAATTTGGTCATGGATTTGCTTCACTAGCAGATGAATATTACACCTCAGATGTAGCCTATAAGGATTTTTATGATTTAACGGTTGAGCCGACTGATCCTAATATTACTACTCTGGTAAACTTTGATTCTAAATGGAAAAACCTTGTTGATGACAATACACCCATTCCAACTCCAAATACCCCGGAATATAAAGATAAAGTGGGCGCTTTTGAGGGTGGAGGATATGTTGCCAAAGGGATATACAGGCCAAAGCAGGATTGTACAATGAAATCTATAATCATAAATAATTTCTGCCCGGTTTGTAAGAATGCAATAATTCAAATGATTGATTTTTATACTCAGTAGAATACTAAAAATCAAAAAAGGTTGTCATGTAATTGCCCTTTTGTTTATTCATCATCATCATCTTCTTGCCTGTTATTCACATCATGGTTAGTCATTTAATTAACCCTTTGGAGATATTGCCATCTTTGTATTTATTTTCTCTAGAGGAAATGGGAAAAAGAATTTTATAAAACTTATGAACAATATTCTGTATTTCAATCTAGTTACTTGAATAAAACTAAAAATCTGTTTCTCTAAATGGTGGGTTAAAAGACAAATCGCTAATAAATAAAGGACAATATCTGGATTTAATTATCTGAATGAAAAATCACGAAAGCTTCATTTGATTATATTAGAAATTTCCTTGAATTCTTCAGTACCACTATTAACGAGAAGTTCAAATAATATTGCTTCAGATGTAGTAATCTCTGCTCCGTGAGTTCCCATCCGGTCAAGTGCTACCTTATAATCCAAATCCTTCCTTGATGAAATTGCATCAGCAGCAACATTTACCTGAAAGTTATTTGCTACAAGGTCGAGTACCGTCTGCTGTACACAAACATGTGCTTCTATACCCGCTATAACAACTTGTGATACTTTATTATCTTCAAGTCTGTTAAAGAAATTACCGGCGCCGAAACAGCTAAAGTTCATTTTCTGTATAGGGCTTAACCCATGAAGCTCGGATAATAGTGCTTCGGAGGTAGTACCCAGTCCCTTTGGATATTGCTCAGTATAAAATATAGGGATATTCAGAACTTTAAACCCCTTAATCAATTTCATAGTATTATTAATAACCTGATCAGGCTTATTCATTACAGATAATATCTTATCTTGAATATCTATTAATAAAAGAGCTGATTTATCTCTTAGTAATATTTTGCTGTTCCTTTGAAATGAAGTGGTCATATAAACTCCTGTCTTAATAATCTAATTGATCCATACCGTATTTGCCGCAAGCGTACATCATTAATATTGATGTAATATCAACTAAAGCTTTTTTTTGTTCATCTGCCGGTATAATCAGATCATAAACTTCGGCCACAAAAAGCATATTCTTCAATATTTTATGTAACTCTTTGTAGGATGGTGTGCCATGCCAGTTGGCAATTTGTTTTACTAACAGGTTTTCATGCCGTCTGAGGAATTCAGTAAATGAAATTGTTCTTTTTGCCAGAGGGGAGCGAGGTTTACATATGTTTATCAGATCATTAAAATAAGTATCCCATCTTTCAGCAAGATGCTGATTACGGTCCCTCATTACATAGCGTGCCTTTTCAAGAGAAAAATTAGCTTTAGTAACAGGTTTGAATTTTGAGGTTAACGCATATCCATCATAGCTTCTGAAATTACTTTCTTCGTCGATATATTTCCACCTTTTAAGAAGCTGGTGAGATGAATAAATTACGATCACCTTATCCAAACCACTGTCAACGACAATAAACTTTCCCTGCTGCTCATTAATAACTGTGAACCAATGTTCCCAATTATCAACACTTAGAATACAAGGTAGACCTAATTTCAGATGATCTGTAAGAGCTTTAATAGCTTCATCGGGAGTTTCTCGCCTGAAATATTTCATCTTGCACTCAAAGCTTTTAGCCGCTTTTGCAAGTCCTATTTCATCAGTGCCGTACCACCAGGTACTTCCAGCTCTTTTACCTATCTCCCTTTCATTTTCAAATCTACCAAGCATAACTAATCCATACTTAAGGGCAAAAGGACCGCATTGATATTTATATGGCTGGGGGTAAAAACTCATAATGGTAAATTATTCATGACAATTTAATCAAAGTTAAAGACTAAATTACTAATATATTTTGTATAAAATATTATTTTAATTATTTTGATTTATGGCAAAAAAACAAAAAATAGCAGTTGTCTTTAATGAAGCAAGTGCGGAATTTTACATAAAACCTGAAGTAACTGAAAAGAAAGATTTTAACTTTATCCCATTTTTTGAGGTAGATGACCTTAACCCGATTGAGGAATATGAATTACTGGCAAAACGGTTATCTAAAGCGGGTTATGACGCATACACACTTAATATTCGTGATGATATTACCCTTTTGATAAAGGACGCAAAAAAGAATAAACCTGACTGCATCTTCAACTTTATCGAACTTTATAAGGAAAACGCAAGACTTGAGATGAATGCAGTGGGGGTAATTGACCTATTAAGAATCCCGTATACCGGTGCCTCCCCACTTACCCTTGCTAATTGTCAGAATAAAGTACTGGCAAAAAGAATTCTTAAGGTCGAGGGAATCAGAACTTCCAAATTTATTATTATTAAGGAAGCAGCAAATAAGTATGTGCATCATCTCAAATTTCCCGTAATTGTTAAACCTGCCTATGAAGATGCAAGTGTAGGTATTGATAACGATTCAGTTGTACATAACGAAAAAGATCTTAAAAGACGCATTGAGTATATACTATTTGACTTCAACCAACCAGCGCTTGCAGAAGAGTTTATTGAAGGTCGTGAATTGAATGTTGCTGTTATGGGGGATAAAGAACCAGTTGCTCTTCCCATTAGTGAAATTGATTTCTCTCAAATGCCTGCCCATCTGCATAATATTGTAAGTTACCAGGCCAAATGGGATCCGAATCATGAAGCCTATCATAAAACTATTCCTATATGCCCGGCATTGCTTCCTAAGGATATTGAAAGAGCAGCTAAGAGTATTGCTCTAAAAGCTTTTAATATTATGGGCTGCCGGGACTATGCCCGCATTGACATACGCTTGTCAAACGACAACCAGCTTTATGTACTTGAGGTAAATCCTAATCCCGATCTTACTGAAGGTGCTGGCTTTTTACGTTCTACCGAAGCAGCAGGATATTCTTATGTGCAAACTCTAGAAAAGATAATCAATTATGCTATACTTAGAGGCAGCTAGAATTGGAATTAATTGAATCTCCTGCATTTTCATATAAAAACAATCATCTTTGTTGTGGTAACATTCCTTTACGGGATATAGTTAAATTAACCGACACACCTGTATATATATATAATAAGCAATTTTTTCTGGATAGATATAATGAATTTAAGAATGCCTTTAAGGATTTAGACAACTCGATATTTTTTTCTATCAAATCAAATTTTAATATAAGTGTAATCAAAACCTTCCTTGATCTCGGATGCGGTGCCGATGTTAACTCTCAGGGAGAGATGTATCGGGCATTGAAAGCAGGAGCTAACCCTGATAAACTCATCCTCTCAGGTGTCGGTAAAACAAAAGATGAAATAAAATATGGCCTGGAACACGATATTCTCATGCTTAAAGCAGAATCAGAAGAAGAGATTCTCCTTATTAATGACATTGCCGGTAATATGAATAAGACTGCACGTGTGGGGATAAGAGTTAATCCGAATGTTGATGCCCAAACTCATCCTTATATTTCTACGGGTTTGATGGAAAATAAGTTCGGATTAAATACAAATGAAGCTATTGATCTTTTTAGAATGGGTGGCAGGTTAAAAAATATAGAATTTACTGCAATAGATATGCATATCGGCTCTCAGATTATTAGCATAGAACCATTTGCTGAAGCAATAGACCGCCTTTCCGAGGTATATTTTAATTTGCAAAAAAATGGTATCACTCTAAAACATTTTGATATTGGTGGCGGTATTGGTGTCTCATATAAAGGAGAAAAAATATTTTCTATCAATGAATTTGCATCGGCACTAATTCCTAAATTAAAAAAACTAAACTGCAAAATATTATTTGAACCGGGAAGATTTCTCACAGCCAACGGTGGTATTCTTGTATCCAAAGTACTCTTTACCAAAATGAACTATGATAAAAATTTTATTATAACGGACGCTGCAATGAATGATCTATTACGCCCGAGCATGTATAATGCGTATCATCATATTCAACCAGTCGATCTGAGCCCTGAAAGGGAGGATATCAATGCGGATGTTGTCGGACCAGTTTGTGAAAGCGGTGATTTCTTTGCAAAGGATCGTATCATTCCTAAAATGAAAAGGGAAGAATATTTAGCTATTCTTTCCTGCGGCTCCTACGGAATGGTAATGTCTTCTAATTATAACGGCAGAAGAAGACCCCCAGAGGTACTTGTGGATAATAATAGTTTCCGCACCATCCGAAGCAGAGAAACATATGAGCATCTTATCTGGGATGAAAAATAAATTTAATATTCCTATTTTATTCATATGTATTTCTTAAATTAGCTAGGAAATCAATCGGAATTGTTATGAAAAATATATTACTCCTTTCTATCATTCTTTTCTTTATTACAGAATTTTATGGTTGTCTTATCTTTCATACAATGTCTTATACTATTAACATTACTAAGGATACTACAGGTACAGGAACCGTAGTTGTTACTGATATTCGTTCAGATGCTGCTAAGGGTCCGGATCTTGAAACAGACAAAAAGAATCTCTTTGAGTATATCTATAAAAGCCCCGATTTTATTAACCAGATGGAAGATGAAGGTAAAAATTTAACTTATAGAAACCTATATGTACACGGTGATACTTTGATAGGAAAGGCAGAGTTTAGTTTTAATAGCATATTCAATATTGAGAAAATTAAATACGAGGATGGATTCTATTTCCTTACGCTCACTCTTGATGACAGTGTATTAACAACAAACGGTCAAATTATATACTCCAAGGATCATAAAAGAATATTATGGGATAAAAGTTTCAAAGTCCTTACATTCGAAATGCTGGGATTCCCGTTCAAGAAGGATGAATATACCGGGCTTTCTCCTTTCCTGAATCCTAAAAAATAGAATGTTTGTAGAAGTCGTTTTCTCTTTACCATTCAGAAATGCATTTACTTATTCAGTTCCTATAGAATTTGAGGACCTTGCAAAGGTTGGTGTTAGGGCTGTTGCTCCCTTTGGTAAAAGAGTATTAACCGGTTTTATCGTAAACATCCAGAAAAAAACTGCTATACAGGGGCATATAAAACAACTTGCTGATATACTTGATGAAAAACCGATATATTCCACAAACGATCTTAAGTTTTATAAATGGCTTGCAGATTATTATATCTGTTCGCTTGGGGAGGCTCTACGGCTCGGCGTTCCATATGGTATTGAAATTGAATCTCAAAGAAAAATCATTATTGATAAACTTTCATGCATTAAACTTGCAAGTTTGGAAGAGGATGAGCATTCTTTAAAATCCAAAATGTTGAGTATACTCTCCGTTCGGGACGAAATTAAATTTTCGTATCTTCAGAAGATGCTAGGCCGGAAGAATATTTATTCTGTTCTGAAAAGTCTTGAAAAATCCGGTGCAGTAACATTGCTGGATGAAATAGAAAACGCTAAAATAAATATTAAAACTGCCAATTTTGTTAAAATGGCAAAACCCCTTGCCGAGATTTATGCTTTCCTTCCTGAGTTAGAGCAGCGTTCCCCAAAACAACTTAAAATAATTCTCGAGATTATATCGAATAACAAGAAAGATATTTCTCTTCCATACCTGCTTAAGAGAACCGGTGCCTCCCGCTCGTCCATAGATTCTTTGCAGGAAAAAGGTTTAATCAGCATTATTGAAAAAGAAGTTGATAGAAAATATTCGGAGGAATATAACGAAGAGTTGTTGGAATTTAACTTGACCAACAAACAACTTGAGGCAATAAATGAAATAAAAACGGAAATAATTCATAATATATTTAAACCCTTCCTTCTGTATGGAATTACAGGAAGCGGCAAAACACAAGTATATATTGAATTAATTAAGGAAGTGCTTGAGCAGAAGAGAACAGCTCTCATATTGGTACCCGAAATATCCCTTACTCCTCAGATTACTTCACGACTATTGAATAACTTTGGTGATGATGTTTCAGTAATTCATAGCCGAATGTCATTAGGTGAGCACTATGATTCTTGGCGCAGAATTCTAAAAGGGAAATCAAGTGTTGTAGTAGGAGCTAGATCTGCGCTCTTCGCACCCTTAAAGAATATTGGTATAATAATTGTTGATGAAGAACATGATCAAAGCTATAAGCAAACTGATGCGTCTCCTAAATACAATGCCCGTGATTCAGCGATTGTTCTGGCTACGTTCAATCATTGTCCAATAGTACTTGGTTCTGCAACTCCATCCTTCGAAAGTATGTATAATGCAGAAACAGGTAAATACAAGCTTTTGAAGCTTCCTGATAGAATAGATAGCGCGAAGTTGCCTAAAATACACCTTGTTAATGTTTCAATAGAACGGAAAATGAAAAAGATGGAGAATGTATTTTCCCAGGTTCTGCTTGATAAAATTCAAGATCGTCTTGCTAAAAAAGAAGGAGTAATAATCCTGCAGAACAGAAGAGGCTTCTCGACTCAGATCTTCTGCGATGATTGTAATGAAGTCGAAACCTGTCAGAATTGTTCAGTTCCAATGGTATATCATATAAGTAAAAATTATGTTCAATGCCATTATTGCGGATTAATCCGGGACGTCCCCAATGCCTGCACTCACTGCGGCTCTCTTAATATTAAATATTATGGCACTGGTACTGAAAGGGTTGAGGATGAGATAGAATTTCATTTTCCTAAAGCCAGGGTCAAAAGAGTGGACTCCGATTCGGTTAGTAGAAAATCTTCTTTGAGCAAAACATTATTGGAATTCAGCAAAAGAGAAATAGATATTCTTGTGGGTACGCAGATGGTGTCAAAAGGTTTAGATTTCTCTCACGTTACACTAGTTGGAGTTATATCCGCTGAAACAAGTCTCTGGATACCCGATTTCAGGGCAGATGAAAGAACATTTCAACTTCTGACTCAGGTAAGCGGACGTGCTGGCAGAAGCAATATCGAAGGTGAAGTTATAATTCAAACTCAGAATCCTGGCACATTCACTCTCCAAAAAGTACTTCAAAATGATTATTTAGGTTTTTATCGTACAGAGCTTCAAACTCGTCAGATAAAAGGATATCCTCCTTTTACGCGAATCTGCTTGATTGAAACTAAAGACCCTGATGAAAATAAAGCAAAAGGAGCAATGAATGATTACTATCGCGAACTAATTCCATATCGTAAATGGCTTAATATTTCTCCCCCCACTACAGCGCTTATTGCAAGATTAAAAGGAAATTACAGGTTTAATATTCTGATAAAAAGTTCAAGGGAAACTGATCCTGGCGGAGCTATTCTCCGGAAAGCTATATTAAATGCATTTATTGGGTTTAACAGGAAATCCAGATTCAGAGATATTAGACTGATTTATGATATAGACCCCCAATCTATTATCTGAAAAAATCTCGTTGCATTGATTTTAATCTGGGCTCCTTTTATCATATTTCAAATATCTTAATTTGAATAATTACTTTATCATATTTTTTCAGAAGAATATTATATTTTGTATTTTAAGTTAGATATGCAAAAGTATTTTTTAATATTCATATTTTTTCTATTTATTACTTCTTTATCTAAAGCAGAGAATCCGCCTGAAGATAAGTCACGCGGGGTGTTTCTAGCAATAGGAGTTGGTCCACGTCTGCCTTTGGGGCAATTTGCTAACTCTTCAGATTTAGGATATGGATTTAATTTCGAATTATCATATACGGATAACGCTTATATGCCCTTTTTTCTATTCGCCAAAGCCGGATTTGAAACATATCCTGGATCCCAAAGCTTTTATCAACAGTCTGATTATTCAAATTTCTCAACCAATGCTCTCCCGGTTAATGCTGGAATCAGATATTATTTTTCTCCTTTGCTTGAAAATATTGTTCTTATAATGCCAATGGTAGAGGCATCTTTAGGCTATACATATTATCAGAAACTTAATCAGTTCAAACCCTCTGCGTTAAAAAGTAATTTTACAGAGACAAGCTCTAAAATAGGGCTTAGTGTCGGAGGCGGGTTTTCTATGTTCATAATGGAAATACTTGGCACATATAATTATTATTTCACAAATCAATATATCGCATTAGATATTAAAATACGGCTCCCATTATATATAAACCTATAGAGGGACAAATGATTTATCAAACTATTATTCTTGAAATCAATAATAAAAATGCGTTAATAACCATAAACCGTCCTGATAAGCTAAATGCACTTAATGCTATTGTTATGTCTGAACTTCGGGATTGTTTAATGGAATTAAAAAAGAATGAGAATGTTTCTGTTATCATTCTTACAGGTAGCGGCCAAAAGGCATTTGTTGCTGGTGCTGATATTTCTGAACTTAGTAACCTAGATATGATATCTGCTAAAGAATTTTCAGAAAAAGGACAAGGTATATTTAACCTCATTGAAAATTTTAATAAACCAGTTATTGCTGCTGTTAACGGATTTGCGCTTGGGGGAGGATGCGAATTAGCTTTGGCTTGTCACATGAGGCTGGCTTCCGAAAACGCTAAATTTGGACAACCAGAAATTAATCTAGGTCTTATCCCCGGATATGGCGGGACACAGAGATTGACCCGTTTAATAAATTCAGGCAGATCACTGGAGCTAATACTGACTGGCGATCTTATTGATGCTGCTGAAGCTTACAGGTTAGGGATAGTGAATAAAGTTTTCCCTATTGAAGAGCTAATGAATAAAACATATCAACTAGCCTTTAATATTGCGTCAAAGGGTCAATATGCAATACGGCAGGCTATTAAAGCTGTAAATATGAGTAATGAAGTTTCCAGAAGGGAAGGCCTAAACTTTGAAACAAGTCTTTTCTCTCTCTGTTGCGGAACGGATGATTTTAAAGAAGGTACATCGGCTTTTCTTGCAAAAAGGAAGCCTGTATTTAAAAATAAATATTAGATTTAATTCATGAAATTTCCTTTTGAACGGAAAGAAATCATTACATTTCTTTTCTCTCTAGCTATAGTGCTTTTAGTTTTGAATATAGTTATCTCCAAAATATATCGGCATAACGGAAAAAATTTTAATGTTAACGGTGTTAATTCCGACGAAATTAAAACTAGGTTTATTTCAGCCCTCCATCATTTCGGTATCAAGGATGTGTGGATTGCCGAGGATAATAATGAACTTAAACAAAATGACTCACTTAAATATTTCTATAAAGTTAGTGTACCTAAAGATCTTCCAGTTTCTCTTCTATTGAATGAGGTTAGTAATTCCTTTGAACCTGGAGAAGTTATTTATTATTCCAAAGAGACAAAGGTAAACGGAATAACTGATTTATATCTGGTTTCTGGTGGTTTTGAGAAACTGACTGCCGAATTTGCATACAATCCTGTAATTCAAAGACCCTCTTGCTCTATTGGATTTCTTGTATATGGAATAAATACACTCAGTCCAGCTGATCGGGTTCAGCTTATCAAATGCCCCGATTCATTTACCACGGTTCTTCTTCCTTCTAAAGAGTCACTTGAAATAATTAAAAATATCAAGACTTACGAAAAAGATTATTCAATAATGCTCAGTACAGAAATATTAGATCTTGATTATAAACTTTCTTCAGGTTATTCTCCAGAAAGACTAAAAATGTCAATCCGTTCAATTCTCGGAGATTTTCCTGATGCTGCTGTTTATATATATAATAATAATTCTGAGTTTACCTCAGGATCACAATTTCCCTTTATTAAGCAGGAATTTGAAAAAAGGAAAGTGAAGTTTATCGATTTAAATAAATTTATCCTGATCGATCAAAAAGGAACTTCTTTGGATATTTCATTTGACCTTATTATTAATGAAGCAGTCGAGAATAAAACTGAATTGATATTTATTTCTGCGGATCATTATTTAAAACTAAGACCACAGATTTTAAAGTACAGGAAGATAGGTTATAAGTTTATAAATCCTTCTTTGGCACTAAATGAATATCTTAAAACACCCTGATTTCTTTACCCACATAATCGAGTTCCGTAATCTTATCTGAATTTACCTCATGGAGCTGCGGAATTAGTTTCTCTTTGTCGCCAACCACAAGAATAACAAGTCTGTCTGTATGAATATGGTTTGCAGCCGACTTATTAACTTCATCTATTGTTACATCCCTAATCAGGTCAAGGTAAGTATTGAAATAATCATTTGGAAGATCATATAAATATTTGGTGGTCAGGTGATAAGTAATCTGCCGGTTTGTTTCAAATTTGGAAGGATAATTCAATATTGTAGATGACTTCGCAAAATAAAGCTCGCTCTCAGTAACACCTTCCCTAATTAGATTTAATTCTTTGATAATCTCTCTTATCGCATTAGCCGTGTTTTCAATCGCAACAGAAGTAGAAACATTGAAGAAAGCACATTCTTTAAAATAATTAAACCTGCTTGATGCCCCATAGGTATAACCTTTGTCCTCTCTTAAATTAAGATTTATCCTGCTCGAGAACTGTCCACCCAGTATGGTATTTAATAATTTTCTTGGAAAATAATCATGTCTGCTTCTGTTTTCAGAGATGTGTCCTATCCTTATTTCACTCTGCACTGAATCCTCCTTATGTATAAAAAATATACCGGGAAATTCCTTTAGATTTGATTTATATTTTTCGATATCGAGAACTTTAGGTTTCCAATCCCGAAAGTAGTAATTCAACTTTTCACGAAGCTCTTCTTTTTCAATATTCCCCACAACCATAAGCGCTGAATTATTTGGGATAAAATAAGAATTATAATAATTTTTCAAATCATTAAGAGTGACGTTATTAATATCATTTTCATAACCAACTAAAGGGAATGAGTATAAATCTTCCTTCCCTAACACAATATATTCAAATACAGAGCTTGCTATTTCTTCTACATCATCCCTAAGCTGTATAAGCCGGGTCAATACTTTTCTCTTCTCCCTCGCGAATGATATTTCATCAAAATGAGGTTTGGTTACTACTTTTGCGAAAAGCTCAATTGACCTGTCGATATTTTCGGTTAGGGTTCTTAGTCCTATGTAAATTCCATCATTATTGCAACCTACATTAAAGTTTGAGCCCAGCATATCAAATTCATCCATTAGCTCTAGCCCGTTGTAATCATCAGCTCCTTCATCTATCATCATAGCAAATAAATTTGCGAGACCTTTTTTATTGATGGGGTCCGTCTTGCTACCCCCGTTGACAATCAGGTTCAGCCTTAAAGTAGGAAGATTGCTTCTCTTTACAAAAATAACATCAAGAGCATTGTCCAGTTTGAAATGCTCCTCTTCAGGAAGTATAAAACTTAACTCAACAGATGCAGTAGGTTTTTGGGATCTGTCTAATTTCATTGATTCTCTGCCTCACCATTTATTGGGGCAATATGTAATTCAATATGGCTGCTCTTAAAATATTTATTTACGCATTCTATAATATTAGCTTCTGTTGTGTCCTCATAACGTGAAAGGTCATAATTAAATGAATTAGGTTCACCTAGGTAGAAATTATAATAATTAAGCTGATCTGCGAGTGAGTCAATATGCTGCATTGAATATATAAAACTGGATTTAATACCATTCTTAGATCTGAATAATTCCCTTTGTGTAACACCGTTTGATGATATATTATCAATCTCTTTTAAAATCTCATCCTTTAGCAATAATAGTGAAACACTTGGTTTAGCAGTAGCGATAATTAAAAAGTGACCTGCATATTTTCCAGAATACTGGTAGGCAGTAACATCCTGAGCTATCTCTCTGTCATAAACCAGGCTTTTATATAGCCTAGCGTTCTTTGTTCCTGAAAGTATATCACCCAGGATATCAAGTGAAGAATCATAAGGGTCAAATGCTTTTTCTGTGGGCCATGCTAAATAAAGTCGTTCAAGTTGAACATTTTCCTTCTTAGTAATTACTTTTTCTTTTTTAAGCTTAACAGGTGGAAAAGACAAATTGTCCGGTTTATTTTTGGTTTCAATATCCGAAAAATATTTATCGACTAAAGTTTTTGCATTATCCCAATCGAAATTTCCTGCAATTGTGAGACAAGCATTTGAAGGCGAGTAATAATTATTAAAGAAATCAATAACATCTTCGAGCGTATAACTATTCATATCGTCGATATAACCGATAGTTGGCCATGAATACGGATGCCCGGCAGGATAGATGTTATTCAGAATTGTTTCCCAGGCTAACCCGTAAGGCTGGTTATCATATCGCTCGAGGCGTTCATTTCTAACTACGTCTATTTGGTTATTTAATTTTTCCTGAGTTAATGAAGGAAGAAGCATACACATTCTGTCTGATTCAAGCCAAAGTATGAGTTCCAGGAAATTGGCAGGTACCTTTTCATAATAATTTGTGCGGTCAAAACTGGTTGAACCATTTAAACTTCCGCCTGCTTCCTGAATGTATCTGAAGTGCATTTCTTTGGGAACATTTTTTGATCCCTGAAACATCATATGCTCGAATAAATGAGCTATTCCTGTTTTCCCCTTTCTTTCATTTGCCGAACCCGCTTTATACCATACATTAACGGAAACCAGCGGATGATAATTATTCCGATGAAGAATTACTTCTAGTCCATTATTTAATTTATATTTCTCATATTCAAGATTCAGTATATTCATTCTTGTAAAACATCTATAATATTAGTTAAGCAGTTTAAGCACTCTATCTAGTCTTATCGATCCTATCAATCTGAACAGGTCAGTAAATGGAATCTCTCTGTCCCACGAAAATAAAGTTATAAAAGCTTCTCCTACAATCAGATCCCGCGGTACAAATCCCCAAAATCTGCAGTCGAGGCTGTTATCTCTGTTATCCCCCATCATGAAAAAATAATCTTTTTTAAATGTATATGAAGTGACCGCAGCACCATCTATTATGATCTTACTATTCTTTATTTCCACAGCTTCTTTACCATATTCTCGGTCTATTGCAGTTTTCCACTGTTCTATATTGTTAAGCGAAAGGTTAATCACATATCCTTTCTTTGGAATAATTATAGGGCCGTAATTATCTTCATTCCATGGCATCCCCTTAGGAAAGATTCTTGGTTCGATATAATCCTTTGGTTTAGGATAATAACTTTCATATTTAACATGCGGTGGTATCCAAAACTCTTTCCCGTTTACATAAACGACCTTATCGATAATCTGGATTGTATCTCCAGGTAATCCAATACATCTTTTAACATAATTTACACCAAGCTCTTTTGCTTTTATTAGGTCTCTGTCACCTGGCCATTCAAATACGACAATATCCCTTGGCTTGGGTTCTCTAATTGCAGGTAGCCGGAAAAAGGGTATCTCAACTTCTGTGAAAGGAATATATTTGGGGGAAGATGAGCCATAGATAAATTTATTTACAAGCACAAAGTCGCCTACCAATATAGTGTCTTCCATGGATCCAGTAGGTATTCTGGTATTCTGAATAACAAAAGTAATTATAAAGAATGCTGCTATTCCTGCAAATAGTAGGGATTCAAAGAATTCCTTTGTTTTTTCTTTCTGCGTTTTTTTCTTATTTAATTCTTCTACAGTCTTAATTCCAAAAAATCTTCTCAATGCATCTTTGAATGACAATTTATTACTCCATTATTCGTTTAGTTGAAGAGATCTTCTCTCTTAAAAGATCATTCACAATTTTAGGATTTGCCTTCCCTTTAGTTTCCTGCATAATCTTTCCGATAAAGAATCCAAATACTTTTTCTTTTCCGCTTAGGAATTCTTCCACTTCATTTGGGAATTTTGATAAAACATTATCTATGACAATACCGATGGCTGTTGTATCGGTAATTTGAACAAGATTTTTTAATTTGACGATGTCCAAAGGATGTTTGTTCTCCTTAAGCATCTCGGGAAAAATCTCTTTAGCTATTTTCCCACTGATTGTTTTATTATTAATAATATTTATTAGATCAGCCAGATGATTTGCAGAAATAGGGAAATTTTTAATTTCAATTTTCTCTTCATTCATTACTTTTAATACTGCACCCATAACCCAGTTGCTTGCAGATTTATAATCATTTGTTGACGAAATTACTTTTTCATAATAATCTGCAATATCTTTATACTGAGTCAATATTTCAGCATCGTATTCGGGTAAATTAAAGGAGTCGATAAACCTGTTCCTTCTCTGAAACGGCAGTTCGGGAAGCAGAGCTGCAATTTCATCTTTCCATTCTTTGTCAACAAACACGGGAAATAAATCAGGTTCAGGAAAATATCTATAATCATGGGCTTCCTCCTTGCTCCTCATCGAAAAAGCTTTATTTTTATCAGCATCCCACAATAAAGTTTCCTGAATAATATTTCCTCCATTTTCAAGTATATCAATCTGCCTTTCTATTTCATAATTGATGGCACGCTCCACATTACGGAAAGAATTCATATTCTTAATCTCAGTTTTGGTGCCAAGCCTTGTCTCTCCTCGTAATCTTACTGAAATATTGGCATCACATCTTAATGAACCTTCTTCCATGTTGCCATCGCATATGTCAAGGTATTGAACAATCTGCTTAATCCGACTTAAATAGAAATAGGCTTCACTGGAAGTTCTCATATCAGGCTCACTAACAATCTCAATAAGAGGGACACCGCACCTATTTAAATCCACCGAAGTGGAATATCCTGAATCGTGTATTGATTTCCCGGCATCCTCTTCCATATGAATCCTCGTTATCCCTATTTTCTTTTTAGTTGAATCAGGGAGAGTTATCTCAATAACACCAAATTCACATGCGGGTTCTTCATATTGGGATATCTGATATCCCTTTGGAAGGTCAGGATAAAAATAATTCTTTCTAGCAAAGATTGATCGTTCGTTAATAGTACAATCGGTTGCTAAACCCATTAAAACCGTGAATTCTACTACTTTTTTATTCAAAACGGGGAGAACTCCGGGATGGCCTAAACAGATTGGACAAACATTGATATTCGGCTCATTCCCGAACTTTGTAGAACAAGAGCAAAATATCTTTGAATCCGTTAATAATTGAGCATGAACTTCAAGTCCTATCACTCCTTCATATTTGTCGATCATTTATCCTGATATTTTTTGGAATAATAAATATAAAAAAGAAATGTTAGATATAGAAAGCAATAAAAAGCACATCCGTCCAAAATAATCTTTTGGGAAAACGTTTTGGACAGCATAAAAACAGAAAAAACTGAATGTGGGGGATTGAATTTCAAATAGCTTATAATCCATCCAAAACAACGAAATATTACAACATTACTTCTGATTTGAATTTATCTTGGACAGAAGTGATAAAAAGGGGAGATGGGTTTTGCCAAAAAGATAAAGAGAATAGTATAGTATTGATAATGTGATGCTTGTCATCCCATATATCAGTTTAGAAAATTTGAGCTGACATCAGAATATTATTCATTTCAGACACATTTTCGGGCTAAATTCGAAATAAGAAAAGCTGCATAGGAATTTTATCAGTATTATTATGTAACCGAAATATAAAAAAATAAGTAAATTTAGATGGAATTGGTACTTTGAAGGGGTTTTGGTGTATAAGTAATAGTGGTTCGTGTCCCAATGTTTAATTTATTAAAATCGCAGGGAATATATTATTCTGTGCATAAATTTATTTAGATTTTGGGCGCTGACTAATCAATTTAATATACTTTTTAACAAAAAACGTCCGGAGACAAAATGAAAAAGTGTTCATTCATTATCATATTGTTTTTACTGCAATTTACTGCCTTTGCTCAGCAGGCTAAACTAAATGATGAGATTCCATTAGATAAAAATATTTTGACAGGTAAATTGGATAATGGATTAACTTATTATATAAGGGAAAACAAAAAACCTGAAGACAGAGCAATATTCAGACTTGTTGTAAATGCCGGTTCAATCCTTGAAAATGATGACCAGCAGGGACTTGCACATCTGGTTGAACATATGGCATTTAACGGATCAAAACATTTTCAAAAAAATGACTTGATCAATTATATCGAATCTATCGGTATGAAATTCGGAGCAGATTTGAATGCTTCTACGAGTTTTGATGAAACTATATATAAACTTGAAGTGCCTACCGACAGTTCGGAAATGGTGGAAAAGGCATTTCAAATTATGGAAGACTGGGCACATAATCTATTATTTGAACCCATAGAAATAGATAAGGAAAGAGGTGTTGTAATTGAAGAATGGCGCCTTGGAAGAGGAGCTGATGCAAGGATGTTTGATAAACAGGCACCCGTTCTTCTTAAAGATTCCAAATACGCTAATAGATTAACTATTGGTAAAAAAGATATTATTGAAAATGCACCGTATGAAACTCTTAAAAGTTTTTATCGTGACTGGTATCGCCCCGATTTAATGGCACTTATTATTGTTGGCGATTTTGATAAAAATAAAATTGAATCAATGCTAAAAGATCATTTCGCCCGGATTCCAAATCCAAATGGAGAAAGGGAGAGAATAATGTTACCGGTACCCGATCAGAACCAAATGCTCTATTCAATTGTTACTGATCCTGAAGCTACAAGCAATACCATTAGTTTTTATCATAAGATGAATGTTGAACCTCAGGATAAGGTAAAAGACTACCGGCAATCAATTGTTGAAAATCTTTTTAATATGATGTTTAATGCCCGACTGGTTGAATTGTCGAGAAAAGCTGATCCGCCTTTTCTGAAAGCATCTTCAGCTCAAGGAAATTTTGTCAGGACAAAGGATGTTTACTATCTGCATGCTACAGTAAAGGATAATGGAATTGAAACTGGGCTTGAAACTTTACTTAATGAAGCCCAGCGTATCAAGAAATATGGATTTACTCAATCAGAACTTAAACGGGAAAAAGAAAGTTTACTTAGCGGTATGGAGCAGGCATATAATGAAAGAAATAAAACTCAATCAGTAAATTTTGCCGAAGAATACATTAGAAATTTCCTTACTGGTGAACCTGCGCCAGGTATCGCCTATGAATATGAATTATATAAAGAATTTATTCCTGGTATTACATTAGACGAAATTAATAAACTTTCAGATAAATGGATTCAGGAAAAGAATTCTGTGCTTCTGGTGAACGCTCCAGAAAAGAAAGGCTTAAATATTCCGACAGAAAGTGATTTAAAAAGTATATTCGAGAAAGTTAAAAGTGCTGATCTGAAACAATATGAAGATAAATTTGCCGATGTACCTCTTATTGAAAAAACCCCGGCACCTTCTAAAATTATTAGTGAAAATAAAAATGATGAACTGAAATTAACTGAACTTAGACTTGCCAATGGAGTAAAAGTAGTTCTTAAACCAACCGATTTTAAGAATGATGAAATAGGCTTTTATGCCTTCAGCCTTGGAGGTTCATGCCTGGTGGATAGCTCGATGTTTATTCCGGCTAGCACGGCTTCTTCTTTAGTGCAGCAGAGTGGTGTCGGTAAATTTGATTTAATGCAGCTTCATAAAATGCTGGCTGGTAAATTAGTAAGTGTAGCACCCTCGATAGGTGAACTAAGCGAAGGAATTTCCGGCTCCTCTTCAGTAAAGGATATGGAGACTATGTTCAAATTAATTTATCTTAGCTTTACTTCACCCCATATCGATACAACATCATTTGTTTCTTTCAAAACTAAGGCTAAAAATTATTTAAATAATAGAAGCGCCAATCCCGATGCTGTATTACAAGATTCTCTTCAGGCTATCCTTGGAAATTATAATTACAGAAGGTTACCCTGGAATACAAGTACTCTTGATAAATTAGATATAGATAAATCACTTAATTTCTATAAAGATAGATTTGCTGATGCATCAGGTTTTACTTTTATTTTTGTGGGGAACTTTGATATTGATAAGATTAAACCTCTTGTTCAGACCTATCTTGGAGGGCTTCCCTCATTATACCGTAATGAATCAATTAAAGATCTGAAAATTTTTCCTCCTCGGGGAATTATAAACAAACAGATTTATAAAGGTGTTGAACCCAAAAGTACTGTTAATATTACATTTTCAGGGGATTATGATTGGAGCGTTGAAAATAACTATGTCTTCCATTCAATGATTGAGGTATTAAAGATCAAACTTAGGGAAATTCTCAGAGAAGATAAAAGCGGTGTCTATGGTGTAAGTGTTAATGGTTCGGCTACCAAATATCCCGAAAACAAGTACTCTATTGATATATCCTTTGGATGTGCTCCTGAAAATGTAGACATTCTGGTTAAATCTACTTTTGCCGAATTAGACAGCATGAAAAAATTTATTGTAACTGATGTATATATTAATAAAGTGAAAGAGACCCAGAAAAGGGAATTTGAGGTTAACCTGAAAGAAAATAAATTCTGGTTAAACAGTCTCAATAATTATTATTTCTTTAATATAGATCTTTCAAATCTTATGAAATATCCCGAAAGAGTGGATAATTTTAACAGCAATGCAGTAAAAAAAGCAGCTCAGAAATATTTTGACGAAAATAACTATATACAGGTTGCCCTTTATCCAGAGAAAAAATAATCTTATGTTTCCAGTATCCTCTCTTTAATTAATTAAAGAGAGGAACATTATTTTTACTATTGGAGAATTAATTGATTTTTACCTATTCGCCGAATGAAAATATTGCTTCTTTAACAAGGGGACAAATTGAAGAGAAATATAAATGGAATCTCAGGGATATCTATAAATCTGATGACGAATGGGGAAAAAATTTTGAACTTGTAGAAAATGCTATCGAGCAGTATGATAATTTCATTGGAAAGTTGAATGAAAGTCCTGAAGTATTATTGAGTTGTTTTCAACTTGATGATGAAATTGGAATAAAAATTGAACGTTTATATCTATATGCTATGCTCAATAGAGATTCTGATATGCGGGAACCTGTGTATCAGGCCATGGATAGCAGAATCAAGACCCTTTATTCTAAAGTTACTAAAGCAAATTCCTTTATAAGTCCTGAGTTGCTGAAGATTCCAGATGCACAATTGCTTAAGACGGTTCGTTCTTTTAACGGTCTCCAGATCTATGAACATTTTGTGAATGAACTCCTCAGAAGGAAATCCCATACATTAAGCCAGAAGGAAGAAGAAATACTTGCTATGTCTGGGGAAGTAACACAGATTCCCTATACAGCTTTTTCTTTATTTACTAATGCCGATCTTAAATTTGGGAATATAAAAGATGACAAGGGAAGGGAAATTGAAATTTCCCCAGCTAAATTTTATGCTGCCTTGTATTCACAGGATAGAGAGTTTAGGAAAAGGGCATTTAATGCGTTTCTGAGGCCATATACAGAATATGTGAATACTTTATCCTCTCTGTTTAATGGAAATCTTAAAGTAAATATTTTTAATGCAAAAGCTAGAAAATATTCTTCCGCCAGAGAAGCAGCGCTTGACAGGAATAATATCCCTGTATCTGTTTACGACAACCTTATTCAGACAGCAAATAATAACCTAAAACCACTCCACAGATGGGCAACTTTAAAAAAGAGGATGCTGAACTTATCTGAATTGCATTCATATGACTTATATGTCAGTCTATTTTCAGTAAATGGCGGAAGGAAATATTCTTATGAAGAAGGAGTCGAAATTGTTTGCAAAGCCCTTGAGCCCCTGGGACAAGAATATCTTGATTGCTTGAAAATAGCTTTTAACAACAGGTGGATAGATGTTTATGAAACAACTGCCAAGAGAAGTGGAGCTTATTCATCTGGAACTACTTTTGGAATCCATCCGTTCGTTTTGCTTAACTGGACAGATTTGCTCAATGATATTTTTACCCTAGCTCATGAAATGGGACATAATATGCATTCCTATTACACAGGGATAAACCAGCCCTTTATCTATGCTAATTATACAATTTTTCTTGCAGAGGTAGCTTCTACATTTAATGAATCACTTCTTCTCGATTACCTTATTTTAAATTCGGAATCGAAAGAAGAAAAACTTTATCTGCTAGAAAAATATCTCAATAATATTACTGCTACTTTTTACAGACAGACCATGTTTGCAGAGTTCGAAATGAACGTATATGACAGAACTGAGGAGGGTGAGGCTCTGACTCATGATTTACTCTGTAAGATGTATAGGGATATTAATCAGAAATATTGGGGTCCTGAACTAATTATTGATAAAGAAGAAGAATTCACATGGGCAAGGATACCACATTTCTATTATAATTTTTATGTATATCAGTATGCAACAGGATTTGCCGCTTCTGAAGTGCTTGCCAGTAAAGTCAAGAATGAAAAAAAGCCGGCCGTTGATAAATATCTTCAATTCTTAAAATCAGGAAGCTCTGATTATTCCATTGATATTTTGAAAAACGCTGGAGTAGATATGAATTCTGCTGAACCGATTATAGCTACCACAAGAAAAATGGATCAACTTTTAGATAAGGTTGAATCATTATTGAATGGAGGTTAAATTAAATGAAAATATATTCAAAGAAAGATCTTAGCGAATATTATCAGTCTTTAACTTATGACGATATTAGTTTAATACCTACTGAAATCTCAAGAATAAAATCACGCACTGAAACTTTAACTAATTGTAAGTTCCTTGGAATTGATTTAGGAATGCCTGTGATATCAAGCCCTATGGAGACTGTTACGGGAATTGAGATGGCTGAAGCATTAACCAATCATGGCTGTCTTGGTATACTTAATCGTTTTGATTCCTCTCTGGATGTTATTTTGAAAGACACTGGGAAAAGCCGGAAGATTAAGGCAGTTTCTGTAGCTCTTACAATTTTGTTGAGTGATGTTGAGAAACTAGTCGAACGGGGTTATATAATTTGCATCGATACAGCTAATGCGAATAATAAGGAAGTATTAAGCAAATCAGAAGAAATTAAAAAAAGATTTGATGCTAAAATAATTATAGGCAATATAGCTCATGGTGGCAGCTTGAAACAAATTGAAGATGCGGGGGCAGATGCTGTTAGGGTTGGTATTGGAAGCGGCAGTGTGTGCTCTACCTCTATACAGACTGGTATAGGAATCGGGCAGGTATCTTCATTACTGAGTGTCTTGTTTGCAAGAGAAAAAGACAAATTAAATATTTATATTATAGCTGACGGGGGAATAAAAAGTTCAGGGGATATTGCAAAGGCAATTGCTCTTGGTGCCGATGCTGCTATGCTTGGAAGAATGCTATCTGGAACTAAGGAAACACCTGGTGAAGTTATCAAGTATAGTGGCCAGTTATGGAAAAAATATCGCGGTTCTGCCTCTTTTGGCGTTAAAATGCGTAATGAGTTTATTGAAGGGGAAGAGACAATGGTCGCATATAAGGGGACTGTTAAAAACGTTATTGATAGCATCTCCGATGGCCTTAGAAGTTCAATGAGCTATATGAATTGCTTTACATTAGATGAGTTGCGTAAAACCGAGACGTTTGCAGTCTTGAGCAATAGTTCTTATCTGGAACGGCTACCTAAAATTTAACCTAATTGTTATAAAAAAGGCTGTCCAAACAACTAAGACAGCCTTCTTTTTCAGGGAGTGATTTTAAACTTATAAAATTGTATTTATTCTTATTTACTAATTTATTTCTGAATTATGTAGGAAATCTTCTATTTATTCGTTTTCTTTAATTTTACTGATGGTTTATTTACGTTAATTATATTAAACCTGTTATGTAATGGAAGTTCTGCCAGAACAAATCCTATTGGTCCATTCTCTTTGGCGAATCTTTCTTCTAAATTAGGTTTTAATGATAGTTTATTTTTGTCTATCATTGTTGAACAAGAAGTATTGCCTGTATTAACCGCTAAATAAGGTTTTTTACGAGTACGATCTTTTACTTTGTAAATTGTATAGGAAACAAGTAATAACACAGAAGTAATAACTGAGAAAATTGATAGAGTAGATTTAATAATTTCTGAAAGTTCCATATAATCCTTATTGTCGCTAAATGTTAATCCTCAATTATTATACCATTCCATTAATAGATTTTAATGATTAATATAAGTAAAGATAAAATAAAATAGCGAGACTTGTCTCAATATGAGAGGATTAATTAAATGATAATTATACTCGAAATTCTCAAATTATTTTACTACATTTGAAAGCCTTTTTTCCCGTGTTATAAATCATTTATCTAAAAGGTCAAATTGCTTTTGTTTTAATCCTTTAATAATTTAAGTTATTAAAATACAATAAGTTATCATACTATTTATTTTTAGATTAGGAGATATTATGACAAAGGCAGATATAGTTGACAGAGTTGCAGGAGGAACTGGTCTTACAAAACTAGAGACAGAAGCCATAATTGAAGGTTTTTTTAAGACTGTGATTGAAGCATTGAAAGAAGGAAGAGGTATAGAAATACGAGGGTTTGGCAGTTATAAAGTTAAAAAGAAAAATGCTCGCCATGCCCGAAATCCTAAAACTGGAGAACAGGTTCATGTTCCCGAACATTATGTTCCAACATTTAAATTCTCTAAAGATTTTAAGTCACTTGTGAACAATGGAATGCTAGATTCGAATATAATGAAAAAGTAATGGTAAAATTCTGCCCCGAATGCGGCATTAATTTAGATAAAGATTATACCTTTTGTCCTAATTGTGGTTATGAATTAACTCAGGTGAGAGTAGAATTAGCTAAAATTAATTCTCCTGTTTATAACCAGGGTAATATAACAAAAAGTGAAAAAGGAAAACCCAGGACTATTCCATCTGTTAAGAATAATTTAAGTCTGGTCAAATTATTAAGTATTATTGGCGGAATTGTATTTTTAATAGCCGTTACTTTATATTCTTCAGGTATTTTAGAAACACCTAAGAAAAATGAAATGGTTCAAACCCCTGTGGTAAATAATCAGCAACCAGGAGTTGACCTTACTAAGATGAATGATATTAAAGTACTTGAAGATAAGCTTTCTTCTAATCCGGATGATAATCCAACATTACTCCAGCTTGCAAATCTTCAACTTGATTCGGGAATGTTTGAATCTGCGATTGTTAATTATAGAAAGTATTTGGATAATAATCCTTCAGATGCAGATGCAAGAGTTGATATGGGTGTTTGTTATTATAATTTAAAAAATTATAATGAAGCAATTGCAGTAATGAATAAAGCAATTAAGTATAATCCCAAACATCAACTTGCGTATATTAACCTTGGAATTGTAAACATGTCTGCCGGTAACCAGGATGAGGCCAAAAAATGTTGGAAGAAAGCTTATGATCTGGAGCCCGGTTCTGAGAACGGAATTAAAGCAAAAGAATTATTGGAATCACATAAATAAAGGAGTCAGATAATGCCTTGTGGTAAAAAAAGAAAACGCCATAAAATGGCTACTCACAAGAGGAAAAAAAGATTAAGAAAGAATCGTCATAAGAAAAAACTAAGATAATCTTTTTACGATGGAAGATGCACTTAAGACATTGTTCATCTTCCTTCTTTTTTGCCAACTTAGCTCAGCTGGTAGAGCAACTCATTCGTAATGAGTAGGTCGCCGGTTCGATTCCGGCAGTTGGCTCTTAATTCCTCAAAAATCGAGCTTTACCAAACTTACCCTTTGCTATTAACATCCGGGTAATTACCATCTCCTTTTCATTCGTTTTCCTAAACCATTCCTGAAATAAAAATTAAATCCTATACAGGTAGGTCGCAACTCCGGAAAAAAGAGAAAAAATAAATAAAATATTTTTTTCTCTTTTTTTACAAAACATGACCTAAGTACAGTATAGGTTATATATTTTATTTCCCTTTAGGTTCTAAGTGAGAATTAATCTGGAGTTAAGCGTAAATTTCCCCCAATACTATAGTTCGTAGAATAACTTCCCTCTGTAAAATTGCTCTGGTAATTAATCAAGTGTAATTTCATGGCAGAATAACATGCAAGATCGAGTTTCTTTTTATTTATTCTATTAATTGGATGGCTGAATAATCAAATGCATATTTACTTCAACGAGAAGGAATTAGATTTTAAGGTGCTGAAAGATAAACGGGAAAGAAAGGATATAAATTACATCATGTTCCAAAAGGTCACCCCCACTTTTGTTCTTGAGCCTACTTTTTTCCCCACTAGTTAGAGAAGTCCTCCTATTTTAATTATTCCGTTGAAATAATTAAAATTTTACATAAATTGTTGAAAAAATTCAAAAAAAATCTTGACTTTAGGAACCCTTTTTGTTAGCTTTTGATCAATTGTGGGGAAAAGTGGTGAACTTTATAAGGATGCATAAATAGTGTTTAAAGGTCAATATTCATACTCAGTTGATGCAAAAGGAAGAATTAGTATTCCTGCTAAATTGAGGAAGCATGTATCTTCAGAATGCAACGATACATTCATTATGACACAAGGGACAGGCAAATATATAGACATTTATCCGCTGGACCAATGGAACCTACTGGAAGCAAAATTACTGAACTTAAACCTATTTAATCCGGAGCATGCACGGTTTAGCAGAATGTTATTGCAAAACGCATTCGACGATACTCTCGATTCCCAATCTAGAATCCTGATACCGCAGAATCTTCTTTCACATGCCGGTATTACTAAAGAAGTTTTAATCCTTGGGGTATCGACAAAAATTGAATTATGGGATCCTTCAGTTTATCAAAATTATTTAAATAGTTCTGAAGAAACTTTTGAACAAATTGCAGCCAGAGTAATAACAGCTTGATGAATATTCATCATATACCCGTATTGATTGATAAATGTTTAGAATATCTGGTCACCGTTAAAGATGGAATCTATTTTGATGGTACTCTTGGATTTGGTGGGCACTCTTCAGGTATCCTTAATACTATTGGTCCTGGGGGGACTCTTGTAAGTACCGATGTTGATCAGGATGCATTTTCCTTTTCAAAGAAGAAATTCTCTGATGAAAAAAGAATAAAATTATACAACTTAAATTTTTCGCAGATTGATATAATTGCTAAAATTGAATCGATTCAGTACTTTAATGGAATATTTGCAGATTTGGGGGTTTCTTCATTTCAACTCGATACAGTGGAATCCGGATTTAGTTATCGAAACAATGCGCCACTTGATTTAAGAATGGATAAATCCAAAGTGATTAACGCTGCTGATGTGGTTAATTCATATTCTGAGGAGGATTTAGCCAATATTATATTTCAAAATGGCGAAGAAAAAAATAGTCGGAAAATAGCAAAAGTAATTTGTGAAGTAAGACGTGAGAAACAAATTCAAACCACATTGGAATTGAGTAATATTATTACTGAATTAACTCCGCAAAGATTTCACACAAAAACGTTGTCTCGGGTATTCCAGGCTTTAAGAATTTATGTTAATGATGAATTGAACACATTGAAATCCTTTTTAAAAAAATCAGTAGATCTTTTGATCCCCGGAGGAAGATTAGTAATATTATCCTATCATTCTCTTGAAGATAGAATAGTTAAAGAATTATTTAAATATGAAACTCTTGACTGTATTTGCCCTCCCGGAAGTCCTATATGTACCTGTAATAAAGTGCCTCGATTAAAAATTATTACTAAGAAACCTATTAGCCCGGACGAAATCGAAATTAACAATAATTTCAGATCCCGCAGTGCCAAATTAAGAGCAGCAGAGAGAATTTAATGAAAAACTCCAAACCACTTTTGGGATATGGATTATTAACTGGTGTTGTCATTACATTATTTGCGCTAAGTTACGTTGGTATTAAATTAAAATGTGAATCCCTTATTAAAGACAAAGTTATTGCCATTCAGAATTTAAATTCTGATAAAAATGAAAACTTAAATTTGACTGCACAATATCAATTCTTGAATTCAGAAGAGAGGATAGTTCAAATATCTCAGAGCGAATTAGGAATGATAAAAGGCCCGTCTCCTGCTTTCAGTTTGAATGTTAGCAGGGAAAAGATAGAACAAATTCAAAAAGAAATAAACTCAAAGTATGAATAATTCAAGAGTATTATTTTTAATAGCAGGTGTGTTTATCTTCTTTCTGGCTATTGCGGTTAAACTCTTCAGTATACAGATTCTGAAAAGTGAAGAACTTAAATATTTAGCTGAAAGACAACAAACAGGTATTGAGAATATTAATGCTGAAAGGGGACTTATCTTTGACCGGAATAATGTTTTACTCGTTTATAACAGAAACGATATTTCATTTTATCTTGACATGAGGATGGCGCTTTCAAAAGAAGAGAAAAAGAAAATAGGAGAAAAATTCTCTGCCGTATTCGGGAAATCTGTTTCTTACTACTCGGATCTTATGAATGTTTCCGGTAAAACTATTTGTTTAGAAAAAAAAGCGCCAAGTGAAAAAGCATTATTGTTGAAAAACTTTAAAGCGATCGGGCTTTTCTATAAAGAAGAACCAACCAGAATATATCAATATAATAACCTTGCTTCGCATGTAATAGGTTATCTCTCTAATGATTTGCATGGAGTCAATGGAATTGAAAAGACATTTGATAACCAGCTTAAGGGATTTAATGGGCAAATGTATGTTGAGAAGAATGCAATAGGGGATATGATAACAGTTGCTGAAGAACAAACTAAGGCTGCCGAACCTGGGAATAATATTATACTTTCAATTAATAAATCATTCCAGATTATACTTGAAGAGGAATTAAAGAAAGGTCTTGAAAATTTCGGTGGGACATCTGCTCTCGGCATAGTTATGGACCCCAATAATGGTGAGATTCTGGCAATGTCTGATCAACATGATTTTAATCCCAATTGTTTTTGGGAATATAGTGACACCCTTAGAAGAAATAAAATCCTTACCGATACTTATGAACCAGGCTCAACCTTTAAGACAATTACAATGTCTGCTTTGTTAGACCAAAAGCTCTGCCGGGATGATGAAACAATTAATGTTGAGAACGGCAAATATAAATTTAATAATGTATTTATAAATGATTCCCACAATGGGAATAGCACGCTTACTGTAAGGGGAGTTCTTGAACAGTCTAGTAATGTGGGAATGTCAAAGCTGGTTCAACGTATCGATAATGAACTGTTTTATAAATATATACGCGGATTTGGATTCGGAAATTATTCTTCGATCGATTTACCTGGAGAAGCTGAAGGTTCATTAAAGAAACCTACAGGTTGGACTCCTATTACAAAAGCTTTCCTTTCTTTTGGTTATGAATTATCGGTAACACCAATACAATTAATATCTGCTTATGCAGCTGTTATAAATGGCGGAACCCTATTTCAACCCCAGATAATTAAAAGGATAATGGATTCAAAAGGAGCGGTGTTAAATGAAAATTCACCTAAATCGATAAGAAGTGTTATTTCCCGGGAAACATCCGCAAGAATGAGGGAATATTTAAGAGGTGTTGTTGAAAACGGTACTGGTAAGGCGGCTAAACTTGATTTCATCTCTGTCGGTGGAAAAACAGGAACATCACAAAAATTGGTTGATGGCAAATATTCAAAATCTCATTATAACTCTTCCTTTATAGGATTTTTCCCTGTGGAGAATCCTCAGATATTATGCCTTGTACTGGTTAATTCTCCGGAAAGAGGAAGATATGGAGGGGCGGTAGCGGCTCCTATCTTTAAAGAGGTCGCTGAAAAAATAGCTAAACTTAATTCAAAATTATTCCAGTCAAATCAAATAATTAAAAAAGAGAAGCCTGAATTAAAAAATCACTATTCTGCTATTAATTCTGAATCAAATATTACTCCAGCATCTAATAATACTATACGGAAAATAGATAATAATTATGCTTTAAAAAATAATCTTATGCCTGATTTGTCCAGCTACTCTTTACGCGATGCCTTGCTCTGCCTTTCAAAACTTGGCTTGAAATACAAGATCTCTGGTTCTGGAATTGTAGTTGCTCAAAGTATTACTCCTGGAATAAAAATTCAAAAGGGAAATACTTGTATAATATCTTGTCAGGAATCAAAAATTAATGGCGCAGTTATATACTGATGGAATTAACAGATTTAATAAATAGGATTAGTATAAGTCAGATAGTTGGAGAGGTTCAACGTCAGGATGTGACAGGTATCTATTATGACTCTAGAAGAGTCATCAAGGGGTCTGTCTTTGTAGCAATAAAAGGGTTTAAATCAGACGGTCATAAATTTATTCTGGATGCTTTAAATAATGGTGCACTCGCTGTAATTCTTGAGGACAACAATTCTGTACCAGATGAAATATTTATTCATAACAGAAAAGCAAAAATAGTGGTGAAAGACTGCCGGATTGCACTCGCACAGGCCTCAAATTATTTCTTTAAGGAACCTTCCAGTAAATTAAAACTGATTGGGATTACTGGGACTAATGGTAAAACTACTACAACATATTATTTAAAAAGCATTGTTGAGCGTGCAGGTTATAAGGCTGGTCTTGTCGGGACTATTTCAAATTATATCGGCGACAGAGAAATAAAAACCAGTTTAACAACTCCTGAATCAAACGATATGAATGAACTTTTATATCAAATGCATAGTGAAGGATGTTCGTATGCCATTATGGAAGTTTCTTCTCATTCACTAATCCTTAAAAGGGTTTATGGATTAAATTTTAGAAGCGCTGTTTTTACCAATATAACCAGTGACCATCTGGATTTTCATGGCAATTTAGAGGAATATTTTAAGGCTAAAAAAATATTGTTTGATAATCTTTCAGATAATTCAGATATCATTTATAATAAGGATGATAAAAACGGTCAGGATATTATTAAAGATTCAAAAGCTAATGCCTACTCCTATGGAAAAACGCAAGGATCAGATTTCCTTATAAAAAATATATCCTTCAATTTAAGTGGCACCTCCTTCGTCATTCAGTATAAAGCGAAAGATTATTTAATAAACACTATGCTCGTTGGTGGTTTTAATGCCTATAATGCTTGCGCAGCTTTTGCCACCGCAGTAATAAATGGCATAAGTCCTGAAATAGCTGCAATTGGGATAAGGAATACTAAACAGGTTCCGGGAAGATTTGAAGTTATCGGTAAAGGGCCCAAAAAAGTTATTATTGATTATTCCCATACTCCTGATAGTTTGGAAAAAGCCTTATCTGCTCTAAAGAATATCGTAAAAGAACAAAATCCGGTTTATACTGTCTTCGGTTGCGGTGGAAATAGAGATAGAACAAAAAGACCTGTTATGGGGAAAATAGCATCAGAAATGAGTAATAAAATCTTCATTACTTCAGATAATCCCAGGGATGAGAATCCTTTGGAAATTATAAAGGAAATAAAAGCCGGAATCACCAAAAATAATTTTGAAGTAATTGAAAATCGCGAAGAAGCCATTAAATCAGCAATCGTTAAAACAGAAAGTAATGCTGTAATTCTTGTTGCAGGAAAAGGACACGAGTCGTACCAGGAAATTAGGGGAGTTAGAAATCATTTCTCTGATAGAGAAATTGTTCAAAAATATTTAGCAGAATGAATAATATAAAAATTACATTAGAAGATTTATTCAATTTACCGGGAGCAGTTATCTATAATCCCGATAATTATAAACCGGTTACAGCGGTTTCAATTGATTCAAGGAATATTCCTAAAAATGCATTGTTTATTGCGATAAAAGGAAAAAAATTCAATGGAAGTAAGTTTATTAAATCAGCGATTAAAAATGGTGCCAGAGCAATTGTTATAAATAAACATGACTTTAATAATGCCAGGAATCTTGATATACCAATTGTTACCGTACCCGATACTACTTTAACTTTGGGCTCAATTGCAGGTCTGTGGCGGAAAAAATTAAAAACTAAAATAATCGCTATTACCGGTAGCTCAGGCAAAACTTCTACTAAAGATATTCTTGTGCAGCTACTAAGTGAGAAATTCAGTGTAAATAAAACAATTGGAAATAATAATAACCATATCGGTGTGCCGCTTACGATTTTAAGCACTGGTAATAAACATGATATTTTGATAGTAGAGCTAGGCACTAACCATTTTGGAGAGATTAAGTATTCTACTGAAATAGTTCAGCCGGATTTCGCCTTAATCACTAATATAGGCAATTCTCATCTTGAGTTTTTTAAGAATCGGAATGGAGTATTTAAAGAAAAATCCGCCTTGATCAATTTCACAGAAACTCATAAGGGGATTAGCTTTATAAATAATGATGATAAAATATTAAATCAATATGGTCGGAATTTAGTTAACAAGTTTACGTTCGCATTTAATGCTAAAGCTGATGTAAAAGGTTTTATATCAGGTTATAATAATGAGGGACAACCGGAAATTCTTATTACATATGCAAATAGATCATTTAAGTTAGCAATTCCTCTCTATGGTCAGCAGAATGCAAAGAATTTTTTAGCTGCGGTTACTATTGCACTTAAATGTGGATTAAACCTGAAACAAATCAAATCCGGTGCAAAAAAACTTGTAGCGGCTGATAAAAGACTTAAAGTAAGAAAATTCAGAAAATTTATGCTTATCGATGATACTTATAATGCTAACCCGGAATCAATGAAGTCTTCATTCGAATTATTAAATAAAATTTCAGCTTATAAACAACGGATAGCAATAATTGGAGATATGTTTGAGTTAGGTAAGGATGAGATCAATTTACATAAGGGCCTATTCCCAGTAATCAGGAAAAATAAAATTGATTCTGTGTTCACCATTGGTAATAGAATGAAATATTTAAATGAATTATTGAAAAATTCAGAAACTGAAGCAATTCATTTTAAGTCAAGAAATGTATTGAAATCTTTTCTTAATAAAAGAAACTTTGTGAATACGGTAATTCTGGTTAAAGGTTCCAGAGGTATGAAGATGGAAGAGTTTGTTCAGGTAATAATTGATAGAGAGATATAATGCTATATTATCTGCTTGAATATATAAATAAAAAATTCAATCCGCCTGGATTTGATTTGTTCCACTATCTAACTTTCAGATCGGCTGTTGCCGCAATAACAGGTCTCTTTCTTGCATTTTTTATGGGCCCTAGAATAATTAAGATCCTTCAGAAACATCAAATTGGTGAAGCAAAAAAAATTGATGGACCTAAATCGCATTGGTCAAAAGCGGGAACACCCACTATGGGCGGTATTATCCTTATCCTTTCTGTCATTATTCCGGTGATTCTTTGGGCTGATATTAGAAGTATTTATATTGTCCTTATTCTAACAGGAACAGTGTGTTTAAGTGGCGTTGGCTTTTTGGATGATTATCTTAAAGTCGTTAAGAAATATCCGAACGGGCTAATCGCTCGATATAAACTACTGGGACAAATAGGAGTAGGTCTGATAGTTGGATGCACAATTTACTTTTCACCTCAGTTTGTAGGGATTAATTCGGTAACTACTGTCCCATTTCTCAAAGATGTTAATTTTGATTTTTCCTTTATGTATATCCCGGTTGTCGTATTTATAATTACTGCAACTTCTAATGCAGTTAACCTAACCGATGGGCTTGATGGCCTTGCAATTGGTGTAACTATAATAGTCATGTTGACACTTGCAGTCATCAGCTATATTAGCGGAAATGCAATTTATTCAGATTATTTAAATATTATTTTTCTGCCAGGATCAGGAGAACTTACTGTTTTTGTTTCTGCCCTGGTAGGAGCATCACTTGGTTTCCTTTGGTTTAATTTCTATCCTGCTCAGGTATTTATGGGGGATACAGGATCACTTGCACTTGGTGGTGCTTTTGGAATTCTTGCTGTATTGGTAAAAAAAGAATTATTAATACCTATACTCGGCGGTATTTTTTTCATGGAAACTATTTCAGTAATTATTCAAAGGTTATATTTCAAATACACTAAAAAAAGATATGGTGAAGGACGACGGGTATTCAAAATGGCCCCTATCCATCATCATTTCGAAATGAAAGGATGGCCGGAACCAAAAATTGTTATTAGGTTTTATATAATAGCAATAATTCTGGCTATTATAAGTTTAGCATCATTTAAAATTAGATAATGGATTTAAAAAACAAAAATATTACGGTTATTGGCGCACGTAAAAGTGGTATCGGCGCTGCAAAATTAATTCAACACTTTGGAGGTATTCCATTTGTCTCAGATTCCAATTCTGAAGAAAATTTAATTGAATATGTTGAATTACTTAAAAAAGAAAAAATTTCCTTTGAACTGGGAGGTCACTCCGGGAAAATTTATTCTTGTGATATGTTCGTAGTTAGTCCCGGCGTACCTTCGGACGCAAAGATTATTTTGGAAGCAAAGCAGCGCGGACTGCAGGTGATAAGCGAATTGGAACTCGCATACCATTTCTGCAAAGGCAAAATTATAGCTATAACAGGTACTAATGGCAAAACAACTACAACTTCACTCTGCGAACATGTTTTTAATAAGTGTGGAATAAAAACTTATGCTGCAGGTAATATCGGCGTTGCTTTTTCAGAGATAGTAACTGAAGTTAAAGAGAATGATGTTGTCTCCTTGGAAGTTTCAAGTTTCCAGCTTGATCTTATTGATAAGTTTAAACCCCAGATGGCTATGATTCTGAATATTACTCCAGATCATTTAAATAGATACCAAAATAAATTAGAGAATTACATTAATTCAAAATTAAGGATCTATAAAAATCAGACTAAGGACGATTTCTTGATTTTGAACAAAGATAATTTGGCCACACTTGATATTAAAATTGAACCGAAAAGCAGGGTCTTTTATTTCTCTCTAACAAAAGAAATCGAGAACGGTTGTTATTGTAGTAATGACTTTATCCTTTTTAAGGAAAACGGTAAAGAATTATTTAAATGTTCTTTGGATGATATAAATCTGAAAGGAGAACATAATTATGCCAATGCTATGTCTGTTATTATTGCCGCAAAAATAATGGGGCTCGATAATAAAAAAATAAAAAGCGCTTTAAGTGATTTTAAGGGTGTTGAGCATCGGCTTGAATTTGTTCGGGAAATTAATGGTGTAAAGTTTATAAATGATTCAAAGGCAACTAATATTGATTCAGTATGGTATGCTTTAAGAAGTTTTAATAATCCTATTTTCCTGATCCTTGGCGGTCAGGATAAAGGGAATGACTATAATCAGATTAAAAAGCTGGTTAATGAAAAAGTTAAGAAAATCTATGCTATCGGTTCTTCAGCCGAAAAAATCTTTAATTTTTTCCATAGTATGGTTAAGGTTGAAATGCAACCTACTCTGGAATCTGCTGTAGCAGCAGCCAATAAGGAAGCAAGAGAAAATGATATTGTGCTGTTTTCTCCTGCTTGTGCTAGTTTCGATATGTTTCGGAATTATGAACATAGAGGTATAGTGTTTAAAGAAGCGGTTAATAAACTATAATGAAAAAATTAGGCTTTTTTGTATTCTTTGTTTCTTTTGCTATGATGCTGCTGGGCACTATTATAGTAATGAGTGCTAGCAGTACTTATAGTGTTTTTAAATTTGACAGCCTGTTTCATTTAACAAATTCTCATATTGTAAAAGTATTACTCGGTTTGATCTTTATGGTCATTTTTAGTGCCGTTCCTTATGAATCTTATAAAAAATATAGTAAACAGGCTATTATTGCAGTTGCATTTCTCCTTGTCGCTACACTAATTTTTGCTCCGAGCATAAAAGGTGCCGGCAGATGGATCAATCTTGGAGTTATTTCTTTCCAACCTGCTGATGTGGCAAAATTACTTTTAATAATTCATCTTGCAGTTTTAATTGAAAACAAAAATGAATTAATTACTAATTTTCAACAGGGCTATTTATATCTTTTTATCTGGGCCGTCCTGATTTCAGGTCTAATCTTAATACAGCCCAATATAAGTAATGGCCTTTTGGTCTTGGCTACTAGTCTTGCAATTCTTTTTGTCGGTGGAGCCAAACTTAAACACATCCTTTATTCTTTGCTCTTTTGCTTTGTCTCCGGGGGAATGGCCGCAATGTTATTTTCCCATTCACGAAACAGAATATTAACGTTTATAACAAGCCTGCATACTGGTGGAAGTATTAATATCCAGGTTAAACAAGCTGTACTTGGGTTCGGCAGCGGTGGATTACTGGGGGTCGGAATTGGGCATAGTAGACAAAGCAATCTTTTTTTACCTGAAGCGTATGGTGACTTTATATTTGCCATATTCGGAGAAGAGATGGGATTTATTGGCTCAATTGCTTTATTGATTTGTTTCCTGGCATTATTTACTGCAGGTTTAATCATAGCAAAAAAAACCAAAGATAAATATGGTCAGCTGTTGGCATTCGGAATTATTTTTTCTATTACTATATATGCATTTGTAAATATAGCTGTCTCGATTGGTTTGGTCCCTACTACAGGAATTCCACTTCCTTTTATTTCATACGGAGGTACCTCTCTTATCTTTCTTTGCATTTCTGTCGGGATTCTGATTAACATAGCCTTATCCAATAATGCAAAAGAGCATATCGTGCCTGATAATAAAAGACACAGCGAGGTTAGGCGTTGAAAAGATCAATAGCTCCATATAGATTTCTTTTTGCCGGCGGAGGTACCGGTGGACATCTTTTCCCGGCCATCGCTGTAGCCGAAAAAATTAGAAAAATGCTTCCGGAATCTGATATTATGTTTATTGGTACCAAATCCAGAATAGAAGGGAGAATTGTTCCCAAATTAGGATTCAAATTCAGCCCAATATGGATCAAAGGTTTTTCTAGAAAATTGAATTTAGAAAATCTACTTTTTCCTCTGAAATTGGCAGTCTCTCTTATCCAGTCATTGCTGATTAACTTGCGGTTTAAACCAATGGTGGCTATCGGTTCAGGTGGATATGTCTCCGGACCGGCAATTTGGGGAGCTTCCGTTATTGGCGCTAAGATCATTTTGCTCGAACAGAATAGTTATCCGGGAATTACAACCAGATTACTTCAAAAGTATGCTTCGGAAATTCACCTTAGTTTTGATGACTCTAAAAAATATTTTAAGCAAAAGAATAAATTAAATATTACTGGTAACCCGGTCAGGGAAAGTTTAGTCAGAGGAAATAAAGAAGAAGCACTTAACTACTTTGGACTCAATCCATCTTATAAAACCTTGTTTGTACTCGGCGGAAGCCTTGGCGCTGGTTCTGTAAATGAAGCTATTGGAAAATTTATCCGGAATAATTTACAAGGCGATATAAATATTATTTGGCAGACCGGGAAAAATTATTTTGAACTGTATAAATATCTTGCTTCTAAAAATATAATAATCAGAGATTTTATCGATAATATGGATCAGGCTTATTCTGCTTGCGATCTTTTGGTATCAAGAGCTGGTGCAACTACTATAGCAGAGATAATAGCTCTGGGTGTCCCCGCTATCTTGATTCCTTCACCAAACGTAGCAGAAAATCATCAGTTTTTTAATGCAAAATCTCTTTCGGATAAAAATGCCGCTGTGCTTATAGAGGACAGCAAATTATCCGCATCTTTTAACGAAGAATTATTAAAAGTTTTACGGAATAATAAGTTTCTTGATGAGCTCAGTTTAAATGCAAAATCTTTATATAAATTTAATGCTGCAGAAATTATCGCTAATAACGCTATAAATTATTGTAAATATGGAAAATCCTAAAAAGAATATTTATAAGTATAATATGTCGTTCTATTATCAGTCAACGATAATATACCTGGTAGTATTTATGATTTATGTCATTATACGCGGAGAGTTTATCGAGGGATCTTATATCCTTGTTACAAAAGATCCTATAATCTATTTCTTCGGCATAATAGTCCTGGTTTCTATTATCTCCTTACTTTATAATCTTTACAAAAATAGACATATTGAATTTTCTGACCGCGAAATCTCCTTTGTGAACAGATTTAAAACTAAATCCGTTCAACTTGAGAATATTGCGTATATTAAATTGTTTAAGGAGAAAGATGGAAATTCTAATAGAGCTTTCAGATTGATCAGGATAATATTAAAAAATCGGAAAAGACCTCTTATTATCAGACCCTATGATTATGAGAATGAAAATGATTTGATAAACGAACTGCAGGCACTTAAAAATAAAGTGGATTCACATAATGTTTAAGAATATTAAAAAAGTACATTTCGTAGGTATTGGCGGCATCGGAATGAGCGGTATCGCTGAAATATTGCTCAGTCAGGGTTTTGAAATATCAGGATCGGACAGGGCACTCTCGGAAATTACAAAAAGACTCAGCGATATAGGAATTGAGATTTTCGAAGGTCATTCTCCTGAGAATCTTCATAATGTAGATGTGCTTGTATATTCCTCAGCCGTTAATATCGATAATCCTGAGGTTAAAGCGGCAATAGAGAAAAAAATTCCGATAATTAAAAGATCTGAAATGCTTGCTGAGTGTATGAGAATGAAATACGGTATCGGTATTGCTGGCACTCATGGAAAAACAACAACTACATCGATGGTCGGTTTAACATTAACAGAAGGGGGCATTGACCCCACTATCATTGTCGGTGGAAAACTTAGCGGGTTAGGTGGTACTAATGCCCGGCTTGGTCAGGGAGAATTTATCGTCGTCGAAGCTGATGAATTTGATAGAACATTTTTGAAACTTACTCCTACAATAGCAGCCCTGACTACTTTAGAAAAAGAACACCTCGATACCTATAAAGATCTGGATGATATTAAAACTGCCTTTATTGAATTTGCTAATAAAGTACCTTTCTATGGCTTTGTCGTTATTTGCCTCGATGAACCTGCCTTGCAGGATATTATCCCCTCAATCAATAAGAAAGTAATTACTTATGGTTTAACCACTCAGGCCGATATTAGAGCTACAGATATCGTTAATCATGCTTTTACTAGTTCATATACTGTGAAATATCGGGGCGAGGAATTGGGAAGGATAAATTTAAGGATTCCGGGATTACACAACATTAAGAATTCATTAGTCGCAGTTTGTATTGGCAAAGAACTGAACATTAAATTTGAAGTTATTAAAAAAGCTCTCGAATCATTTACCGGCGTATACCGGAGGTTTGAAACTAAATATGATAAGGATATTCTGGTAATCGATGACTATGCACACCATCCGACTGAAACTAGTGCCTCTTTGGCCGCAATCAGGGCAGGTTGGGATAGAAGATTAATAGCAGTTTTTCAACCTCACCTGTTTTCAAGAACTAAAGATTTTTATCAGGAGTTCGGAAGATCGTTCCTTAACTCCGATGTTTTTATTTGTACCGATGTTTATCCCGCAAGGGAAGAACCTATTGAAGGTGTCAGCGGTAAACTTATCGCCGATAGTGCTAAAAAATTCGGGCATAAAAATGTTGTCTACCTGGAAAATAAAAACAACATTCCCGATTACCTGATGAGTATAAAACAGCAGGATGATATAATAATTACAATGGGAGCCGGAGATATCTGGAGATATGGTGAGAAATTTGTTGCGATGTTAAAAAAATAAATTAATATGCATAAAAATTATGGAAAAATATTAGGAACAATTCTCTTTATTGTATTAATTTCGTGCATGCTTTATTTGACTTTTGTTTCAGCTAAGAAAATCAGTAAAGGAGATATAGCGATGATTGAAATAACTGGCAATAGCCTGCTAAATGAAAACGATTATTTAACCTTTACTCGGTTGAATGATCTTTCATTTAACCATAATATATCGGTCCAGGTCATTAAGGATCGGTTTGAGAAACATCCGTATGTCTCTAAAGCTGTCGTTGAGGAAGATGGCAATAAAGCTAAAATTATTCTTTCTGAAAAAAAGATTATGGCTATTATCCTTAATAACACTGATCCTTTTTTTATTACCGAAGATTTTCAGGTTTTGCCTATGTTCTCTGATACTAAGCTTGATGAATTGCCCATTATCAGAAATTCTAAGGAAAGTAATCAGGTTAAACCTCTTAGCTATATTAAAAATCCTGATATAGTAGATGCATTCAAAATTATAGATGCCGCTAAAAAAGCTAATATGAATATATTTAAAAGAATTTCTGAAATTGACTTGCATAATGGCGGTGACATTATTTTAAGTTTCTCGGGAATAAAGACCCCTATCGTTTTCGGTAGAGGTGAAGAAGCAAGAAAAATGATCTACCTTGAATTAATGTGGGAGGGTATCCTGGAAGGAAATAGTTCTATTCGCGAAAGCGATTACCTCGATCTGAGATTTGCTAATGAAGTCTATGTCAAAGAGACTGAATTATCCGGTCTGGCTGAATGAAAAAAAATATTATAGCAGGTCTCGATTTAGGAACTACTAAGGTATGTGTGGTTATTGCCGAAAAATTGGACAATAACCGGATTGATATTCTGGGTTTTGGCATCGCTCCGTCTGAAGGTCTGCATAAAGGTCTTGTTGCTAATATTTCCAAAACAGCAGAAGCTATTAAAGAAGCTGCGGCTATTGCTTGTAACAGAGCAGGTATAAATATTACTACAGTCAACGTGGGCGTTGCAGGTGAACATATTACAAGTATGAGACACCGTAATTTTATAACTATTAGTAATGATGAAAAAGAAATTACAAAAGCTGATCTGGAAAGACTGGAGGCCGATGTTAGAACTATTAGGATCCCCTCTGATAGACAAATTCTTCATATTATCCCGGAAGAATTTTCAGTCGATTATCAGGGAGGTATTGAAAACCCTATCGGTATTTCAGGCTCCAGGCTTGAGGCTAGCAACCATGTTGTCTTGGCTTCTATTCCCGCTATGCAGAATATTAAAAAATCTGTCGAACGCGCCGGGCTTCATGTTCAGGATTATATCCTCCAGCCCATCGCCTCAAGTTCTTCGGTTCTCGAAGATAGCGAAAAAGATCTGGGCGTCGCCCTCATCGATATCGGAGGCGGTACAACTGATATAGCTATTTTCCATAATAAGGCCATTAAACATACAAAGGTGATCGGCGTAGCCGGTAATCAGGTAACTAACGATATTCGTGAATCTCTTGGCGTGGTTACTGAAGAAGCTGAAAAACTTAAAAAGGACTTTGGCTTCGCTACCGAATCTGCAATCATAAGAGAAGAAGATATTTTGATCCGCGGAGTTGGAGCTAGAGGCAATACTAAAATCCCTATTAGCCTCCTTACTCAGATTATAAGTTTAAGAATGAGAGAACTATTCGTCTTGATCGATAATGAAATCCGTAGCGCCGGATTTAAAAATAAAATAAAAGCTGGAATAGTTCTAACTGGTGGTGGGTCTTTACTTAAAGGCGTTACTGAATTGGCCGAGGAGGTCTTCGGTTTGCCTTGCAGAATAGGAGTTCCGCAGGAACTCGGTTCAGGTCTCTCAAGCGAAATAGAAAGTCCGGAGTTTGCTACTGTGGCCGGCTTAATTAAAGGCATTCCCGGTGGTAAATCCAGTGAGTACCAAAGTATAAAACCTGCAAAGGTTAAAGGCTCTAACAAACTCTCTCAGTTTGTTAAAAGAATACAACAGTTTTTTGATGAATTATAATAAAAACCAGGAGGTTTCATGACCAGATTCGCTACTCTCGACAAAGAAAAATCTATGTCAGCAGTTCTTAAGGTTGTAGGCATCGGCGGCGGTGGTTGCAATGCAGTGGAAAGCATGATCAACAAAGGTTTAAATGGCGTCGAATATATCGCCATTAATACCGACGCCCAGGTCTTAAACAGTAGTACTGCTACTCATAAGATTCAGGTCGGCTCAACTATTACTAGAGGACTGGGAGCAGGAGCTGATCCCAATGTCGGAAAAAAATCGCTCGAAGAAGATCGCGAAAGAATTACTGAGGTTCTTTCTGGTAGTGATATGGTCTTTGTTACCGCCGGTATGGGTGGTGGCACTGGAACTGGAGGAGCCCCTGTTATTGCTTCAATCGCTAAAAGCCTCGGCGCCCTTGTTGTCGGCATCGTAACTAAACCATTTAGATGGGAAGGTAAAAAACGAATGCTCAATGCCGAACAGGGAATCCAGGAACTAAAACAGTATGTCGATAGCTTAATCGTCATTCCAAATGAAAGATTGCTTAATATACTCGATCCTAATACTAATGCATTCGCTGCTTTCGATAAACCAAATGAGATCCTCTATGAAGCAACTAGAGGTATCGCTGACATTATTACTGTCGAAGGACTAATCAATGTCGATTTCGCTGATGTAAGATCGGTTATGAATCAAAGCGGTGAAGCTCTTATGGGCTGTGGTATTGCTAGCGGCGAGAATCGCGCTATTGAAGCTGCTCAGAAAGCTATTTCTAGCCCTCTGCTGGAAGGCGTGAATATCAAAGGAGCTAAAAGCGTCCTCTTAAATGTTACTGGCTCCAGCAATCTTACCATGCAGGAAATCAATGAAGGTAATAACGTAATATTTGAAGCCGCCGGTGAAGAAGCTAACGTTATCTTCGGATGTGTCAGAAAAGAAGAAATGAATGACTACGTCTCTTATACAGTTATCGCTACCGGGTTTGAGGTTATGCACCAGGCCTTCGGTGAAAAAACTAAAGCACATACTTCAAAACCTAAAGAAAAAGAAATCTTTAAAGGCGGGTTTAATTTCCTCGATCCTAAAGAAGTCGATCCCGAAGATCTTGACATTCCTACTATCCTTAGAGTAAAAAGTCCAAAGTCTTCTATCGATAAAGAAGAACCGGCCCCTACTTCAGGATTTAATTTCGAATCTTCAAGATATAGCTGGGCTAGAGATAAAGGTAATAAGAAAGAAGAAAAAAATAACGAGGAAGAAGATAGCTCTTCATTTTTAAGAATGATCATGGACTAAATGTTTACCCGGATTTGTTTATTTCCGGGTCTACGGTTACTCCGTCTGTCTGAATTTTGGATTGAAAGCTAATAGGGGATCATGGCTGCAGCAAATTTTGCAAATGCAAATTTGATTGCATCTGTACTATGTTTAATAGTTATATAAAAAATAACTTATAAAGTCGTCTTCTTTCGCCCTAACCATCTGTTATTCCCTCTCCACCTGTTTTCCATAACAAATTAGTTAATTTGAGCATTATTTCTATATGCCAATATTATTATCATCCTATAGTTCTGCTGGGGTCTTCATACCCACAGAATACTCGCAGAATACCCACAGATATGGATTCACCCCTCATTCTTGCATAATTCTCAAAATATACTGGTTCCATCTCAGTTCTGGTATTTAGAATTGACTCAAATAAGCACTTTTCTCCCTAACTGGCCAGATTAAATGCCCTTAAATAATACATTTTATTAAATAAACTGTTTAGAATTGGAAGGATTTTACTTGTTTAATTGCTGGATTTGACCGATAATGGGTCTATCGGCATTTCTCCCGTGTTATTTGCTGATTCTAACCTCTCCTGAAATAATTTCCCTATCTCTGCACCTATTATAAAAACTACTGATGAAAAATAAATCCAGAAGGCAACAACTACAACTAAAGCATAAGTTCCATAAATCTTGCCGAATGATGAAAAATGATAAAGATAAAATCCGAACACTTGCTTTGCTGCTTCCCAAAGTAGCGCTGCCCATAATGCACTTACTATTATCGCCCGCCTCCTTAGCTTCTTTACCGGAACCGTAATATATAGCACCAGAAAAACAAAGAATATTATTGTAAATGATACTACCGAAAGAATAAAATGATGAAATATTGGCGCCTTAAAAAATTCCAGTTCCTGGAATTGCCCGGCCGATTGTGCTAAAACATCTATAATAGGTATGCAGATTGTCGTCAGGAAAAAAATCAGGATCACCATAACAACAAGAGCAAAATCGCGTAGCTTTCCAAGTATCAGCGAAACATTCTTTTTTATCCCAAATACCTCATTTAGAATCGTCCTCATACTGCTGAAAAGCCCGCTGGCTGTAAAAAAGAGCCCAAATCCCCCTACTATACCGGCCATGTTTTTATATTCTATTATTTCATTAATTCGCGTGAATATAATCTTCTTTACAAACTCTGCGTATTCATCATAAGGTATTATTGTATCTATTAATAAATTTATCTGATACTGTATGTCATTTGATGCAAGTATAAGCCCTAGCACAGCAAAAATAATAAGTATGAAAGGAATGATACAGAGAAATAATTCAAATGCCAGACCGCTCGCATTCAAAAATACATGATGGTCGTCTATGCGGGTATATAACCCCCCGAAATAATGGGATGCAAAATTCTTGATCTTTTTGTATAAAGGGGAATCAAACATTTCTTATGCTTGCCTTTGGAATAAAATAATAATTTTTAATAATTACTCTCTTAAAATGCTCAGTTATATTTATTTCTCTCTTTATATGAAATATTTTTCAATTTGATCAAACAATATAAATTATATTTCGGAATGAATACAAATTTTAATTTGCTTTATATATAAAATTTCATTGTTTGCCTGTCACTTCTCCGGAACCCATCAAAAAGGACTTTTTAATAATTGATAATCTCACACTAATAGCATAAGTTTTATATGCAGAAAAATGGTTTTATTAATTATGAAACAGACAATTTCGGATAGAATTAGGTATTGTCTTATATCTCTGATTATCATGTTGTTTTTTGTCCTTATGTTCCCGCCTGTGATGTATAAAAAAATTGGATTGATGTATGGCTATAGTGGATTTGATGATGGAGAACTGCTGTGGACACAGCTATTAATAGAAATATTTGTTGTCGCTATCATCTCAGTCTTTGTTTACTTGCTGTATCCTAAGTATACAAATTGGAAACGCTAACCGGTTATTTCATGTTTACATATTGAGTGGGAAAATCAAAATCCGCTTCTTTAATCAAGGCTATTATTGATTGCAGATCATCTATCTTGGCCCCCTGTACACGTACCTGTTCGTCCTGTATCTGAGCACTTACTTTTAATTTTGATTCTTTAATAAGTGTCGTAATCTTCTTTGAATTCTCTTTCGATATCCCGCTTTGTAAATCGATTTTTTGCTTCAACCTCCCCCCGGCCGCTGCTTCTGGCTCATTTAACTTTAATGCCTTTACTGAAATTCCTCTTCTGAAAAATTTAGTCTGCAGAATATCAACACTTGCTTTCAGCGAATAATCATCCTTTGTATTAATGTTTATAAGCTTATCTTTTTTATTTAACTCAACTGTTGTATTTGAATCTTTTAGATCATATCTCTGATGTATTTCTTTTAGTGCCTGGTTTACAGCATTATCTGCTTCCTGCAGATCAACCTCAGAGACAATATCAAATGAATGATTTTGTGCCATAATTTTTAAGTCGGGGTGGAGAGATTCGAACTCTCGACCTCTTCGTCCCGAACGAAGCGCGCTAACCGGGCTGCGCTACACCCCGTCTATTATGATAATAATTACAATAAAATTTAATCAATTAACGTTCCCTTAAGATAATCGGTTTGCCGCAAAGTTCCAAAACCATAAGGCAAATTTAACCTCTATTTTTGTTGCATTTATATGCATTTTATAATATATTATTACGTAATGATTTAAGCTTATCATCATAATTATTATTTTAACATATTGAATTAGTTTATTACCTAACAAGTAGTTGAGGGAGGCATGAAAAGACCCTTTGTTTTAGTATCGCTGTTTTTTGTTGTTTTGTCCATTAACAATTTTGGACAATCATCAAAATATGACTGGCTCCATCAAAGTAGTTGGAGCGCTGGTTTTGGATTTACCTACCCTAGATATATTAGTACTAGTTTAAGGGGTGGAGATTTTGGTAGCTACGGGGTTTTTGGTTCTATCCAAAGAAATTTCTCTGAACATGTCGCCTTCAGATTACAGGGAAATTATCTGCATCTTGCCGATAGGCAAAGGGCTTTCCTCGGTAACCAAAACTCTGATAATTCCGTCCCCAAAGTTGAAAACGATATTCTTCTCGCTAATCTTGACCTGATGTATTATTTTGTTCCTTGCGAACCTGTCTCTCCCTATGTCGGTATAGGAGGAGCCGGAGTCTCCTATAAATTAAAAAATTCCCCCATTGTCGTTACTGCAACTTCAAGTGAAGCCAGACCTTTGGATAAAAGACAAACTGACTATGAACTAAATGCATTTATTGGTGCCGAATGGAGAGTAGCAGAAAATTGGAAATTAAAATCTGAATTTGCTTATCATTGCGCTGCAAGTAGCAAATTCGATGGTATCTATGGAACCGATAGCGGCGGTATCCTTGGCGGTATCGGCGATACCTATATGACTTTTGATCTGGGCGTCCTTTATTATTTTGGCTACGGCGCAAAATCACATATTTGCGAAGTATATGACGGTATCAATGCCAAGGTTGATTATGATAAAATTGAAGAAATTGTTAAAAGATATCAGGTTCAGCCTTCTGACGTAGATTACAATAGAATTGAAGATATCGTTAAAAGATATAAAGGCACTGCCACTGTTAATGTTCCTGAAGAGAATTGGGTATTAATTGGTATCAATTTTGACTTTAATAAAGCTACCGTTAAACCTGAATCAGTTCCGATTCTTTATAATGCAGCTGAAATATTACTGAAGAATCCTGATGTGAAAGTTGAAATTCAGGGACATACCGATAATATTGGCTCCGAAAGATATAATCAGAAATTATCCTTGCAAAGAGCCGAAACAGTTAAAAATTTCTTGGTTGCTAAGGGCGTCGCTTCCAATAGGTTAACTACTGTTGGTTTTGGTAAATCCAAACCAATTATGGATAATAATACTGAACAGGGAAGAGCTCTTAACAGAAGAATTGAATTAAAAGTTATCAAATAAATCAGTTAAAAAATAATTCAATTACTTCCGGATAAATTTATTTTAAGAGCCGTAAGATCCTTTCTTACGGCTCTTTTAATTATATCAGCTTACTACTTAACTTTCTCCCCAATACTTAACCAATATCACAGGAAATCCTTAATTAAGTCTGTTACTGTAATATGAATCTTTTTATATACATATTGTATAAAATATAAAACAGAATCTCGGAAAAACTGCCATATTCCCCTTAAAATGAGCACCTTTTCTGGCACTATTTTAGTCAAGTAATGGTAAGAATTATTTTGTGAGTATAAAATGAAAAAAATATTGTTGTCAGTTGCCGTTGTTATTAACCTGCTTTTATTACAGGCATGTAATGTAAACGATCCAAATCATCATGATAATTTCGACAATACCCCCCCTGCACCCCCTTCCGGAATTCAGGTTATAAATGGGGATAATAGAGTAGATTTAAGCTGGACTCGAAATCGTGAAAACGACCTTGCCGGATATAATATTTACTATAGTGCATCCTATGATGGAAAATATTATTTGCTCGGCTCCTCATCTTCCAATTCTTATATAGATAACGGCGCAACTAATGGAGTTCTTAATTATTACGCTGTTACAGCATATGATCAGAGTGGCAATGAAAGCGATTTAAGCAAGGATGTCGTTTATGCTACCCCGCGCCCCGAAGGGTTTAACCAATCAGTTTTTGATTACTTGAAATTCCCTGGTTCAGCAGGATATTCATTCTCAAATTATTCGGTGGTTGCTTATAATGACTCATTGACCGATTTCTTCTTCGAAAATTATAATGGGAAATATTATCTCGATGTCTATACCGATACCGATATTTTGGATGCTGGACCTACTTCTGATATCTATGATATTCCGTTTGCTCCGGCATCTGGTTGGTCGCCTACTAAAGATACAACGGCGGTTATCGGCCATACTTATGTTATCTGGACCTGGAGTAATCATTATGCAAAAATTAGAGTAAGTAATATTACTAGCGAAAGAATCGTCTTCGATTGGGCTTATCAGCTCGTTCCTGGTAATACTCAGCTGAAACCTCTGCCCGGCAGGACAATTGGAACAACTAAAAGAAATTTAGTTAGAATGTTAGTTAGATAATCCTTGAAACTCCGGCTTCAGGAAAATGTATCAATGTGAGAGTATTTATTTATAGACTTCAAAGGATATTATGAGTAAATTTATTGCAAAATAATGATTAAAAACTTTTACCTGATATTTTTTGTTCTGATCGCCGGTCTTTCGGATTACTCTGTTTATTCTCAGGATAATAAGTTAACCGGTATTGATAACGGAAAACAAAATTCTGCTAAGGTTGTCTTATTGGATATTGAGAATAGTATCGCTAAAGGAAATATTAATGCTCTGTTCAAGAATTTAAGTCCGCTCACTTATTTCTCTCTTACAAATGGAATAAGAGGATATTATAGTTCAAACCAGGCATATTATATCCTTGAAGATTTCTTTAAGATTTACCAGGTCATATCCTTTAGATTCCACAGCCTGCAATCGGAAGATGGAAATCCGTATGCTACTGGAATCTATTTCTATCAATATAAAGGAAAACGGGAATCCTCTCAGGTATATGTATCTCTAAAAAATACAGGTAAAAGCTGGAAGATTACACAAATAACATTTAATTAATGCTCAGAAAATTCTTTCAACTATTTATTGGTGAAAAAAAATACTTCTCAATAGTAATAGTAATTATTTTATGCATTTTTCTGTCTGCTTTAATCTCGCCGGTCCTGATTGACAGGATAATAAAGAATTGGAATAACGACCTTCCTTCCTTAATTATTAAAACAGAATCTTCTTCTATAAATCTCTTCAAATCAAAAGAATCTAGCCTTGTTACTAAATCCCTCCATCTGAAGAATTATATAAGAGAAAATTTAGAACCTCAGAATTTTTCCTATAGATCCCTGATAAAACTTGTTAACGATAAAGAATTTGAGGATTATTCCGTTGAAATTATTGCTCCTAATGGAACTATAATTGCCTGGAATAAAAAATTAGCTCTGCCTTCCGAAAATGTGTTCCCGCTGTCTAGACCTCTGGGAGAGGACTTCTTCTATACCGGTGATTTAACTACTTATCTGTGCCTGGTAGATTCGCTTCATACTGAAAATGATAACTTTTATACTATCATTTCTTCCCCTGTGGAAAGACATTACTCCCTTCAGAATCAGTATTATTCCACTATAAGTTTAATTAAAGAATTATCTGATTCCTTTCTGACAGAATTTAATGTTATCTATAATCCTTTCGCTGAGGGTACTAAGGATGGAAGATTCTTTTCCTTTGAACTCCTTAACAATAAAAACAATAAAATCGGAGAGGTTACTTTTGCTAAACCTATGCCCGATGTGACCTTAAAAGATATACGGGATGAAATCTCAAAGTTTCAGTCCGTGCTGGCGGCTTTGGGAATTATATTTTTAACTCTGGGATTTAGGGAAGATTTTAAGAAAATAAGATATAATTCGATTCGCTTGTTTATAATTATGATTTATTGCGTCTCTATCAGAGTTTTGTTTTATATTATTAGTTTCCCGTCAAGTATTCTGGAAGGACGAATAAAAGACCCCGCTTGCTTCTCCTCTGCATTTGCCGGCGGAATTGTTAAATCGCCCGTCGAATTATTTATTACTTCTGTTCTCCTCCTTTGGTTTTGCCTCCTCTTATTCAAATACATTATTCAATATACTAAATCAAAAAAAGAATCTAATCTCAATATTAAATTAATTCTGATATTGCTGGTTCCGTTTATTTTCTTCTTTTTGGCATCAATTAGAGGGCTTAATGCTGCCGTTAAAAGCATAATATTCGATTCTACTCTGAGATATTTTAAAGAACCAAACCTGATCCCTGACGCACCTACGTTATTGATGGAATTGAATTTACTGATTATTGGGACTGCCCTTATTACAATACTGGTAAGTTACCTTCTCCTCTTTTTATCTTACGTGCCGAAAGAGAGTAAAAGTCTGAAAAATATTCTGTATTTGTTCTTAATAACCCAGATATCTGGTATAATCTATATAATTATTCAGAGCGAACCATTAATTACTCCGGTTTTATCCTTCCTTATCATTTCGGTTCTATTTATCCTGGCTTATTATATACATTTGAAGAAAATTGACTATGTCTATAACTTTCTTTTAGCTGCAATAGCAGGTTCGTTGATATCAATTACTCTCCTGATCCATTTCAATAGGGAACTTGAAAAGGAATCGTTAAAAACTACTGCAATGGAAATAAATCGTCCGAATGATAACCTGCTTAGGTTTATGATCACTCAGACTTTGATGAATGCATCTAAAAATGATGATGTCATAACTGCCTTACTTAATAAACAATCAAATTACAATTCGCTTGCATTTAGGATTTGGTGCCAGAGTACTCTCCAGAAAGAATCTATTAATTCCTCTATTTCAATAATGGGACCTAATCAGAAAGTATTAGCTTCTTTCCAGGTCGGAGATATAAGTTTATCTGAAATTTATTCCTATGGGATATCAAATCTTACTACTGGCAATCCAGTAATCTTTGAAAAAAATGATGAACAGAAGAATACTAAAATTATCTCCGGAATAGCTCCGGTTAATAATGATGGCCAGATCGTGGGCTATGTAGCAGCTCTTATTGAAATTGATAATCAAAGTATAGGTTCTGCCAATATCCCCGATTTTCTTGAATCACAAAAGAACTTGGTAAATACGGTCATTGACCCCAATCAATTAATGGTCCTTCACCTTGTTGACAATAAACTGGTCAGCGTAATCGGTGATGTTTATCCATCGATAGATCAGCTTGCACCTCTCTTTAAAATAATATATTCCGGTGATAACGAAGGCTGGGTAAGATTAAATATAAATGGGGAAGATTATTTAACTTATTTATTAAAAGAAAATTCCAATAACGAAAAAAGCACAGCGGTACTGCTGAAAGTCAAAGATATATCATGGAATTTATTTAACTTTTTCAAGATATTCATTCTTCATAGCATATTCATGCTCATAGCTCTGACTGTAATAATATTCTATCGTATAAAAAATATTAAATATAGTTTTAGAACACAGTTATTATTGGCTTTCCTTCTGGTTTCTCTTATTCCTATTCTCTTTCTCGCCGTTTATAATCGCCAGATTGTGTCCCAAAGAAGTGGGGAAGCTATCGCTAATGAACTGCACGAAAGAGCAGATTATATTGAAAGAAACATTAATGTCCGGGTTAATCCTGACGAAGAGGATCTGAATCATAAATTTGAACAGGCAGGAAATGAACTTGGAATTACTTTTTCAGTCTATGATGAAAGTAATGAGATATACAGCTCCCAGGAACAATATTATAGCTCTGGCATATTCTCAAAGAAATTAAATCCTAAAATATTCTACTATCTTAATTATCTGAGCTATCGTGAATATATAACTAAAGAAAATTTGGATAATTTTATTTATAATTCTTTTTATAAAAAAATCAGCGTAGGGGGGAAAAATTATATCCTCGGTGTGAACGATGCTTTTAATAAAGTTAAAATAAATTTTTCTGCTGTCGAAATTGATGTTTTTCTTTTCGGTATATATTCTTTTGCTATTTTAATTATAATCTTTCTAAGTACACTTCTTGCTGATAGAATTTCTTTCCCCATACGTAACCTTACAATGGCAATGTCTTCTGTTAAACAAGGCGACCTCAATGTCAATATATTGGGTAAAGAAAAGGGAGAGCTGAAAGATCTTATTAACGGCTTTAATTCAATGGTCGGCGAACTTAAGAATAATCAGAATGAATTGGCTGAGTTTGAAAGAGAAAAAGCATGGAAAGAAATGGCTAAACAGGTTGCACATGAAATTAAGAATCCCCTTACTCCCATGAAACTTTCTATGCAGCAGCTTATAATTTCATTTAAAGATAAAAAAGCTAATTTTGAAGAAATATTTGAAAAGCTATCAGCAACTATATTAAGCCAAATAGAAAACCTTAACCAGATCGCCTCCGAATTTTCAAGATTCGCCAGAATGCCCAGAATCAATCTTGAAGAAGTGGACCTTTTATCGGTTATCAAAGATACTGCAATGCTATATGCGGACGATAAATTAAATATTGAGATAAACAGCACCTTAACCTTGGTTAAAGTAGAAGCGGATATTGCCCAGATGCGGCGCCTGTTTATTAATTTAATCAGGAATTCCATTCAGGCATCCTCTACTCAGATCCGGTTCAGTATTCTTAAGGAAAATGACAATTATATGGTCTATATCGATGACAATGGCAAAGGTATTCCTCCTGAATATAAGAATAGAATTTTTGAAGAGAACTTCACTACCAAAACTATTGGGATGGGATTAGGTCTCAAATTAACAAAGAAATATCTCGAAGATATCAATGGTAGTATTATTCTTGTTGAGACTTCCCCAAATGGCACTAAATTTAATATACGTATACCAGCCGCCTTTAATCTCAGCTCATGAAAAACCTTACTCCTCATCAGCAGATTGCATTAAATTACCATAACCATATCTCCCTTAACGCTAATGCAGGGTCAGGGAAAACTTTCGTCCTCTCCAAAAGATATGTAGAGATCGCCCTTAATGAAAAAATTCCTCTGAATAAAATTGTAGCAATCACCTTTACCGATAAGGCGGCAAGTGAACTTTATAAAAAAATATCTAATTGTATTGAAGAATTATTAACAATTTCTGTAAATAAATCCGATATCAGGCAGCTCGAAAGCTTAAGACGGCAGCTTATCTCCGCCAATATATCCACTATTCACTCTTTCTGCCTTAATATTTTAAGGGAATTTCCTGTTGAGGCAGAACTTGATGCCAATATTATCCCTATTAATGAAAAATTGTCAACTGAATTGATTGAAATGTCGGTTGATAAGATGATAAAAGAATCTTTGGAAAATGATGATCAGGAAAGAATAAAGAAACTCATTAGGATGTTTTCGTCAAAAGGGCTCCTGTCAACTGAACTGGAATCTTTAGTTAAAAATTATACAAAAGTGATTTTTATTGAGGATAGGATCTACTCTAAATCCCCCGAAGAAATAATTGAATATTATAATTATATTATTGATGAATATTTTGACAAGCTGATTGGCTCACGGATTACACTTATTTATAATGACTTTATTCGAATAAATAATATTGTCCTCTCTGATAAACCGGATAATGCCACGGCTCTTAATGCCTCTCCTCTTATAAACAGACTTAATCAGGAACTGCAAAAAAATGAACTGATCAAAACACTTTCTGAACTGAGAAAAATGCTCTTTACAAAAGCAGGCAAAATATCCGCTAAGGGATACCTTAAAGGAACATTGAGAGAAGATTTTCAAAATGAATGTGAAGAGATTGAGCTTTTCTTTGATGAGCTGGATATTTTTACTCCCGGTGAAAATGAATATGAGACTTGGAGAAAGTTATCCTTGTTCGGAAAAGAAATACTCTACTTCTTCAGAAAATCCCTGTCTGTCTATGAAGAATTAAAATCTGAAAATGGATATCTTGACTATGAAGACATCCTCTATAAAACATATAATATTCTTAAAAACCCTGTGGTAAGCGAATACCTTGGTGACAAATACCAGTATTTAATGATTGATGAATATCAGGACACTAATGAACTTCAGTATAATATCTTTCTGCCCCTTCTGGATAATCTTAAAAGAGGCAATTTGCTCGTAGTGGGAGATGAAAAGCAGAGCATTTATATGTTTCGCGAGGCTGAGCTCGAAGTATTCCGCAAAACCAGGGAGGATATTTCCGGCATATCCGGTGTTGCCAGCCTTCTTACTCTGCCCGATAGTTTCAGAATGAACCAGGAGCTCTGTCTCTTTACTAATAGTCTGTTTAAAAATTTGTTTCATATCCCTGATCCTCTGTTTAATGAAGTAGAACATTCGGACCTAATCTGTGCCCGGAATGAAGATGATCATGGCAAGGTGGAATTCTTATTCAATCACCTTGCAGAACAGAATTCTGATTTAGAATCTGATTTGGTAGTTAAAAGACTGGTCAACCTGGTTAATAATGAAAATGGAAAATATAAATGGGGAGATTTAACCGTCCTCTGCAGAAAAAGAAAATCGTTTTCTGAACTTGAAAAGAAATTTGCCGAATATAAAGTCCCGTTTATTATTATGGGCGGGAAGGAATTTTATCAAAGACAGTCTGTCTATGATATTTATAATTATTTCTCTTTCTTATTGGATAATAATAATGATACTGCCCTGATAGGTTTGCTGCGATCTCCCTTTTTCGCTTTTTCTGATGACGATATTTATAAATTGTCATTATATGATGGTTGGACCTACTGGCAGAAAATTGCTAAGATTAAAAACGAAGAGCAAAGATGGGAGAGTGCATATCGGCTATTAAATGAAAATACACTGCTCTCTAAGGATATTGACTTTTCTGTTTTATTCAGAAAGTTATTAAAAGAATCAAACTTTATCCCAATAATGGCCTCCAGACCAGATGGCATTCAGGAAATAGCTAATATTGAAAAACTCATTTCGCTAACTTCCGATTTTATGAAAGAAGGGTATAAGACCCTTTACGATTTTGTAAATTATCTTAAACTCTCCATCGAAGAGAAAGATGACGAACCTCAGGCCCCTATATCCGAAGAATCGGATGCTGTTAAGATTATGACTCTCCACCAGGCGAAAGGTCTGGAATTTCCGGTTGTTGTTCTTTATAAATGCAATGAAACAACAATAAAATCAGTTATCAAATCCAAAAAAATTCTGGCTGATAAAACATTTGGTCTATTAACTAAAATCCCTTTGCACAACGATTATTATACTTCCTATCTCTCTACTTCTATAAATTCACTCAGCGAATTTATCTCTGATAAAAAAGGAATGGCAGAAACTAAGAGATTGCTGTATGTTGGAATAACTCGGGCTCAGGAACATCTAATAATATCTTTTGAATCAAACAAAGAAATTAAATTACAAAATGGCTCCTTTATATGGCTTCTGCAAAAAGGTTTCGGAATTGATTTTAACCGGGAGATGTTCACAGTTCAGGGAAGTCTTACTTTTCTTGTAAACAATGAGGGAAATTACCTCAATAAAGAAAAATTATTATCTTTCAATATCCCCATCATTAAAGATGTTCAGATTGTCAATCCGGTCCCCAATGTTATCCCGGTGGCTCCTGATAAGTATTCCCTGGTAAATACTATAGAAGATCATATTTCCGGTGAAATAATATCTGCTACACGATTCTCTGTTTTTAGTCAATGTCCTATGAAGTATTATCTGCGGTTTGAGGTAGGATTAAATTTAATCAATGAATTTAGTCCTCTTCTTGATAAGATTGATGCCGGAAGCAATAATGACGTGGATGGCAGCCTCAAAGGAAGAATTATCCACAGCTTGCTTGAGAAAAATATTAAAAGAGAAAACCTACCCGGGCAGACTAACATTATATTAGAAAAAGAAAAAATACCTCCCGTTGAGAAAAAAATTCTGCTGAATGAAATTATTAAGGATCTGGATAAATATTTCTCTTCAGATAAACACAGGGAGATAGTTTCATTCCCTAATTTTAAGAATGAATTTGAAGTATATCTTAAATTGGATGAGTTCTATTTGTATGGAAGGATTGATAAGGTAATTTTTGATGATAATAAGATTAAAATAATCGATTATAAAACTGATAATATTTCCCCTGGTTATGTAAAAAACCGAACTGCTCAATATCTGTCGCAGGTAAAATTTTATTCCTTTATATTGAGCAGGCTTTACCCCCACGTACATCTCTATGAATTGCAGATAGTTTTTATTAAAAACCCCGATGCTACTATAAATATTGAAATAAATGATGATGATTTCTCTGCAATTGAAAATGAAATAATAAAAATGATCGATTCCCTAAGAAACCGGGATTTTATTCCAAATATTAATCAATGCCGGAATTGTATTTATTCTGCTAATAAAATAAAATGTATTAAAGAATATATATCTCCTTAGGCATATTCGTCATTATATAAAACAATAGAGTATTGACAAATTGAAACTTATATGTAATATGGAAAATAAATGAAATTCTGTATCTCCATGGCATTACCGTTACTATTTTTATTCGTTGGTTGTGGATCTTCGGAAAAAACTGTATACGTATTACCCATTGAATTTCGCATACCGGCAAAAAAATCAGACTTTATTAAATCCTATTCTCCATATATTCAAGGGAAGAAGTTCTTTCTCGATCCTGGACATGGGGGTAATGATAGAAATAATGTCGGATATAAAGGTACTGCTGTTGAAGCCGACGTAAATCTTAATGTTGCTCTTGCTCTTAGAACATTTATTATTGAAGCAGGTGGTATTGTGCAGCTTTCAAGGAATAAGGACACTTCTGTCGATCTTAAAGATAGATCAGCTATGGCTAATAAAAGTGGCGCAGATTTCTTTATTAGCATTCATCATAATGCTCCTGGTCAAAAGGAGGACATCTGGACTAATTATACTTCCGCATATTATCATGCAACTGATTCGGATTATTCGTTCGAACCTTGCCAGAAAGATCTCGCTAAATATATCCAGCGCGATCTCGCTTATGCTATGCGGAACTCTGGTGGCCCTGGTTCATTCGACGGTACCTATTCCGATTATAGTATCTATCCCTCACAGGGGTTCTCTGTGCTTAGACTTGCAAAAATACCTGCCATACTTGTGGAATGTGGCTTCACTACTAGTGAGTTTGAATCCCATAGGATTACATTAAATGAATTTAATATGATAGAAGCTTGGGGCATTTTTAGGGGGATATGTAGATACCTTGCTAATGGAATACCCGATATTAAGTTTATAAAATCATTAAATGATACCTCCTCTCAAAATATCAATTTGTATTTCGGGATAAAAGATCCTGCCGGAATTGATTTGAAATCAATAAAAATATATATCGATTCCGTTTCCTATGGTTACTTTACTTTCAACCCAATGAAGAATCTACTCTTAATTAATTATCCGGTCGGTAATTACGGCAGTCATACTATTAAAATTATCGCTTCAAATAATAAGGGGAATTATGCATTTCCATTTTATTATAATATCTTTGTTGAAAATAAAACAGGAAATTAATGCTTAACTATATCTGGATTGCATTGCTGTTCCTTGGAATAGGCGCTGCATTATCTACTGATATAATAAACAAAACTGAAAATAAGTACAGGAATAATGACCCCCTTCCTGTTATTATTCAATCTGACTCGGCTTTTAACAAATTCCCCTCTGCACTAACCTCTGTAAGAATTACTGTTACTAAAACCAGCTATAATAATTTCTATAAAGATAAAATTGATCATGATCTGATCTTTCCCGCTGCGGTTAAATACAACAATAAAATCAATCAATACTCTGCCCATTTTATAATTGATAAAAATTATCCTCCGATATGGCAGGATATTGCCTCCGCTTCAGGGGATAAAAATGATATATCAGCTTCCTTGGTCTTTAACCGTAACATCAATGATTCTTCAGCAGCTGCAGGGATGGTTCTGGAAAATGTATCTTTCATTAAAATGAAAGATATTACTAATGCTGCGTTGGAATATGCTGGCACTGCCGTAAATATCGCCATTGGTCTGATCGGTATTATGGCATTATGGCTTGGTATAATGAAGGTTGCTGAATCAGCAGGTCTGATTAACCTTATCGCTTCATGGCTTAAACCACTTACCCGCCGACTCTTCCCCGATGTCCCGCCCGATCATCCTGCTATGGGCGCTATGATTATGAATATGTCGGCAAATATGCTGGGACTTGGGAATGCGGCTACTCCCTTCGGATTAAAAGCTATGGAAGAACTCGATACTCTTAACCCGGATAAAGGAACCGCTACTAATTCAATGGTTACTTTCCTGGCTATAAATACAGCAGGGATGACATTAATTCCTGCCAGCGCTATTGCTATTAGAGCTGCTTCTGGTAGCTCCGACCCCGCAATTATTATTGGTACCTCTTTATTCGGTTCATTCTGTGCAACTGTTGCTGGTGTTCTGGCAGCAAAACTACTGGAAAATTTATCGTTGGGATTCAAAAAATGGTATAAGGACAATATTAAATTACTTGTTGCCCTCTTTATTATAATTGGATTAATTGCATCCTTTGCTTTTATTCCTGGTCTTAAAAGCGTTGCAAATGTATTCTCTCTTTTCCCTGCTGATACACTTAAGAACATAATTCAGTTCCTTTCAATCGCGGCTATTCCATTCTTAATTGTCTTTTTTATAGGATACGGTGTCTTCAAAAAAGTAAAGGTGTATGATCAGTTTGTGGACGGAGCTAAGGAAGGCTTTAATATCGCAATAAGAATACTTCCTTATCTGCTGGCTATCCTGGTGGCCATCGGCATTTTCAGAGCTGGCGGTGCTATGCAGTGGCTTATAAGCATTCTTACACCGGTGACTAATTTGATCGGCATGCCGGCCGAAGCTCTGCCTATGGCTTTAATGCGTCCTCTTTCGGGAAGTGGTTCTTTAGGCATTATGTCTGAAGTGATTAAAGTCCATGGACCCGATTCATTTATTGGGATATTGGTCTCTACTTTCTACGGAAGTACTGAAACTACTTTTTATGTCCTCGCTGTTTATTTCGGTGCAGTAAATATTAAGAATACAAGACATGCTGTACCTGCTGGACTTGTCGCCGATATTTGCGGCATCCTGGGGGCATTATTTATTGTTAAACTATTATTTAGCTGAAAATATGGAAGTCTTAATTACTCGTGAAATTCCACTTATTGCAGAAACTCTCCTGAAGGAAAAGAAATTTAAGGTTACAGTTATCAGGGAGAATCGTCCTATACCACGGAATATACTAATTAAAAATGTCTCTAAAATAAATGCCTTGGTCTCTCTCCTCTCTGATAAGATCGATAAAGAAGTAATTGATGCAATGCCCTTATGTAAGGTTATCGCTAATTATGCAGTCGGCTATAATAACATCGACATTGAATACGCTAAAAGTAAAGGGATTATTGTAACCAATACTCCTGATGTATTAACAGAATCAACTGCCGATATAGCGTTAGCACTTACCCTTGCCTGCGCTAGAAGGATCCCCGAAGGGCATGAGATGATGAAATCTAACGGGTTTAAAGGATGGGGCCCCAAACTTCTCCTGGGCATTGAACTTAAAGGAAAATACTTCGGTGTTATTGGCGCCGGTAGAATAGGTACCGCAACTGCTATCAGAGCAAAAGCTTTCGGAACTAAAATACTCTATTACTCAAATCATAAAAATGAATATCTGGAATCTGCTGTAGGCGCAAGAAAAGTATCCCTCCCCCGGTTACTTTCCATGTCGGATGTCATATCTCTGCACCTCCCCCTTACCCCGGCTTCCTACCATCTGTTAAATAAGGAAAATCTAAAATTATTAAAACCAACTGCCATTCTGATAAATACCGCAAGAGGCGAAATTGTCGATGAAAAAGTACTGATTAAAATGCTCAGGAATAATAAAATCTTCGCGGCTGGATTTGATGTCTACGAAAATGAACCCAATATAAATCCCGATTTGCTTAAATTAAATAATGTCGTTTTGCTTCCACATGTAGGCAGTGGTACTGTTGAGGCAAGGAACAAAATGGCAGAATTAGTAGCTAAAAATGTGATCGCTGTACTTTCTGGAAAGAAACCGGTCACACCTGTCTAATTTGACACTAAAATACTTTATAGGTAGTTTTACATATAAATTTAGGGCGGCAATTTTATGAAAATAGGAATACCAAAAGAGAATATCGAAAAAGAACGTAGAGTTGGACTGGCTCCTGCCGGTGTCGATTCTCTCATTAGAAAAGGTCATACCGTATTTGTTCAAAGTAGCGCTGGCGAAGGATGCCATTTTACCGATGAGGATTATATAAAAACCGGAGCATCTATAGTTTATAGTGCCGAGGAAGTTTATATGCGCTCCGAGGTTATCGTTAAGGTCGCTCCTATTTCTAATCATGAAAATACCCTTATTCAGGATAATCAGATACTCTTCTCTTCCCTGCATCTTGCTGTGGGTAAAAAAAGTATTATAGAAGGACTTCTAAAGAAAAATATTACTGCTATCGCCTACGAACTTATAGAAAATGAACAAGGACTCCCTGTCCTCCATTCTATGAGCGAGATCGCCGGTCCTCTTTCTATTCAGGTTGCTGAAAAATATCTGGAAAGCTATAGCAAAGTGGGACGTGGAATCCTCTTGGGTGGTATTACTGGCGTTGCTCCTGCCGCTGTCGTTGTATTGGGCGCTGGTGTTGTAGGTACTTCCGCTGTCCGCGCTGCTCTCGGCAGGGGAGCTCAGGTTATTGTTATCGATAAGGACCTCAATAGACTAAGAAAGATTGACTCCGTTTTTAATAAAAGAGTCACTACCGTTATGGCTAACCCCTATACAATTTCACGCGGGGTAAAATTTGCTGACGTTCTCATCGGCGCTGTTTTAATTAAAGGGGAAAAAACTCCCCATATTGTTACCGAAGAAATGGTTAGCCAAATGAAGAAGGGTGCCGTTATTGTCGATGTTGCCATCGATCAGGGTGGCTGTATCGAAACTAGCAGAATAACCTCGCTTTCTGATCCTGTATTTATTTATAAGGATGTTATTCACTACTGCGTTCCTAATATGCCTGCGCTGGTTTCCAGAACTGCAAGCTATGGCTTAACTAATGCTTCCTTGCCCTACATTCAGAATATTGCCGATAATGGACTCTCTAATGCCCTGCAGGGCGATGACGGCCTGGGTAAAGGAGTTTGTACCTATAATGGCTTCTGCTCTAATGAAGCTATCGCTAATGTGTTTGATCTCGAATATCGCAAATTAAGAGTTTTCTCAACTAATTAGTTTCTTGAACCTTTATGACCATTGAAAATACCCGTGCCGATAATTTTACATCTATTTTAAATAACTATAAAGCTAAGATCGTTAACGCAGATGAAGCTGTCCGCTGCATTAAATCTCATAATAAAATAATAATCCATTCAAATTGCGCTTTCCCATCTGCTTTGGTTGAAGCAATGGTTAGAAGAAAAGATGAGCTGGAACAGGTTGAGATTTATCATGCATTGACCGTTGGCGAACTCCCTTACCTGCGCCCCGGTATGGAAGGACATTTCCTCCATAACGCTGCTTTTATTGGTAGTAATGCCAGAGAAGCTGTCCAGGATGGAAGAGCCGACTTTATTCCAATCTTTCTTTCTGAACTACCCCTTCTCTATAAAAATGGTAGGATTAAAATCGATGTCGCTCTTATCCATGTTTCCCCTCCTGACGAACATGGCTTCTGTAGCTATGGAGTCGAAGTCGGCTTAACTAAAACCGGCGCTGAGTCAGCCTCTATCATAATTGCTCAGGTAAATAAAAATATGCCCCGCACTCTCGGCGATAGCTTCATCCATGTAAGCAAAATTAACTATATGATCGAATCTGATGAACCGATTAAAGAATTACCCCGACTTGAAGTTATTACTCCCGATATGGCTGATGTGTATTCTAAAATTGGCGGGAATATAGCCGGACTTATTGAAGATGGCTCTACTCTTCAGCTCGGCATTGGCGCTATTCCCGATGCAGTCCTTGGCTACCTTTACGAAAAAAAAGCTCTCGGTATTCATACCGAAATGTTTACCGATGGGGTTATCGATCTCGTCGATCGCGGAATTATTACTAATGAAATGAAGACTATTCACCCCGGTAAAATTATCGCTGGCTTTGTTCTCGGTACTCGGAAATTGTACGACTTTATTCACAATAACCCCCTCATTGAATTTCACAGACAGGAATACGTTAACGACCCCTATATTATCTCTAAGAATTATAAAATGGTTGCTATCAATTCTGCTATAGAAGTCGACCTCACTGGTCAGGTTTGTAGCGACTCTATCGGCACTAAACTGTTCAGCGGCTTCGGCGGACAGGTCGATTTTATTAGAGGCGCAGCCAGATCTGAAGGTGGCAAACCTATAATCGCTCTCCCTTCTTCTGCTAAGAATAATACTATCTCCAAAATTGTTCCGTTCCTTAAACAGGGGGCCGGCGTCGTTACAAGCAGAGGTGACGTCCATTATGTGGTTACTGAATATGGGGTTGCTCAGTTGTTCGGCAAGTGTGTCAGGGAAAGAGTTAAAGAACTCGTTAATATCGCTCATCCTGATTTCAGGGAAGATTTAATGAAATATGCTGTCGACAATAAATATGTCTGATTTATGATTGCTGTTATCGGTGATATCCATGGGTGCTTCTATACCTTAAAAGATCTTGTTGATAAAATAAGAAGTACCTATCCACAGGCCGCCATCTATTGCGTCGGCGATCTTGTCGATAGGGGTAACTTCAGTCTTGAAACTATTGACTTTATTCGCAATCAGGGCATTATCGCTACCTCGGGCAACCATGACTTAATGTTCTATTATTCCCTCACTGATCCTGATAATGAAATTGGTAAATGCTGGGTGTTTAATGGCTGCGAAACTACTATGGCTTCTTACTCCAATCAACAGGATAAAGTCGCCGAGCATCTTAACTATGTTGCCAATTTGCCCCTGTATATTAATTTAGAAGATTGCTTTATCTCTCACGCTGGCGTTTCTACTTTTTTTAATGATGATCTGTCCCCCTACCCTTTATCAGATGAAATTAAATTCCATGATCTGATAAAAACTAATATCAATAGGGAACATGGCATTATCTGGAATAGGGAACATTTAATGGATCTCGGGAAACTTCAGATAGTCGGACATACACGCCAGAATAATGTTAACCATCTGAAATCAAACAATGTTGCTTATGTTGATACTTCAGTCTATACAGGAAATAAATTAAGCTCTGTCATTGTTGAAGAAGGAAAAATTATCAATACCTTGTCTGTAAATACGTTTCCCCGCGATATAGAAAAACTATCATAGCTCTATCTGATTATAAACCTCATGATTGGTCTCGTCCTGCTCCTCCGTGCTGCTTCCTTAAATCCTGCTCTCTCAAACGATGATGGTATCCCCGTCCAGGCAAATGCGGCTGGTATGTTCTCAGAGTACGGCTCTGCAGGATAGGCCTCCACTATCTTAGCTCCTCTCTCCTTGCAGAACTTTACCACATTCTTCAATAATTTAGTCGATAACCCCTGCCTCCTGTATCCTTTCGCTATGAATAAGCAGCTTACAGACCATACTTCCTTTCCATCTATCGGACTCAGGACTCTCGAGTTTTCCAGCTTCACATAAACTTCTCTGGGAGCCGCTGCACACCACCCTGCAGGTACATTGTTCACATATGCAATTACTCCGGGCTCCTCATTTCGGTAAACTATCTTCTTCAGCAGTTTCTTGTTTCCCTCTCCTTTATTTGCATTAAATTCCTTGGTGTGTAGTCTCCATGTCATGCACCAGCATCCCCCGCACGCACCCCTCGCCCCAAATAACTTTTCCAAATCCTTCCACCTTGATTTGTCTACAGGGAAAAATTCAAGTTTATCCATTGTATCACTCTGACGAAAAATTTAATAATTTATTTCTTTACTAATTCAATTCTTGGATAACTTTTTAATACAGTATCCGGAATCCCGTTCTTCAGTTTCTCTTTAAGTAACTGAATCATCTCAAAAGCATTCGCTGTTGCACTTCCCTTGGGATGGTTATTAAAGATTATGTAAATAGTCTTTACCTCCTCCTTTACTTCTTTTATTTTATCCCTTATTTCAATTAGCTCGCTTGGTGAATATAGGTAATCGTATCTTGCGCTCTGTTCTGCATATGTCTGCTCTTTATTGAAGTTCTGAATCGAGCTATACCATGCCTTTACATTTCTTCCATGAAGGTGCACATAAAGTATATCATTTGTCGCTACAGGGTTAAAGGAAATTGATTTCGATATTTGTGGCTGGTCTATTACACAGAAAGATAAATCAGCTTCCTTAAAATACTTTATTATCTCTCCCTTATTCCATGAAGCATGCCTCACATCTACTAATAATTTGTAATCATTAAAGATCTCTTTAAGTCTCTTTATATGACCTACTGATGCTTCATTAAATCCGAATGAATAAGGGAACTGGCAAAGTAGCCCTCCGAATTTTTCTTCCCTGCATAAAATATTTAAATTGTCAATTACTGCTTTCGTATTTTCTGATGTAAATAGTTTCTTATGTGTAAAGTCCTGGTGTAGCTTTATAGTAAACTTAAACTCATCATTATTCTCTGTCTTTTTAACCCACCCCTCCGCTGTCTTAGGGGAGAGGTATGCATAATATGTCGCATTAACTTCAACTGTGTTAAAATAACTCGAATAAAAATTCAGCCAGTCAAAGCTGGTAGTCTGTGCCTTTGGATAAAATGTCGGAACCCAATCAGTATAGCTCCACCCCGCAGTACCGATATAAAATTTTGCCATATTATTAATTATTTGTTACTAGTTATGAACTTTTATTAATGAAAATTTACTAATATTAATTATTATTTCGGCCACTCATTATTTTTGTTTGATAAACTCTCCTGCTTCTTCTCTTCCCCCCGGTTTTTCCCCGCACCATTCAAATTTTACGTTAGCTTGTACCATAATGAAACATCAAAAGCTAACAAAATAATCTACAATTTATTGCGAAAATAGCTCAAAAATACACCCTCCAAATAATACCTTTAAGCGAGAGATGAACGAGAGATGAACGGCTCAGTAACGACTCAGGTGTTCCTCTTACACCTTTTACCCCTTCCTGTATCAAAATGATACCTTAAAAGGACTGTACCCCTTCTCCCTAAATTCAATAAAAATGCTCTCTGACCTCAGGCATTTTAATATACAATCACTTTATTCAAATTAATAGCAAATTGCCGTTTGTTCAAAGATTGCATCTCCCGCCTGTATTCTTTAAGTTTGAAATAATGAAAAACATTTATATACTATCATTCCTTTTAACCCTCTTACTGATGGGATGTTCTTCCACCTTAACAATAGAGAATTTCTCCTCTAAAGATAAATTCTATGAGAACTTTAATAAATTCGCTAAAGATAAAGATCTTAATGTAGTATTAACCAATGACAGTGCCTTTACTCTTACCCATGGAGCTGTATTGGAAAATGATACCTTATTCTCATTCGGTAAACCTGACCATAAAACCCTTTCCATGTCTGATCTGAAAAAGATAAATTATACTACCAACGATTATAAATCTGCCGATGTTCTAACAGAAAAAGATGAAAAATTTAAAGCGGAAAATATTATTGCTCACAATGATTCTATTAGCTTTGTTGTAATAGATCCCCAACAGGCAGGTCATAATATTATTCCTGTATCTCAAATTAAAACTGTAAGTTATAAAAATAGGTGGCTTAGATTGCCCCTCGGGATTCTGGCAGGTGGGTTTACAGGTCTGTTAACAGGTGGTTTAATCGTCGCCAACGTAAACGCTGGTAAAGATGATTCTGGTATTGTTTCAGGTGGTGAAATAATCCCTGCTGTCCTGGGTGCCGTAATCGGAGGTATTATTGGCATTATATCGGGTTATGACTATTACTACCAGTTTAATATATAGTAAAATAATTTGCTTAAATTCTACTAATTTTATGATGAGTAATATGCTCATGCAGAATTTAATCTGTATAACATCCATTACCTTCTGAAAAAATTTGATTAACTTTGAAAAATTGTATATTTACTATATCTGTCAATTTTATATCATGTCTTATCAATAAAAATTCCGGCATGTGATACATAACTATGGTTTTACCCAATCAATTAACTGTACTTAGAATAATTCTCTCCCCAATCTTCCTGTTCTTTTTTCTATCGGGTAACCCTCTGTTTAGACAGATATCCATAGCCATTTTTATTGTTGCCGCACTAACTGATTGGTACGACGGCTGGCTTGCACGCAAATTTAATTATATTACCGACTGGGGAAAATTCTGGGATCCCCTTGCTGATAAAATTCTTACCTCTACTGCTTTTATCGGTCTCGTAATCCTCGGCATCCTTCAACTGTGGATGGTGATTATTATCTTGTTAAGAGATTTTATAATAACTATTCTCAGGGCCTATGCCGATTATAAGGGAGCTTCCTTCCCTACAAGCAATTATGCAAAAGCCAAAACTTTCATCCAGATGGCCTTTCTCTATTATTTGCTCGTCCTTTATACCGGTATCAATACGCCCCAGGTCTTTAACGGTCATGAGAAAATATTCTTTGTTTTAATGGATGGATCATTTATTTATTACACTATGTTATTTATTACAATCATTACTTTTCATTCCGGTGTTACATACATTTACAAAAACTGGCATTTAATATTGAGGCTCTTCAGATTTGAAACTTAGCTTTTTTGAAAAACTTATTGGCTCCGGCTTTTATACCGGTTATATCCCCTTGGCATCCGGTACCTGGGGAAGTCTCGCTGCCCTGATAATCTATTTAATCCCTGGCTTTGAAAAACCAGCGGTCATTATACCCGCTATTATAGTATTTACTCTTTTGGGTGTTATCATAGGGAATAAATTTGATGTGGTCTACGGCAAAGATCCCGCTGAATGCACTGTCGATGAAGTCGTCGGAATGTGGATTTCCCTGTTATTCCTCCCTAAAACATTTCTCGTTGTAACATTAGCTTTCTTTTCTTGGAGAGCTTTCGATATTATTAAACCTCCTCCCGCTAGACAACTCGAAAGTCTGAAAGGGGGGGTGGGTATTATGATTGACGACATAGTCGCCGGGTTCTATTCCTTACTACTTCTTCATTTAATTTTATTTATTTTTAAACTTTAATAATTTAGGCTGTCCGTATAATAACATGAACGCTCATATACTTACTATTGGTGATGAAATCCTTATTGGCCAAACTCTCAATACTAATGCGGCTTATATCGGCAGTAAACTCATCGAACTAAATATAAATGTCTGTAAAACATCTGTTGTTGGGGATAATGAAAAAGTAATATTAAATGAATTTAAAGCTTGCTTTGATAAAAACGACCTTGTTGTGGTTACTGGCGGTCTCGGACCTACTCATGATGATATAACAAGAAGCTGTGTTGTAAAATTCTTTAATACCGAACTTGTTATGAATGACGATGTCCTCAAGGATGTTAATCAGATTTTCTCTAAAAGAGGAAGAATTGTTACAAAAGTTAATGAAGAACAGGCATTGGTGCCTAAAATTGCCAATGTTATCAGGAATAGCCTCGGCACTGCACCCGGTATCTGGATTGAAAAAGACCAAAAAATATTTGTTGTAATGCCCGGTGTTCCCTTTGAAATGAAGGAAATGATGGACTCCTATATTCTCCCTAAGCTTAATGAAAAAATTGGAGTTCCCGAATTCGTAACTGGAAGGATAAATCTCCAAACCACCGGCATCCCGGAATCCTACCTCTATGAAAGGTTGGGAGATATCAATGAATTATTGAATGGCGCTCAAATGGCTTTCCTTCCAAGCCAGTACGGTGTTAAACTCCGCGTCACTGCTACCGATAAATCATCGGATCTGGTAAATAATAAGCTTTCAGAAATTGAACAGAAAATCAGGAATAAAGTAGGAAGATTCGTTTTTGCTAAAGGTGAAGAAACCCTTGAAGAGGTTGTCGGCCGTCTGTTAAAAGAAAGGGAACTGACCCTTGCTGTAGCTGAATCATGCACTGGCGGTAATATCGCCAACCTTCTTACCAATATCAGCGGCAGCAGCGACTATTTTGAAAGGGGAGTGGTCTCTTATTCAAATGCATCAAAGGTCGAAATGCTCCAGGTCAATGAAGATACTATAATGGAACATGGGGCGGTTAGCCGTTCTGTGGCTGAACAAATGGCTAAGGGGATTAAATCTATTAGCGGAACTGATCTGGGACTTTCTGTTACCGGTATACTCGGTCCTACTGGCGCTACTCCCGGTAAACCCATCGGTGTTGTATATATCGCCATTTGCGATAATATAACAAGCATTGTAAAGAAATTCCTCTTCGGTGAAGATCGAATCCTGAATAAACAAAGAGCTACTCAGGCAGCTCTTGATATGTTAAGAAAACATATCCTTGGAATTCAGCAGGATGAATAGGCTTTTTATAGCATTAAAAATTCCTTTAAATATTAAAGAAGAAATTGTTAATTTAAGAAAGGACTTTTTACCGGGTTATGCAAAATATAAATGGGAACAAACAGATAAAATACATCTTACGCTGAAATTTATCGGCGAAGTAAAAGAGGAGCTTGTAAGTGAGATAATTAAAAAAATCTCATTTATAAATGAGTATAAAAAATTTGAATGCGGGTTAGATAAATTTGATTTTTTTTACAGGAACGGAAAACCTTCTATATTCTTTCTTAAATTACAGATGGAAGAAAGAATAAATGAATTAGTCTTCCGGCTTAATAATGAACTTGAAAAACTAAGTATCCCGTTGGAGAAAAAAGTATTTCACCCTCATGTTACTCTTCTCAGAATTAGAGGAGATGAGGACCTTGAATCTCTTAAGAAAATGACGGATGCTGTTCTGAATAGTAAATTTACTGCCGGTGAGATCGCTCTCTACCAGAGCCTCCTTATCGCGCATGGATCAATATATAAAGAATTATTAAATTATAAATTAAACTGATTGGAGGAACAATGAGTTCTGATAGGGACCAAAAATTAAAAATTATTGATGAAGCTATTGCAAGTATAGAAAAAACATACGGCAAAGGTTCAATTATGAAATTAGGGGATGGAGTGGTTAATCCTGTGGAATCAATTCCTACAGGAGCACTCTCACTTGATTATGCGCTGGGTATCGGCGGCATTCCGAGAGGAAGAGTTACTGAAATATATGGTCCTGAATCCAGTGGTAAAACAACCCTCTGCCTTCATATCATAGCTGAAGCTCAGAAAATGGGAGGGCTGGCTGCCTTCATTGATGCTGAACATGCCCTCGATGTAAATTATGCAAAAAGACTTGGCGTCGATACTGCAAATCTCCTTCTCTCTCAACCCGATTTCGGCGAGCAGGCCCTCGAAATTACAGATACTCTGGTCAGAAGCAATGCTCTGGATATTATCGTTATCGACTCTGTGGCTGCCCTTGTACCACGCTCAGAGATCGAAGGCGAAATGGGTGATGCAACTATGGCTGTACAGGCTAGATTGATGTCCCAGGCCCTTAGAAAGCTTACTGGAGCCATTTCTAAGTCCAAAACCGCTGTTGTTTTCATTAACCAGCTCAGAAGCAAGATCGGCGTTATGTTCGGTAATCCGGAAACTACTACCGGTGGTAATGCCCTTAAATTCTATGCTTCCGTAAGGATCGATATCCGCCGTATAGCTGCTATTAAAGAAGGTAATGATGTCGTTGGTAACAGAACTAAGGTTAAAATTGTAAAAAGTAAGGTCGCTCCACCATTCAAAGAAGTGGAATTCGATATCCTGTATAATGAAGGCATCAGTAAAACAGGTGACCTCCTCGACCTTGCCGTTAACTTCAATATAGTTAAAAAAAGCGGTGCCTGGTTTACTTATGATGAGGAAAGATTCCAGGGCAGGGAACAGATGAGACAAAAATTAATCGAATCTGCTGAACTATTTAAAAAACTGGATACTGAAGTTAAAACAAAACTTGGTATGACTACCGTTAAACCGGAATCCAAACAGGAAGAAAAACCTGCACCCAAGGAAAAGAAAGCTGTAAAGTAATAAAATTATGGTTATTGAAAGGATCGAAAAGAAAGATAGCATCAATGTTATAGTTCACCTGGATAATAATCTAAAACTTTATCTTGCTTATGAAGTGTTATTAAGAAATGGCTTGAGGAAAGGGAGCGAAATTTCCGAAAGCCATTTCGATATTCTTGTCAGGGAGAATCAGAAATTTTTTATTAAGCAGAAAGCATTTACTCTGCTCGGAAAACGCCTCCATTCTGTCTATGAGCTTAGAACTAAATTAAGACAAAAAAAATATGACCTGGATCTTATAAATCAGACTATCGATGATCTCATAAAAGGGGACTATCTCAATGATACTAGGTTTGCTGAATTGTATTCGGATGAGAAATTAAGACTCAAGCTCTGGGGAAAAACTAAATTAAAATCTGAACTTATTAAAAAAGGTATTTCCTCTCAAATCATAACAGCTTTCCTGGAAGAGAAGTTCCCTGGTTCTTCTGAAGAGATGGATAATGCCCTGAGTCTTGTTACTAAAAAATATAATTCCCTTAAGAACAGGAATATGGAACATCAGAAACTCGTTCAGCGCTTATATGCTTTTCTGATTTCTAAGGGGTATAGCTACGATATTGCTAAGCAGACAGTAGGAAAATTATTTAACCTAACTTTAGAGGAAGAGCAGTAATCATCTGTTTCAGTTCCGGTATTTCAACACTCTGTACGGCATCTTCAATTGAAAACCATTTCCTCTTTCTCTTTTCTTTGTCGGGATATTCTTCAAGTATTTCTGTCACTTCCATTGAATATACTCTTATATAACATTTCCCGATATCTTTATGCACTGCGAATGATCCTAATTCTATGGTCTCGTTCTCCCCGTATATTCCGGCCTCTTCATATGCTTCCTTTTTGGCAGATTCAAAATGTGAAAGATTGAATTCAACATACCCCTTTGGTATTATCCATTTCTTCTTTCTGATCGAGGTAATAAGCAAAACTTCAATCCTGTTATCTTTCCTTCTGTATGGAATGACTCCCGATTGTGTGAAATTAAATTCAAGTTTCAATATGTATGAACTCCCGATTCAATATCTCTGTCAATTGGACTATATGTATTATAACTAACAACATTAATAATTTTTAATACTAATAATTACATATTATCAAACAAAATTTTATATTTTTTATAAATACGATTCTATAAAGTTAAATAATTTTTTGCTCTAAAGCGGGAGCAAAATAGATGTCTTAATAATTAGCTAAAGGGTAAGATGGCAAAAATAAATTTAACAACTAAACCTATTTCTGAACAGGTAAGAATATTAAAAGATTATCTGATTAGGCGCGCCCAGCATAAAACACAGGGAGAGGTCTCAATTGACCAGGTTATTAAAAAATTTAAACATAAAAAACTATTAAACAACAGAACTAAAGCTGGTCATTTTGATAAACTTCTGAAAATGATAAAAAATGATACTCAGACATAGCCTCACTCCAATATTATTCCTTTAACCTACCCAGTTTTCTGCCTGGGAATTTTTCTGCTTAAATAATCCATGGGGAGCAGAAAAAGTACTTGCCTTCAGACATAGAACAGGAATTTCAGAGAGCTTTAATACTTTGTTAGTAACGCTTCCTGTTAATAAATTGGTGATTCCTGTCCATCCGTGGGTTGAGATTACTATCATATCTACCTTATTCTCCCTGGAATATAATAAAATCTGCTCGTGAGGTTTCCCGTAGTTTACTGCTTTTACTATTTGAACTGGATCCTTGGGAAGCTTCTCAAGGAATTTTCCGAATTCTTCCTCTACGCATTCCTCTGTCATGCATTCAGCACCATCTTCCATCAGACTATATTTGCGTAATGAAGAAACAGTTTCAATTGTGTGTAATAAATGCAGGGTGGATTTATTCTGGGTGGCTAACAGATATCCGAAATCTAAGGCTTGGAAGGAATTTTCTGAAAAATCGATTGGTACAAGGATATTTTTTATGCTAATCACAAAACACCTCCTTATCTAAAAACTTAGAAGCCGTTAAGCTACAAGTGCGGAGAGTTTCATCGATACTTCATTAAGATCAAACGGCTTATAAAAAATTGTATTTACGTATTTTCTGATATTTAAATCAAAATCTTTAAGCTGATTTTTGTATACATATGTGAGTATAACAGGGATCTTTATTTCACTTTTTATCTCCCTGCAGAAGTTTTCTATCTTTGCCGATGGTTCAGCATCAAGTATAACTAAGTCAAATTCTGATGTATGGATAATATTTTTTAAGACTTCCAGATCTGTGGTTGCCGTAATATTATAGCGGTTCTGTAAGTACATTAGAAGACTTACACACATATTAAAATCTGTACTATAGAATGCTATGCTTTTCATTTAACCCGGATTCTTTCAATAAAACCAATTTTGAGACGCTCTTATTCCTGCTAAATAGACTATTTATGTGCCAGAGAATGTGAGGTCTAAAATTGCCTAAATGTTAGAATATTGATTAAAAACGCATATTACGATTTCCCTTGTTTCCCGCATATGGAAAAGTGATAATTTTATTGTTTTAATAATTGAGAAAATTATGATTGGATATCCTAATAATTAAGCTTTAATATCCAATTCCTTTAATTTTCTATATAATGTAGATAGCCCTACCTGAAGAAGTTCAGAGGTTTTCTCTTTGTTATATGCATTGCTCTCTAATGCTTTCAATATGTAATCCCTCTCAAATCTTCTTACCGATTCCTCAAGTGAGCCGAGCTTTGAGAAATCAACAATCCCAAACTTGGGTCTGAAAGCGGGAGGAAGGTCTTGTATTGTTATATATTCGCCTTTACAGAATATTACCGATCTCTCTATTATATTTTCCAGTTCCCGTACTTCTCCTCTCCATTCGTAACTAATCAGTGCTCTTATAGCTTCATTATCAATTCCCTTAATGTTTTTATTCATTTCCTTCCTGTATTTGTCAAGGAAATGATCGGCTAATAATGGTATGTCTTCTTCTCTTTCTTTCAGAGAAGGGAGGTTTATTTCTATTACGTTTAACCTAAAATAGAGATCCTCTCTGAATTTACCTGCATTAATTTCTTCCTTTAATTCTTTATTTGTTGTAGCGATAAACCTTACATTCACAGGAAAGGATGTTGTAGTACCAACCGGAGTAAATTCTTTTTCCTGTAATACCCTTAATAGTTTAACCTGTAACTGTAATGGAAGTTCGCTGATCTCATCAAGAAATAAAGTACCGCCGTCTGCTGCTTTTATAAACCCTTCCTTATCTGATATTGCTCCGGTAAAGGCCCCTCTTTTATGTCCAAATAATTCACTCTCGATAAGGTTCTCTGTTATAGCTCCGCAGTTAACAGTAATAAACGGCTTATTCTTCCTTTTGCTTTTGTAGTGCAATGCTTTTGCTACCAGTTCCTTTCCGGTACCGCTGTTGCCTGTTATTAATACCGTACTATCAGTCTCCGCTACAGTCTGTATCATATCATATATTTTTTTGATAGCCGGACTCTTGCCGACTATATTATCAAAATCATAGCTTCGCTGTATCTCTTTCTTGAGTATTCGGTTCTCAAGTAAAAGCTCTTTAATCTCAAACATCCTTTTTATCTTAATGATTAATTCATCAAACTCAATCGGTTTAAGTATGTAATCACTTGCACCGGCTCTTAATGCAGAAATAGCCGTATCCAGTGAGCCGAAAGCGGTTATTATAATAATTGAAGTATGAATATTCAGTTTCTTAATCTCTTCCAGCAACTCTATCCCCCTCATCTGGGGCATTTCAAGATCAGTGACTACTATATCATAGTTGCCTTCAAGCAGCTTTCCCTGCGCAACCCTGCCGTTCTCTGCTTCATCAACGTCATATCCTTCTTTTCTCAGAATGAATGATAGTGATTCCCTGATTATATCTTCATCATCAACTACTAGTATTTTTCCAGACATTTTTTCCTCTTAAGGATGAATTGGTAAAAGTATTTTAAATATTGTCCCCTCATCGATCGTGCTCTCTACAAGTATATCTCCCTGGAAACTTTTAATGATTCCATAACTTACCCATAGGCCTAATCCCGTCCCTTTTCCTTCTTTTTTTGTAGTGTAGAAAGGCTCAAAAATCTTTACAAGATTTTCTTCCTGTATTCCCACTCCATCATCTTCAAATGTAATGATTACATTATCTTCATTTGCATCCGTTTTTACTTCAACATTACAATCCCGCTTCGGAGGATTATGTTCCGAGATGGCATCCACAGCATTAAGAAGGATATTAACGAAGACTTGCTGAATTTGATCTGCCACAAGTGGTAAGAGCGGAATCTTATCACTTAAGAATACTTTGAAATTTATATTCTTTGCCTTGGTTCCTACCTTAATAATTTCAACAGCTTCTGCTACATTATGATTAATATCTGTAAGCTGTAGCTCATAGTTTGACGGACGTGAGAAGTCAACCAGATCCCTGATGATTTTAGATATCCTGGTTACCTGATTCTTTACAAGCTCAAGCTTCTCTTTTACAAATGGATCATCAGTAGAACGCTGCACTACCTGTACTAATGCTGAAATGGATGCAAGAGGATTTCCTACTTCATGCGCTACACCGGCTGCCAGTGTTCCTATGCTTTCCATTTTCTGGGTATGTATGAGTTGCCTCTCCATTATCCTCTTTTCAGAAAGATCCCTGTGAATACCAAAGAATGCTGAGACATTTCCATCCTGGTCTAATATGGGTGAAATAAGCAGCTGTGTAAAAAAAGGCTCCCCCCCTTTCTTTCTGTTCTCTACTTCTCCTACCCATACTTTACCGGAATTAATAGTATTCCATACTCTGGTCCAGAATTTCCTTGAGTGTTTCCCGCTGCCGAATATGCTGGGATTTTGTCCGATAAGCTCTTCTTTACTATACCCGCTCACTTGTGTGAACGCTGGATTAGCATAAACCATTTTTCCGGTTATATCGGTTATCTGAAGCGGATTAACTGTATTCTCAGCAACATAGTAAAATCGAAGCAAATCGAGTTCTTTTTTTCTTTGCTCGGTAATGTTCTTTGCTATAATAAAATATATTTCAGGTTGTTCCTTCTCTTTATTTTTAGACGGAATGATTAGAATGCTTACATCTATTAGTTCCTTATCCAGAGCAATTACAGAATAAACACTTTCACTCTTTGAATTCATAACACAATTGGTAAATATCAACCTGAACTTTTCTTTAAATGTTGTCTCCATCAGATCAATGAAGTTCGTACCTATTATTATTGTTCCATTCGATAAAAGTGCATCATGAGCAGAATTATTGATTTTGAGGATTTCTCCGGTTGAGGACAGTATAAAGCACATATCATGAAAACTCTCAAACAATTCAAATCCGAAACTATATTTATTATTCATCGTGTCTTATTGATATAATTATAGAAGTCATATGCAAAATTAAAGAATTGTAGACAACACTCCCAATATTGAGAAAATTTGGTAAATTGAAAAGCAATATATATTATTTCCCTTACTAATTATAATTATTATATGCGTTTAAATCTTGTCCAATATAACCCTGTTTGGGAAGACAAAAAAGCTAATAAAAACAGCCTAATAAAACTAATTTCCGAACATTATGCCGAATATCCGGCCGAAAATTCGGTAATTATCCTTCCAGAACTGACTTTATCCGGATTTACTATGAAATCAAAGGATTTTGCAGAGGTTCTTATGGGTGATAGTTTTAAGTTCTTCACTGGAATTGCTCAAAACTATAAAACTCATATTATAGCAGGCCTGATTGAAAAAGCTGAAGACCAATTTTATAATACTCTGATTCACATAAATCCTTCCGGAGAATTGGTTAACAGTTATAGGAAAATACATCCCTTTTCTTATTCTAATGAACATATGTATTATTCCAGGGGGAATAAACCGGTTATTACTGAAATCAATGGCTGGAAAGTAGGGCTGTCTGTCTGTTACGATCTTAGGTTTCCCGAGCTCTACAGGTACTATGGAAAAGAAAGAGCTGAGTTGATTATTATTATTGCCAATTGGCCCGATTCAAGGATTGCCCAATGGAGAACTTTACTTTCGGCAAGAGCTATTGAGAACCAATGTTATGTCGCGGCAGTTAACAGAGTAGGGGATTATCTTAATCTTCATTATAATGGTTATTCCTCTATTTTTGATCCATTGGGGAATGAGCTCGCTGCCTTACCCGATAAAGAGAAAATTATTTCGGCTGATATTACAAAGGATAATGTAGAACAGGTTAGAGCTAAATTTCCCTTTCTTGATGATATCTTTCTTATTTGATATAAAAAGCCCGCCGATGGGCAGACTTTTTAATTATCACTATCCTAAGGTCTTCTGCCCTTTCTCCCAATTACAGGGGGTTTTCTCACCTGTCTGAAGTGCATCCAGAACTCTTATAACCTCATGAATATTCCTTCCAACATCAAGGTCATTAGCATTTACCCACCGTATAATTCCATCAGGATCAACTATATAAGTTACCCTATATGCTATTTTCTCATTGGCCTCAAGTATACCTAATGATTCAGCCAAAGATTTGGATGTATCTGCTATTAACGGAAATTTTAACCCCTTAAGATCGGGATGGTCATTCCTCCATGCTAAATGCACATATTCTGAATCTGTTGAAGCTCCGTATAGAACAGTATTTCTCACTTTGAATTCTTCAAAATTATGGTTGAATTCAGCTATTTCAGTAGGACAAACAAATGTAAAATCCTTGGGGTACCAGAACATTACCATCCATTGCCCTGCCTTTTTATGCTCATCAAATGAGATTTCCTTGAATTCCTTTCCCATCTCCAATGATACGACGGCTTTTTTCTTAAACTCCGGAAATTGAGATCCGATTGATAATATTTTATTCATTTCTTAACCTTTATTTATAATAATTAATATATATTATTCTGTTTAGAAAATTATTCAAAATGAAATTGTTCATAATGTCCTGGATTTCATTTATAAACGGAAATATTATATATCTTTGCAAATAGCTTTAACAGTTTTTATTAAAACAATCTAAGCCCTTTTCCTGATCAAAGCATCCTAATTAATATTATTATTTACTCTTTATGATTATACATAAAATAAAAATAAATTTTTTTGATTGTGATCCGGCTGGCATATTGTTCTATGGGAGATTTTTCCAGATATGCCATTCTGCGTATGAAGCTATGATCTCATCATTCTCTCTTGTGGAAGACTATTGGAATAATACAGACTATGTTGTACCGATCTCTTATACTGAAGCAAAATATCTGAAACCCGTGAGATATGATGAATCACTTACTGTCGAGTTAACGGTTACTCAACTTAAGAGCAGTTCCTTTGAACTTGGTTATTTGTGTAGAAATGAGAACGGGGAATTATGTGCTAAAGTAAAAACAATACATGTCTTTGTTGATAAAAACACATGGAAGAAAAAAGAACTGACTAAGGAAATTAAAGCTGGATTAGAAAAGCATGTTTAATATTTCCTGACTATTTCTTTTAGCTTTTCCTTCTGTATTTTCCCAAGGGGACCCAAAGGGAATTCTTTTACGAAATAAAACTTTCTCGGAACTTTGTAAGAGGCTATTTCTTTCATTAAAAATTCTTTCAGTTCATACTCAGATATATTTGATCCAGGGTTAGTAATTATTGCGGCTGACACTATATGTCCCCATTCTTTATCCTCCAGCCCAAACACAGTAACATTCTGAATTCCTGGATAACCTTTCAAAACAGTTTCAATTTCGATAGGATTTATATTTTCACCCCCCGAAATGATTAAATCATCTCTTCTTGAGTCAATAAATAAAAATCCTTCTTCATTTATAAATCCTGTATCTCCTGTATAATATATCCCTTTACAGAATTTTTCATTTGTCTCTTTTGGATTATTATAATATCCCTTAGCACATGAACCGCTCTTAACCGCAATTTCTCCTTTATAATTAGGGGGGAGCGGTTCTTTTCTGTCATCTACAATAAATACCCGGTTATTGGCTAAAGGTTTTCCACCTGAAGATTTATAATTCTTCTCTTTGTTGCAGTCCAGGTAGGTGACTAAGGAAGAGGTTTCTGTTGAACCATATACTTTTATTACCGGCCATCCAGCTTTTATTGCCTGATCCAATAGGGGTACTTCTATATAACCACCTCCCAACAAAACACACTTAAGGGGAGCATTCGGTTTAATTCCCAGCTCTAATAATCTTTTTAACTGTGTTGATACAAGTGACAATAAAGTCGGCTTTCTTTTGATTATTTCATCTGCCAGATATTTAGTGTTTAATCCAGGAGGAATACTTAATGAGGCTCCTGATAAAAGCGACCTGATAATTATAGAAAATCCGCCGATATGGTAGAATGGCAATGTTGCAATCCAGATATCATTTATATCCTGGTTCAGGATTGTGTTACTATTATCAAAGCTGGCTTTTAGATTTTGGAAGGATAACTCCACTCCTTTTGGCTTTCCCGATGTACCAGATGTAAAGAGAATTAATGCGGTATCATTTTTATCAAATTCAGAATTATCTGTATTCGCAGAAAGTACAGTATCTTCAGGCGGAATGTGGATTATTTTATCTGAATCAAAATCTATATTTCTTTTTACACCACAGTCAATGTATATAAAAGAAGGTTTTAGGAAGCTTAAGAGATGACCTATTTCAGAGTCATTTAACCTGATGTTGATTGGGACAGGTATGCTTCCTGTTTTCCATAATGCAAATATTAGTATTATAAAATCAATATTATTTTCTGATATTACTGCAGCAATATCTCCTCTTTCCATTCCATATTCATTTTGCAGATAGTGTGAAAGGGAAGTGGACATCTCATTAATATCTGCAAAAGAAAATGTTTTATCACCGGTTAATATATATTCCTTTGTATTGAATAAACCGGCAGCAATTGAGAGCCAGTCACTCATAACAAAATACCTGCCGAAAATAGAAGGCCGAATATTGCTAAAAACTTTGCAGTTAGTTCAAGTGTTCTGTTAAGATCCTTTCCCTCATATGAATACAACATTTTTGCAAGATTATAGGCCATTGGAATTGTGAAGTAAGGAAGGAAAACCCAATAGCTGAATTCAAAACCAATAAACAGAATCAGTGGAATTATGAAGGATATAAAGAGGAGGAATATAAACTGGTACCTTGTAAATGATCTGCCGAATTTTACTGCAAGTGTATATTTATTTGCTGCTCTGTCTTCATCTATATCCCGATAGTTATTAACAACAAGAATATTGGTAATTAAAGCTCCGACAGGAATCGAACAAAGAAATGGAAGATAGGTTAAAGAATGAGCCTGTACATAATAAGTTCCTACCGTACCGACAATTCCAAAGAACATAAATACAAACAGATCACCTAATCCATTATATGCAAGCGGATAGGGACCGGCTGTATAAGCGATCCCTGCTAATATTGAAGCAATACCTATTAACAACACAAATATCCCTCCCGAATAAACCAGGTAAAGCCCCAATATAAAAGCTGATAAAAAAACTATTGCTATTCCCGCTTTCATTTCCTTTACGGTAATGAGTCCATTTACCATAACACGAAGTGGGCCTTTCCTTTTTACATTATCTGCCCCTTTGAGATAATCATAAAGATCATTCGTAAAATTCGTTCCGATTTGAATCAGGAGAGAACATAGCAAAGCTATAAATGCATTGAGAAGTATAAACTTATTATCGCTATATGCTGCTGTTGAACCAACTATTACGGGAACTACTGCAGCTGGCAGTGTTCTTGGTCTTGCAGCAATTATCCAGCTTTTAATCTTATTTATTTCAGTTACTTCATTCATTAAGGAAGCTTAGGAAATTTATTAAACTCAGGTTTTCTTTTTTCAAGATATGCTTTCTTTCCCTCCTGTGCTTCCTCACTCATATAATATAGTAATGTTGCATTACCTGCCAGTTCCTGAATTCCTGCCTGCCCGTCGAGTTCCGCATTAAATGCTGATTTCAATAGTCTGATTGCCATAGGACTGTGCTGGAGTATCTGTTTAGCCCACTCAACTCCTTCCTTTTCAAGTTCCTCTACGGGCACAATTTTATTGACCATTCCCATGTCTAATGCTTCTTGTGCATTATACTGTTTGCAAAGATACCATATCTCCCGAGCTTTTTTCTGACCGACAGAGCGGGCCAGAAAACTTGATCCGAATCCACCATCAAAGCTCCCCACTTTGGGTCCTGTTTGTCCGAATATTGCATTATCAGCTGCAATTGTGAGATCGCAAACTATGTGTAGAACATGCCCACCGCCGATAGCATATCCTGCAACAAGAGCAATAACAGGTTTTGGAATACTCCTTATGAGTTTCTGAAGGTCCAGCACATTTAATCTCGGCACACCATCGCTGCCAAGATATCCTTTTTCTCCTCTTATTCGCTGATCTCCGCCTGAGCAGAATGCGTACTTACCATCCTTTGCAGGACCATAACCTGTTAATAATATAACACCAATTGATTGATCCTCCCGGGCGTCTGAAAACGCTTCATGCATCTCTATTATGGTTTCGGGGCGGAATGCGTTTCTGACTTCTGGACGGTTAATTGTTATTTTGGCAATACCATCCATCTTTTCATAAATAATATCCTTATAAGCTTTAACTCTTAACCAATTAAATTTCATATTCATCCTGTTCCGTTTAATTACTAAAATAAATTTAATAAAAGAAGTGGAATTATGGACATTATTAAATTACGCGTAGGAATTTATTTACTGCTTCTATGAACTTATGGGGTTCTTCAAGATGTGTATTATGGCCAGCATTCTTAATAATCAGATGCTCTGCATTTGGGAAAAATTTAACCATACTATTGTTAATATCGGTGAATTTTGAATCAAGTTCACCCGTAATAAGCAATGTTTTTACAAATATATCTTTAACATAGTCATATAAAGGTATCATTTTACCTGTGCCCGAATATCGAAGTGAATTGGCCAGACCTATAGTATTGTTTTCAAGTTTTTTCTCTCTAATTAGATTGCGTATTTTATTTGAAAACCTTCTTTGTGTATTAAATAGTTCCAGATTCATCCAGTAATCTATAAATTTTTCGATGGGATTATTTTCAATAAAAGCGGCAAGTAATTCATCCTGATTGACTCTATCTTCTCTAAGTTGTTCATCACTGATTCCCCATGTACTGCTTTCAAGTATTAAGCCCTTAAGCATGGCTCCGTTTTTTAATGCAAAGTTAAGCGCTATTCTTCCTCCAAATGAATATCCGGTGAGGATTATTTTTTTATTACATAGACTGAGGATTATTTCCTGGAGTTGATTAACAATTGAATCGATAGAATAGTTATAACCCTCTTTGGGTGAATCGCTTTTACCATGTCCTACTAAATCGACTAAATAATAATTGTATGATTTATTGAGTGAAGATACTATAGGTATCCAATCATTTGCACATCCGGTAAAACCATGAAGGAAAAATACCGAGTCACCAGAGGCTTCATTATTTATAATATTTTCAATATTCAACTGAATATCTAAATATTTTATAAACATTATTAACTGATTTCTTTTTAGTTGTTGTAAGTAGTAATTTAAGAAGAATATTATTGTGATTGTCGTTTAATTAAACTGTTTAACAGCTCATTGCTTTCCTGCCAGTATTGGTTTCTCAATTTCAGAGAACTAACTGAATCTGTATTTATTTCGATTACACATGCTTTCTTACCTGTACCCGTCTTACGCAGTATTTCTTTCAAATCCGGCCAGCTTGTTACCCTGGAGTAATTAACACCAAACGCTTTTGTAAGCTTTTCGAAATTCAGTTCATGAGGGGTAATAAAATATTCCTGAAGGAAATCGGGATATCTGGAAACCGGCAAGGAATTAAATATTCCTCCACCATTATTATTAATAAGAATAACAATTAATGGAATAGAATATTTTTTTGCAATCAGTAAGGCATTTATATCATAATAAAATGCAAGATCTCCTGTAATTAAGTAAACAAAATCTTTATTTTCAGATGCAATTCCAAATGCAGTGGAGATTATTCCGTCAATTCCGCTCGCACCTCTATTATTATATATTTTTAATTTCTTTGGACTGCAGGATGCCCAATAATCAAAATCCCTTACCGGGAGGCTATTTGACAGCATTATAGACGAATTAGAGGGGACAGTATCAAGCAGTTCTTTTATAATTCTTATCTCATTAGGAAAGCCGGAATTAAAAAGCATATTCTTTTTGAGATGCTCTAATGACTTGTCCGCCTCAATATAAGTCGTTAACCAGCAATCTTCATTTTGAATATCCTGACTTATTGGATAATATTCTAAAACACTTTTACAGAAAAGAGTTGGGGAGCATTTATATAATTTTCCAGAATGGTTTGCATCAAAAACGTCACCTTCTTCATTTATCATTATTTTCTCAGCTGAATATTTCCCATAGAAATCTTCCAGTCCCTTAGAAATATTAGTTCTTCCAAAATGCAATATTAACTCTGGCATGCAGTTCTCTATAAAAGTAGCAGACCTGAACATAGCCTCATAATTGCATACAATATTTTCTCCATTACCTTGTGTTCCGGTTATTCCGGAAGATTTATTTGCTTTTGTAGATGGCGTTTCCGTATCAGACCCTTTCAGTTCAGGGGAGTAGGTCGGACAAGATAGAAATCTTAGTTGAGAACATCCGTCTGCTATTATAGGGTATTTCGTTAGTTTACTGATTTTCAAAATATTAGTATGGAATTCATCACTAAGCATTTCCGGGCCTACAATTATCAATCCTCTTCGAATGTTTTTAAGTTTTTCTAAGATCTGTAAAAACCATTTCTCTTTGTCTAAACTTATTGCCGTGCTCTTTCTTCCGGGCTTATAAATAGTTTTTATTAGTAACGAATGTATTTGATGATTTACCTCATCAGTAAAGTTATCGGGTTCAAAAGGTTTATTAAAAGGAAAGTTTATATGAACCGGGCCCTTGTTTTTATGAGTGCTGATTTCAATTGCTTTGATTGCTAATCTTTTCAAAGCAGTGATTTTATTCTCTGACATTAATGGGAGTCCGGCATCAGCAAAGAATCTGATATGATTTCTATACAGATTGTCCTGATTTATGGTCTGGTTTGTCCCAGTATTTCTCAGCTCAGGGGGTCTGTCAGCAGTGCAAATGAGAAGTGGAATTCTCTGATGGTATGCTTCGACTATTGCAGGGTAATATTCAACAGCTGCAGTTCCTGATGTACAAACCAGAGCAACGGGTGATCCTATGCTGTTTGCTAAACCCAAAGCAAAGAAGGCAGAGCTTCTCTCATCAATAATTACATACTTTCTAATATTCTTATTTTGTGCAAATGCCCATGTTAAAGGTGTATTTCGCGAACCGGAGGAGATACATACATATTTAACACCGCAGGCAGCGATTTCATTAACGAAAGATTCGGCCCATGCAATATTTCTATTAATTTTCATTATTGAACAGAGAAAGTATAGTATTCATTTTAATTTCAGTTTCCTCGTACTCAGATGCCGGATCAGAACCTTTTACTATTCCGCATCCAGCGTAAATATAAAGGTTATTATCATTTAATAATGCGGATCTTATGGCGACAACAAGATCCATTTTTTCCGGAGAAATGGAACCTATTATCCCGCTAAACATACCCCTGTCAAATCCTTCATTTTCTTTAATATATTTTAATGCAGATCCTTTAGGCGATCCGCAGATTGCCGGAGTAGGGTAAATAGCATTTATCAGATTATATAAATGTTCACTGGATTTTAGCTCTGCCTTTATAGGAGTATAAATATGCTGGATATTCGAATATTTTTTTATTCTTGTATCGAATTGCCGCAGATTATAAACATAAGTTAAGGATGCTTCTCTTATGAAATCAATAACATAGTTATGTTCCTGGGTATTCTTATTATCCGATATCAGGTTATTGGCAATTGTATTATCCTCTTCTTCAGTTTCGCCTCTTTTAGCTGAACCGGCAAGGGCATCGAATTCCAGTTCATTTTGATTTAGCTTTAAGAGCTGTTCCGGAGTCGCACCGAAAAGAACTGAATTACCGGACTTATAAAGGAAAATAGTACAGTTATTATAATTAACCGTAAGTTCCTGCAGAATATTGCTGAATAGAGGATATTTTTTAATCCGGGTAACTATCCTTCTTGATAACACTACTTTTCTGAAAAACCCTTCTTCGATTTTCAGCAGTGCGTTTGAAATCAGAGAGTACCATTTCTCCCTGTCATTATCATTAATCAGAAACTTTATTATAGCAGGATTATTTTGGCAAATAAATTCATTATTCTTTATTCTCTCTAAAGTAATCAGAAAATCAAGCTGATCTTGGGGTGGGTATTTAGCATCTATATAAAAATTAAGGATTAACCAATGATCCTCACCTTTTTTATAAAAAAGAAATCGTGGAATAAACCAGCCATTATCTGCGAAATCTTTCCATTCTTCAGATTTACAGCCAGAGCTAAATTTAGTTCCTCCCAAAAACAAGGGAAATGTATCATTAGAGGTAAAATCAAAGTTGCTTATCCGTTTTTTTGATAAATCTGATATTGTATTTTCCAATATGGAAAAATTGTTTTCCTCTGTAATATTTAAGAAATAAGCTTCTTCAAATGCCAAAAGGATAAGTCTTTCTTCCGGCCTATTAAAATAAAAAACCTTTTTATCTTCCGTCAGGAGGGGGTCTATAATTGAAAGAAAATCTGTCTCATCTAATTTATAAGCAAAACTCACAAGAGTTTCTTTGTTTATATCTACAGATTTTAAATTATTAAGAAACGACAATACAGCTTTTTTAAGATCGGGAATAGGTAAGGTCATTGTTAAGTTTAATAAAGGGTAAAATTAAAAAATTATATCCTGTTCTATGGTGTCAAGTAACTTCAGATAGCTATCATATCTTTCCGGAAATATTTTTTCATCTTCAACTGCACGGATAACTTCACAATCAGGTTCATGATTATGTGTACACGTATTAAATCTGCACTTCTTAATATAAGGAAGAAAATCCTTGAAATAATGTCCCAGGTCCTCCTTTCTGATTCCATAAGGATCAATTTCTCTAATTCCGGGAGTATCGATTACAAATGTATTCTGATTAATCCTGAACATAGTAGAGGTAACAGTAGAATGAGTTCCTTTTTCATTAAAAGTGCTGACTAACTTTGTTTTAAGATTCAATTGTGAATAGATTTTATTAAGCAGGGATGATTTACCAACACCAGACTGACCCCAAAGAACGTTTTTCTTTCCTGTAAAGAGTTTTTTTAATTTATCCAACCCTATATTATTCTTAGCGCTTGTTCTAATTACTTTATAGCCTATCGTTGAATAAAGCTTTTCCCATTCAGAAAGAAGATTTTCCTGGTCCAGGTCTTCTTTATTTATAATAATATAGCAGTTAAGATTTGCACTTTCACCTACCACAAGTAAACGGTCAACAACCTTATTATTAAATAAAGGTTCAAATATGCTTGTAATTATAAAGAAATTATCGACATTGGAAGCAATTATCTGCTCAAGTCTTTCGCCTCTATAGCTAGAGCCTTTCATTTTGGGAGCTTTACGGGAGATATAATTTATTCTCTTTTCTATATTGTAAATGGAACCAGTTCCATCTTCATTCAGATCGTAGTCCACATAGTCCCCAACAGCAACAATATCAGTCAAATAAAGTTTGTCTTTCTTCATATTAAATTCTTTTTTAAATCTCCCCTTTAATGAACACCTGACAACATCATTTTCATCTTTTGTAAAAACGTAATAATCCTTACTTTCAATTCTACTGATTAAGCCTCTGATTATAACCTCCGGTTTAAATAAAAAAAGCGCCCTAAAAAAATAGGGCGCCTATCAGAATAAGTCAAATGGAGGAGGAAATTCAAAATCTATATGTACCGCTTAGAATAAAATGATTTTCTTTTATATCCTGCGAAGTTCTGGATAGGTTTGTACTGTAATTATCGCCAATATCATTATACCAGCCATGAGCAAATGCAAGGTCGAGATCGATTGTCTCATCCGCAAGGAATCCGAGACCGGCTGTTACAAATTTCTTATCGAAGGAAGAGGGGTCTCCTTTGAATGCAGAAGGTTGAACAAAATATCCGGCTCTAACTCTTAAGCCAACTGCCGGAATAGTATATTCTGCTCCAAGATTATAATTAATTACCGAAGTAAGGTCGGTCTGAATTTCCTTATTTAATCCAGCAATATAATCAGCGGTGATTCCGTCAGGGTTTTGAAATTTAAGCTGTGAATAATCAATAATGGTTCCCTGCGCGCTCAATATTAATCCTCTAATATTGAATGAAAAGCCAGCGCCGATTTCAAATGGAGTTATAATATCGTATTGAACATTGTCGCTGAAATCTGAAGAAACGAGGGGATATGAATAGTTCTGGAATTGACCATATCCATTAACAGTGAAACTTTCCTTTACAGTATAGGTTCTGGGAAACTGGACAGTTAAACCAAAACGGGAAAGCCTGTTAAATTGATAAAGGATACCAAACTTTGCATCCCAACCTGAAAGATCCCAATGAGTCAATCTGTTAAGGTAAAAAGTTTTGAAATTCAGAGTATTGGGGTCATTTGGATCTGTCTGTTGTCCCTGGTAAATATTATTGATATCATCTTCATAATAATCATTATTGGAATCATAAGTTCCAGAAATAATATTCAGATTTAATCCAACAAACAAATTCCGATAGACTTCTATAGCACCGGATAATGTCCAGTTATTTATACCTCCTGAATTAAGGATAGTCCCACTCTGATTCAGATTGCCATTTAGTATAGTAGGTGTATAATTGATTATATTGCCCTGTGCGTCCTTAATGGCAGAATTGAGACCAAGTTCATAAGTCAGGTCAGAGGGCAGATATTGAATAAAGGATGAGTTCTTGTTATAACCGTTAAAACTAAGAGCACCGTTAAAATCCTTTGTATTTTGATAGGATAAGCCAAATACAAGGCTTCCGCGCATTGTGGGAAATGGGAATGCAAAGCTGACGCGATTTAATGTTGTAGAACTGGCTGTATTATTAGAACTCTGGCCAATCAGAGTTCCATTAGAACTCAAAGTTGCGTCGTTACTAAAATTTGAATAATTCAAACCGCCTGAAAATTCCATTCTTTTTAATAAGCCAAAACCGGCAGGATTGAAATATCCGGCGGTAGCATCATCACTTAAGCTTATGTAGCTATTTCCCATGCCTAAAGCTCTTGCCGAAGACCCTATTCCTGGATATCCAAGTCTTAAGGCATCAGTTATTGTTTGAGTATATACAGTCGTTGTTAGAATTATTAATAAAATCAGTAGTTTTGTACAACTTCCGGTATTCATTATTTCCGTCCTCCATCATTTCTGGTACCATCATTATTTCTAACTGAACCTGCACCGGTATTTTGCCGGGGATTAGTAGTAGTATTGGAATTTGTTTTATTACTATTAGAATTAGTTGTAGTTGTTCCCGAGGTATATCCAAGGCTTGATACAGTTACTGGGGGGGTGTTTATTATATCACCTGTATTCCTATCGTTCCTGCCTCTTCCATCACCTGAATTTCTAAGTGTATTAGCATTTCCGTTCCTATTTACAATTGTATTACTATTATTGTCATAACCAGGGCCGCTAACTGTTGGAGGAGTAACTGAATACCACCATGGAGTATGATAATAAGGCGCGTATGGGCCATAATATGGTGCATAGTAAAAATCATCGTTATTACTGTTACTATAATTATCAGATTCGTTATAGTAGCCGGTAGTATCTGTAGAATAATATTCGCCTGAATTATCTGAAGTTGGAAAATCCATTCCAGGACTCCATACTATGGTATAGCATCCAGTTATATTAAGGAAAATAAAAATAGCAGCAATACTTAATAATTTTTTCATTTTATTCCTTTATCGGCGTGAATGGCCACCACCGCTGTTTCCACCTCTGCTTCCGCCAGAGTTACCACCTCTATTAGAGGAACCAGAACTTCTATTTGAGCTGCCTCCGCTATGGTTTGGGGAAGAATATCTCTGCGGAGAAGAATTGTAAGTCCTTTGAGGAGGACGGTTACTTCTTGAATTTGTTCCATTTCCGCTTCTATTATTTCTAATATTAGGGTTTTGACTGTTACTATAATTTCTATTCCGGATATTAGGATTAGATCTTGGAGTTACAATATTAGTTCTGTTTCTAACATTCGGCATATTAGTCCGAGGATTTGCAATTGTATTGCTGGTTCTGGACATAATATTTGTTTTACTTATTGTGTTTCTCGTAGTAGTAATACCATTTGTGGTAACTAACCGTGTTCTAACAGCATTTCTACTATAGATACCGGTACCAGTGGCAAGGGATCCTCTTACACCATAAACGCTATTTCTAACACTACTATTTCTCAAAGCATAGCCATCACCTGACCTGGTTCTATAAAACCCTGAATTATAAAATCCATGTCCATGATGGAATCCGCCGCCATAAGCAAAGCCCCAATATGGGTAATAGAAGAAGGGATCATAAGCATAATAGAATGGGGCACACCAGCCGTCATAGAAGAAAGGATCCCAATAGAAAGGGTCATAATAATGTCCTACACCGAATCCAATAGCAACTGACGGATAATAATATGAATAAAATCTTCCATAGTAAGGGTAGGGTCCATTATCTACAGTTGCATCATTATTATCATTGTTATAAGTAGTATCCTGATCAGAGTAAGCATCATTGTTGTTATTAGTACTATACGAACCATTATCAGGATATTTATCCTCAGATCCTCGCGAAGCAATGTTAGTATAACATCCGGTGAGGAAAATACCGCTTAATAATAAAAGCAGTAACGGGGAATATTTCAAGATTTTCATTTTATTTACCTCCACTAAAACTGTATAAATATCTGCAAAAATCAGGCCTAAACAAAATTCTTTGCAGATATCATCTGCGTATTTATTAACAAGCATCAGGAATTACTTGTATATATTTTTATACTTTATTGTATAGTATAAAATACACATCAAATGAATAAATTGTTCCAAATTTAAGTGTTAATATTAAATTTGTAACTACCTGTCAAGTCTATCAGATTATATTAAGAACTTACCCTGTTTTTTATGTTATCAGGTTATGAATATTAGACAAATATCAGCTTCAAAAGGTTTGAATATAGATAAGTTTATTTCCATTATTCTTAAGAGAAAGTTTGTTAAGTTAAATATAGCTGTAAATCCAACTGCAGCAATTACTTGAATATATTTTTAATATATTCAATTTTAATGCTTCTGTCAGCGGTAGTAGGTGACCACTTTTTATTGTTCAGCAAATCTCTTAAATCGAATCCTAAAGTAAATCCTTCCCCCATAACCCATCTTAATCCCATATTGAGATAACCGTTACCTTTGCCAAAATATTGGGTATTGTTATCGTTTAGAGCAAAGTCATATTCCCCAATGATGGAAAGGCTTGGTCCGATTGTTTTTTCAACGCCGACATTGAGGTCAATGTAGTTGTCTCCATCTCTGTTTTCCAGAGTATAATTCAGTGTTCCATGGAGGCTTAAAAATCCCAAGCAAGCAAAATTCTTGCTAACAGCACCGAAAAAACCGGGAGATTTAATAGCATATCTGCCTGAGGAATCAAAATACAGACCCTTTCCCTGTGATTCAAAGCCAAAAGTTAAAGCAGGCATGACGAATGATTCATTAAATATCCGGAATCTTAAATTGACGCCAGGATATTTATACCAACCAGGTGAACCGGCGCCGATTATATTTGACCCGCCATAAGAAATGCCGAAATTGATATTATCAAATACTCCCACCTCAATTTTTCCTATGAATGATCCGCCCGGCAATATATCAGAAGTTGCACCAACTAAGCCTTTTTCAAGAATTCCGGCTGTCATCATATCAATAAGGGTTCGATTTTCATACTTGGCAGATTCCCCCGCTGTACCTTGGCTAAAACTGTTTGAAGTGAATAACAAACACATGCAAAGCAAAATTATTTTTTTCATATTCCCTCAGTATCTATTTGAGAATGGTAAATTAATATACAAAAGATAATAATAATGCAGTATAAATAGAAATCATTTCCATTAAACGATATTCGGTTCGATAACAATTTCTATTGTAGAGGGAAGGAATGAATATCTTGACTTGATAGTAATGGATACTTTACCGGATTTTTCTTTGGACCGTAATTTCAATATCCCATTATTGTTATCAAGGGTTAAAACCTCTACAAGTTCTGCTCCCTCATTAAATATAAATTCTGAATATGATTTTCTAAAAGGAGCAATCCATCCAAATGAATTTAAGGGGACTGCCTCTATTACTATCGTTGACGAATTATCAGCATATAATTTATCCGGAGTAATTTTATAGATTACTTCATATATGCTGAATATATAATGGAAACCGGCGAATCCTGCAATAAGGATTAAAATTATTAATATAAATAAGATATTATTTCTCCTCATTTTATCTTCTTAATTGGTTTAATTTTTTATCATGGATAATGGTTTTTACCATAAGATCAATAATTCTTATAACGACTTTATCCGGGACACCATCTGTGTGTTTGGACTTAATTCTCATATCGCATTGATCATTGACATAATCAATTACAATAAACTTCTTATTCTCAGGAATTACAATTTCTGTAGAAAAGAAATCAAGTCCAGTAATCAGTGCAATCTTTTTTGTAATCAGAAGAAGTCTGCTCAGTCTGAAATTTTTTATTTCTTCTGAGTTCAGTTCATCATAGATATGTGTTAAATCATTCCACCAGACAGGGATAGGCCGTCCGAATGCCCAAAAAGATCTAAACCATGCTCTTCTTGAATTCATTATGGAAGGGTAAATCTTTTGTTGAAGGATATATTTATCATCTGAATTAGTAAGTCTTTCCTCAAGAACTTCTTTAAGAGATTCAGCTCCAGTGACTACACCTATTCCACCTCCGGTATTATTGCATGGTTTAATAATAAAAGGTCTTCCCAATTTTGAAAGTTCATCAATAGAGATAAAGATATTTTTTAATTGATTATGAGGAGGAATAATGATTGAGTAGGGAACTTCGAGGCCATTAGTTATGAATTCCAGATGCATGCTTGCTTTATCTATGGCATGTCGAATATTCTTGTAAGGATTAAATATTTTAGTTTTTCTGCGTGTTAATATTTTACCGAGCTGGACAAAGTTCTCATTAACATCTGATGCCCGGTCAAGATAAAAGTTAAAGCCTAATTTTTTATATTTAACTAATTCAGTGATTTCATTAATATTTCCTGCTGTAATTCTGAATGAGGAGAGTCCAGCTTTATGCACAGCCAACTCGATAAGGTCAATGAAATCATCATCATATTCCCATACAAAAGCGAGACCTATATCATAAATTTCCATAGGTGATAAGATTAACCTATTTAATCCGAAAATTAATTAAAATATATAAAAATCTAAATAAATATAACCTTTTAGCAGTGTAGATTCTCCTGCTGTAAGTTTTATTATTACTATATTTACGAAGAGAAATTAAAATAAATAATAATATTAGTTCACAATAAACGCCGCAAATGCGGTTCATTATCATCTAATTATTGCATTTATTAATTACCCGATCATTTATATTTTTCAATTCATATGATAAAATATTTTGCAACTGCAATATTAGCTCTTGTTTTTTTTAGCTGCTCATCAAATAAGGGGTTAGTTAAAGAGAATGGTACTTCAAATGCAACTTCGGTTAATCCGATTGAGAGGGGCGACTATGCCTTAAATCACTTTATAAATGGTTCTGTAGCAGAAGCGAAGGGGGATTATGAAACAGCAATTACAGAATATAATGCGGCACTTTCGAAAGATACAAATTCGGCAATTTATTATGCGTTAGCCAAGAATTATTATATGCTGGATAAAATTCCACAAGCACTATTTAATGCCAAAAGGTCAATTGATCTGAAGAATAGCAAGATGGAATATTATGAACTACTGGCAGACATTTTTAATTTCGCAAAGCAGAATGATTCAGCTGCTGTAATTTATGAAAAGATCATTAATATGGATTCCACGAATTATTCGGCATATTATAAACTTGCACGGCTTTATGAAATTTCAAAGCCCTTAAAAGCTATTGAAATTTACAATAAGTTAACCGGCTATATAGGTCCTGACTGGAGTATTCTGATGAGAGTAGGGGAGTTATATGAAAAGCTTGGAGACAATGATTCTGCTGCAAATTCAGTTGTTAAGCTTTTAACGATAGATCCAAATAATACTGCACTTAAGAAATTATTATCCGAGATTTATGAAAAAGGGAAAAAATATAATCAAGCTCTTGAAATTATTAATGATATATTAGAAACATCTCCTGATGATCTTGATGCGCATGAAAGGAAAGCCCAGTTATATATTATTCAAAATAAATGGGAAGAAGCCTCGAGAGAATACGATATACTTCTTAAACAACCTGATATACCATTTGAAAGCAAACTCAGGATAGGTGCTTCATATTTTGCGAAATCACTTTCAGATTCTTCTTTGTATCCCATAGTTAAAAATTTCTTTACAAAACTGGATAAAGATACATCAACTGTACAGCTAAAAATATACTTAGGAGCTCTCAGCCTATTACTAAAAGATGATGAAAGTTCTGAAAAGGATCTTATTTCTGCATCAGAAATGACAGATCATAATTCACAGAATTGGTTACAAGTAGGCGGATTATTATTTGATAGTAAAAAATACAAAGAAACAGCGCGGTTAATAAAATTCGCTGTGGCAATTTATCCTGAAGATTTTGCAGTTAACTTTATTGTCGGATTATCGCTGGCTCAAACTGAAAACCATACAGAAGCGAGAGTATACTTAAAGAAAGCAACAGAATTATCACCAAATGATGTTAATGCATTATCTGCTTATGGTTATACGCTAAACCAGTTGAAAGATTATGATAATGCTGTTAAATATCTTAATAAAGCATTAACTTTAAAGCCAGGCGATATAAATCTCCTTGGCACGATGGGACTTATTTATAATACACAGGAAAAATGGGTTGAGTGCGACAGTGTATATGAAAAGGCACTTAAAATTGATTCAACAAATGCATTAGTAAATAATAATTTTGCCTATGCTTTATCTGAAAGAGGGTTACAACTTGAGAGAGCAATGAACATGGTGAATATTGCATTGAAAGCGGATTCGAGCAATTCCTCATATTTAGATACGAAGGGATGGATTTTTTATAAACTCAAACAATATGAGAAGGCAAAGGATTATATCCAGCGGGCTATTTCAGCCGGAGGTGAATCGGCTACAACATTAGAGCATCTTGGAGATGCAAAATTTATGATAGGAGAAAAGAGATCTGCAGTTGAACTATGGCAGAAAGCTTTTAATCTTGACACTACAAATAACAATCTTAAAAATAAAATTGAAAAAGGTGAAATTTGAAGCTTCTTTTATTCGTAATCTCCTCGATCATATTATTATCGCTTTTTACCTTAACGGGTTGTGTTCCATCAAAACCTACTGAAGAAGTAGAGATTCTACCGACAGAACGGTTAGTTACAAAACTTGAAGCTAACAGAAGAAGAATAAGGACTTTTGAAGGGAATGGAACAATTACGATAAAGACCAATGACATTAACACTAGCGCTTCATTCAGGATAGTTCTTGTAAAGCCAGATTCCATTTATCTTACAATAATGGGTCCGTTTGGAATGGAATTAGCGCAGGCACTGGTAACGGGGAAAGATTTCATTTTTTATGATGCATTACAAAATACGGCATATAAGGGGGCACAAAGCAGCGATATACTGCGTCAGATATTCAAAATCGATCTTTCTTTCGGAGATATAATGGATGCATTTATAGGATCTGTGAACTTAACCAACAGTCTCTATAAATCACCCAACAGTTACAAGGTTATTTACGATAAATACATGCTTACTTATAAAGATTCATCCACAGATAATATATCTGAGTATGAAGTAGATGTAAGGCATCTTGGGATACTCCATTACCTTCTCAAGAACAGCAGTAATGAAGACTTACTTGAAGGAAAGTATTCCAATTTTGAAGTATTGGAAACAGTTGCAGTGCCGACAAAGATAGAAGTGATGAACAGGAAACAGAATGAGACTGTACTAATCGATTATAAGTCAATGACAGCTAACAAGAAAAAAATCTATATCGATTTTAAGCTTCCTGATGATGCTTCTATAATTAAATGGTAAATAAAAGAAACTGTTTTATATTTATTTTTTTATTTTTTATTGTTCCTTATATTCTCCCGCAGGAAAAGGAACAAATTAAAAATCAAAAATCTGAACTTTCAAAGATTAAAGCTGAAATATCATCGCTGGAATCCCTCTTAAAGATAAAGACAACAAAGGAAAAACAGTCGTATACTGCGCTTGAGAATTACAATCAACAAAGTTTCCTGCTGAATAAGATAATAAACAAATTAAGAAACGAAGAAGAGCTTAAACAAAATGATATTGATTTTACATTACAGCAAATTGATATAATCGAAAAGGAGATCAAAGAACTACAGATTAATTATTCGAAATATGTTATATCGGTTTATAAAAAGGGGAAAGAAGATGAAATATCTGAATTACTGAATTCAGAGTCCGTTCAGCAGGCATTAGTAAGATACAAATACCTTCAGAAGTTCTCAGAAAAGAGAGAAAAGGATCTTGATAAATTTCAAAAGGACAAGCAGGATTTAATAGATCTCAAAAGCAGGTATGAAAGGGAAAAGGAAGAAAAGTTAGTGCTTGCCGATCAGAAGAAAAATGAAGCTGCAGATTTGGAGAAGAAACTTATTGAACGGAAGAAGATATTAAACTCAATCCGGCGTGATAAGAAAGAGCTTAAGAAATCAATTTCGATTAAAAGATCAGCAGAATCTAAAATTAAAAACCTTATATCCAAACTAATTGAAGAAGAAGAGATAAGAAGAAAGGCAGAACGTGAAAGGTTAGCCAAACTTTCAGCAGAAAAAACAAGAAAAGAGAATAGAACTAAGGAAGTAACAACTGAAAAAAAGCATGTTAATAAAGATGCAGTTTATGATATAGATATTTCAACTTCCTCATTATCTTCCTTTTCTTCCCTAAAGGGGAAATTGAGCTGGCCGGTATCGGGAGGGAAGATAGTCAGACATTATGGTGAGGACAGGAATACAAAGCTTAATACTGTAACTCTCAATTATGGTGTTGATATAAAAGCTTCATCCGATCTGAATATAAAAGCACCGGCAGATGGTGTTGTATCGGCGATAGACTGGATACCGGGGTACGGCGGGGTAATAATAATAACGCATAAAGATGGATACAGAACAGTTTACAGTCATTTCTCTGAGATATTTGTAAAAGAGGGGGACAAAGTTAGACCAGGAAGCGTTGTTGCAAAGGTAGGAGAAAGTGTTGAGGGTTATATAGTACATTTTGAAATTTGGAATTCCAGAAATAATCAGAATCCTGAGATATGGCTAGCAAAGAAATAAGTTTTATATCAGTCATATAGAGACTAATTTTAACCACATGAAATCTTTTATTATCAAGATATTTCCATTTGCAAAGAAGATTCTACTTGAGTCTCAATATGTATTTTATATAAACCTTCTTGAGAAAATAGTATTCTTCGTGTTTTTTCTTATTCTTGCAAGGGAGCTTGATAAGACAAATTATGGACTAATAGCAACTGTATTTGCGTTCACAGGAATATTGAATAGTGTATTTGATTTAGGGTTCGCATATTATTTTCAGCGGGAAGCAGTAGTACCGGATATAAAACAGAAACTGGAAACGGCAATATCCTTTCGCATAATGCTGATGGTGGTATTTGTTATCGTGATGTTTGTTTACCTGTATCTTAACCTATCGATAGATCCTATAATAATCGGGATTGTAGGACTTCTTACATACCTGAGCGGGTTTAATTTTATATTAAACTCAGTCTTATATGGTAAAAAAAGATACAAGAAGAGCTTCAAGGGATTTTTCTTCAGCAGAGTAATATTCGGTGTGCTGATAGTTACATTTTATCTATTGAAAGTTCAACACTACCTAATCCTCCTGTCCCTCCTGATAGCGGTAATATTTCATCTTGGGATATTATATAAATACCTGAAGGAAGAAAAACTCAGTCTGCATTTACATTTTGATATTGCTGTATTGAAGAAAATATTATTTTCTTCCGTACCAATAGGAATGGGTGTAATATTTGTACTTATATATGATCGAATGGACGTACTTATAATTGAAAGAGCGATAAGCTTTGAAGCAGTTGCCATTTATTCGATAGCGTACTCACTTTATAAAATACCTACAATAATCTGTAATGTCATTTTGACCCCTGTTTATACAGACCTGAGCAAATCATTTTCATTAAGTGAAAAGGTAGAGTTACATGAGATACTACTTGTATCCCTCTTACTTATGGTTATTGCTGTTTCTGCTATTATCTTTGTCAGTTTGTTCGGGGAGAAGATCATCCTATTTTTTTACAGCAACAAATATGCTTTATCGATACCTTACCTTAAATACCTGGTATTTGCTTTACCGGGTTTATTTCTGAACAACCTAACCGGAGTTATTTCCAATTCCATAAGGAAGGAGAAAATTCCTATGATCAGTACCGGTTTAGGTGCAATCATTCATGTATCAATTAACATTATTTTAATAAGGATATACGGATTATGGGGTGCTGTAATAGCAACTATTATCAGCGAATATCTCGTATTCCTTATTCAATTAGCACTCCTTGTAAAGCACAACTTCAGATACAGGTTTTTGACTAACTGAAATGCAACATAATATTAAGTAATAATAATGAAAGTACTATTTCTTGGCAACTATGAAAAAGGAGAGGTTTTGCAGGCCCCCACGATAGTTGCGAAGTCATTATTTAATAAATTTTCGGAATTAAATCATCAGGCGATTTATGTATGCTATTTCCAGGACGGTTCAAAGTACAGCCGTTTTCAAAAGCTATTCGGAAAGGAAACAGTAGATGATAATGTATTCAGATGCGGAATATTCCGGCTTTTAGGTTTAGTGTTTAAATACAAGCCAGATATAATCCATTTATCAACTCTTGAAATGTTTTATGTAGTATTATTTCCGCTTAAATTTCTGATAAAGGCGAAAATTATATACACTGTGCATGGTCTGGCTTCTTATGAATATAAACATTATGTAATTAAAACAAGGTTTTTGAAATTAAGAGCCATTCTTAATGAATATATAGTTATTCACAATGCAGACTATATATTTACGTTATCTGAACGAATATCGAGATTCATACACCTGTTTTTCAAAATAAAGAGGGATAAAATTCTATTATTTAAAAATGGAATTACCATATACCCAGGAATTATAAAGAATTATACAGAGCAAATCAGCACAGTAAAAATCATCACTGTCGGCGGTATAGACAGAGAGGAGAAGGGATATGGATTCCTGCTTGAGTCGCTTTCGTTGATGAAATGTCAGATTGAATTGACGATTATTTCTTCAGTAAACACGGGTAATAAGATTTTTCATAAGCTTTCAGACAACATACGACTGAAGATAACAGGTCCGCTTGATAATAAAACATTACGTCAGGAAATGGTGAATAATGATATATATATAGCCGCTGCTAAATATGAAACATTCAGTATAACGCTGCTTGAAAGTATGAATGCAGGGCTTCTGTTTATTACTACAAACAGAGTCGGTTTGACAGATCATTTCCCGAAAGATTTTAATCAGTTTGTTGTTAATTACTGGAATAAGGAAGAGCTGGCAAAGAGATTAACAAGACTTATTGAATTGCCATTGCAAGAAAAAAGAGAGTTAAGCGGGAAAATACATGATTTCTCTCTTGGGTTTAGATGGGAGAAAGTAATCCTGGAATTAGAAAACAAATATTCCCAAATACTGCATGAATAATGATCTGATTTCAGTAATAATACCTGTATATAATGCCGAAAGATATCTTGTAAAGAGTATAAGAAGCATTTTAAATCAGACCTATAAAAATTTAGAGGTTATAATTATTAATGACGGTTCTACGGATTCATCAAGATTGATAATAAAGAATATTCATGATGAAAGGATAAGATTTTTTGAACGCTCGCACCAGGGTCTGATATCACAGCTTAATTTTGGGTTAAGCGCTGCATCAGGCAATTTTATTGCAAGGATGGATGCAGATGATATTGGTGATTTAGACCGGTTGAATATTCAGATGGCTTTTCTAAAAAATAATCCCGGTATTCAGCTGGTCAGCACAAACTATAACCACATTGATCAGAATGGTAAAACCCTCTTTAATAAGGAACTGCCGGAAAATCATGGCGATATAGAATACATGATGCCCATCCTTAACTCAATCTGTCATGCAGGAATGTTAACTTATAAGACTGCTATGTTTAATTCAGGAGCATACAGTGAGAAGTACTTATTTGTAGAAGATCAGGATCTATTTTTAAGAATGATATCCAGTGGAATAAAGATGCATAATATCCAGAAGTTTCTTTATTCATACAGGTATGAGAAAAAAAAATTATCCAGAGCAAACAGAGAAATATTATTAAAAAACAGATACCAACTGGGAAGCGAATATCTAAATAAGTATTATAAAGATTCCAAGACAGAAAATTATGATTATAATTTCAGATATGGTTTGGTGGAATATTACAGTGGCAATATAGATTCTGCCAGAAAGTATTTTCTGAGAGCATTAGGAATAAAGCATGCCAATAAAAAATCGTTATATAGATTTTTAGCACCTTCATTACTTGGGGATCCAATCATGAAATTCTTAAGGAATCATAATATCCTTTCGGGCATGAGCGACATAATGAATAAGTTTGGCAGGGATTATCATATGGTTGCAAAAAATGAAAAGTAATAGTTTCATTAAACGGATTGCCATATTATTAAGCAATCTTTTATCTTTATTAATTACTTCAATTTACGGCATACGCAAAGCGGATAGCTTTAATAACAGTATACTTATCATCAACACAGAAAAGCTGGGGGATATAATTCTAGCTGTCGATTTTTTATTATCCTTACGGAATGCGAACAGATATCTGAATTATGAATTATTGATACCAGAAAAATTCAGCAGCCTGTTTGACTGGAATGAGCTTAAGTATAATCCTGTAACAATAAATAAATATAAATACAGATATAATTTGTTGTACAGGCTTAACATGATTAAACATGTAAGGCAGAAGAGGTATTTACGAGTTATTAATATAACCCAGGAGAGGGGAATGATTAATGAGGAATTAACACTTCTTTCAGGAGCTGAAAATACGACTGCCATGAAGGGGAGTTCACTTTACCTTCCTGATATTATATTAGAAAGGAACAATAAGCATTATACTGAGATACTTGATTCTCCATATCCCAATGAATATAAGAGGTTATCGTATTATTTAGAGGAGAATAATATCAGTCCTGCGGCCAATGATAAAATATTCGGAGATAATACAGTATCTCTCAACTCAATAAACAGTCATTTAAAGGAAAAGAATTATATTATTATTGCTCCTATGTCATCAGAGATGGAAAGAAGCTGGGGGATAGATAATTACAGACAACTGGCATCACTAATAAAAGGGGAAATCGTTCTTATCGGGAATGCAGAAGAAAGGCAGCAGTTAGACTCATTTCCATCTGCGGGAGAAAATATAATAAATTTAGCAGGTGAATTAAGCTATAATCAAATAGCATTTTTAATAAAGAACTGTTTATCATTTATAGGGAATGATTCCGGATTAACCCATATGGCGCATCAACTGAGAGCACCTTTAATAGCTATTATAGGGGGGGGCAAATATGGGAAATTTTTTCCTTATAAAGAGCGCAGGGATGCTATCTTTTTATTCCATCTAATGGATTGTTTCGGATGTGACTGGAACTGCATCCACGATAAGAAATACTGCCTGGTTAATGTAACTCCCGAATCGGTTTATAATAAAATAATCTCCTTAAAGGAACAGCTCAATGAAAATTGATAAAGGATCTCCCATTGAGTATGATAAAGGAGGGCTTTATAAAAGACTTGAGAAGCTGAATAATATTTTTCCTATTAAATATAATACAGGTGTAGATTTTGGCGCCGGTAAGGGGGCATATTCATTATCCCTATCAGATAAAATTAAATCGCTTATTGCGTTTGATGTTAACAAGGAGAATTTAACAGAGATCAGAAATCATCCCAGGGGTAACAATATTAAATTGGTTATTACTTCGGGTTCAACAACCTGCTTTAAAGATAATTCATTTGAATCTTTATTTGCAATTGAGGTATTAGAACATTTAGAGGATATGGATGCAGGTATCAGGGAGATAAAGAGGATTTTAACCAGAAAGGGGACGGCATACATAACAGTCCCGAATAAATATTTCCCGCTTGAAACTCATCATGTATATTTATTTAACAGGATGGTAGATGGAAGATTTATTCCATTTCTATCAATGTTTGATTTTATACATAATAAAATAGGGTCGGCAAGAAGATTTTCAATTAAGTCATTATCCAGTTATTTTGAGAAAGAGGGGTTTGTTTTACTGGGTTATGATTATCTGATGCCTCCGTTTGATAATTTTAAGTCAGGCAGGGTGATAATAAAGCCAATTACTGAGATTCTTGAGAAGTCATTTCTAAAATTTCTGAGTTCAAATCTTGTTGCAGTATTCAGGAAAGTTTAGGTTCAAGGAGTTCACAATATAATGCCTCATATTTTTTATTCATCAATTCAAGGGAAAACTCATCTTTAACTTTATTAAGAGCATTATCCAGGATTGATGAATAACTATCATAATTAGTAATGACTTCCTTTAGTTTACGAGCAATTGAGACAGGATCGAGGGAATCCAACATCACACCTGTCTGTCTGTCCCTCAAAAAATCCTTTATCCCGCCGGCGCCGGTAGATACAATAAGTATCTTACGGGCGGCAGCTTCAAGGATTGAAAGAGGGAGCCCTTCGTTAAGCCATGTAGGCAATACAAGTATATTGATATCATGATAAATTTCCTCCACATCGGAAGCGGGAGGGGGAATAGACACAATTGCAGATAAATTATAATGTTTGATATATGAGGTTATCTTTGTTAAATCTCCCTGACCTTTAATAATGAGTTTAAAGCCGAGATTTTCTGAAGAAAGTATTTTGACTGATTCGAGAAGATTAAATATTCCTTTTTCATTGATCAAGCGTCCAATGAATCCCAGAGTGATTGTCCCGTTCCGGGTATTATAAATTTCAGGAACTTTAACGCCGAGGTTTATCTGAGAGATCTTATTCTTTTTTATAAATGAATAGCTTCTGAGATTATCAAGGATTGAAGTAGAGACTGCGGCGGCATGATCGGGGTAGATACATTTCTGGAACAGATCTGTAAACACATTATGAGCTGTATATAAAAGAATAAACTTCTTTTGGGGAATAAACTGAAGGAGGAAAGTGAATATTCTATGCTGGCAATGGACTATTGAATAATCATCATCTTTCAGTATTTGGCTGAGCTCCTTATAGAGAGATATAAAATTTTTTATTTCGGGAGGAGTTTTCAGTTTTATATGTTTTATCCCGGATTGTTCCAATTTATCTGTAAATATGCCTCCTGCAGAAGCAACAGTAACAGAGGCGGTTTTATCTTTAAAGTAATTAGCTAAATTGAAAGTAAATCTTTCTGCTCCCCCAATATCCATTGTTTTAATAACATAAAGAATTTTGCTTTGTTTAAGCATTAATCTCTTTTTTCAGCATTATCTGGAATGTTTTTTTAATAAAGAAAGGAATACCATGAACGATGTATCTTTTTGAAAGTCTTCTTGGTTCCTGAAGAACTCTCCAAGCCCACTCAAGAGATAATCTTTGAAGCAACATAGGGCTTCTTCTTTTAAAGCCAGTATAGAAATCGAACACAGCCCCGACACCCACATTCAATTTAGAACCGATTTGATCCTTATGTTTATTAAGCCACAATTCCTGCCTGGGATTTCCGAGAGCGAGCAAAAGGATATCCGGTTGAGAGCTTACCAATTGCTGAAGGACCTTATTATTCTCTTCCTCATTTAATTCGAAATTCAGGGAAGGGCTGATAGCGGCAACTATGCTGCAACCGGGATGATCTTTAGTGACTTTATCAGTCAGCATTTTAATTACTTTAGAAGTTGAGCCAACAAAGGCAATTTTAAGGGGGTGTTCATCGGAGATACTTAAAATAAGTTCGAAAAGATCATTACCCGTAATACGTTTTAACCACTTATTATATTTTAATTTAATAAGATGGATAATGCTTACACCGTCAGGAATTACAAGTTCAGCATTGCGGCAGACAGAATAGAAATCCTTATTAATAGTAGCATTCCTATAAAACTCCAGATTGAATGTTATAATAAGTTTTGATTTCCTGGGATTAACAAGAGAATTAAGGAGATAGCATCTTAAATCAGTTAAACCTGACGAAAAAATCCGTATACCGTCTAAATAGTATGAATACAAAAATTTTAGTTATTATTTATAAATATAATCTACTAAATTACAAGAATAAAATTCTGGAAATAGATGAAGAAAATACTTTTTTTAGGTTTTTTATTAGTTATATGTCCTGTATACCCACAAATAAGTATAAATAATTATCAAGAAACAAATAATTTAATAGAATTTGAATTAAGTCTTTCTTCAATTCCTCACACCAGTATGGTCAAGGAAGGGGATATAAAAGTAAATTTTAATGATTTTCAGGATGAATCTCTTCCCGGGCAAAATGCACTTCCATCAAGGGACATAATAATAGCACTTCCTTCATATTCTAAAGTTACTGCCAGTTTAAGTCCAATATCAGTGAACAAAATAAAGGGAAAGCCGGTAATAAATTCAACTGTAAGTACAACTGATAACAAATCGGTAATCTATAAAGAGACCCCTGCTATTGTGGGCAGTTTACCAAAGAACTCTGTTGAAATCAAAGGGTATCTATGGTTCAGGGGTTATTATTGTGTACATCTGAAGATAAACCAGTATGCATCCAACAATGATATAATAGAAGAACTGCAGAAGGTGAAAATATCCTTAAAATTAGACACACCCGGAAAAAATAAGGGAGTAGAAATACAAGAGAGACCGGAAGGGAGGGAGTTTTTATCTTCAGTAATACTCAATTATCAAAATGCCAGAGCCCTGGATAAGAATTATTATGAGCCACAGGGGACTAATTCCTCATGGATCGATTATTCACTAACGTATTTAAAGTTAGGGACAAATGCGGACGGCATATACAGGATAACCAGGCAGGACCTGGAAAGTTACGGGATCAATACCACTGCAATTACAATAAATACATATAAGATGTATTCTAAAGGGATCCAGGTTCCGATTATAGAAGTAGACTCATCAGGAGAGCTGAAATATATAGAGTTCTTTGGCAGGAGGAATTGGGGGGATAATTACAGGGATACAAGCGGACCTAATCAACCATATAAGGAGTACTTAAACAGATATTCGGATACAACTATTTACTGGCTGACATGGGGAGCGGATCAAGGGATACCGACGACAGTGCAACAGGGAAATATTGGCACGGCGGCAGACACTTTACAATACTACGCCGAGGTAGTACATTATGAGGGGAACCTCTATTTTGATTATTCGATGGCTGACCTTACAGCCAGACAACTGCCGATGTGGAAGCAAAACCAGACATGGGTATGGGGTCAGCAAAAGGGAGGGGCAACTTACACATTTCCATTTACAGCAACGGATATATTTCCGGGGAAGACAGCCCAAGCATTTTATAAAGTCCAGGATTATGCATCCGATATAACATTCAAAGCGCACTTAGTAGGATTAAGCATAAATTCCGATACTACAGTATACAGTTCAGGTTATTTTAATAAATATGAACAGAAAGTAGTAACTGCTGGATTTAATTCTAATCTTTTATTGCCGGGGGATAATATCTTAAAGGCAACTTCTTATCCCACGGGTGCGACAATAGTGAATTCAATAGCTTATGATTGGTACGAAGTAGAATATCCGAGATATCTTAAGGCAATTAATGATTCATTAAGATTCACAATAAATGATATACAAGGAAACAGTATAAATGCATTTAAGATAACTAATCTTAGTTCTGCCAATATGGTTTTATATAAATATAACCAGGGGTTGAAGAAGATTATCAATTATACCCGCAACGGAGGTCAACTAATATTTAATGATACAGTACAGGCGGGGGACAAATATTACCTGATTAACGAATCAAAGATAGGGTCGCCTTATTATTTTTATACCAAGAAATTTAATGATATTTCAAGCTCCAGTAACAGAGCAGATTACATATTAATAACGCATCCGGTTCTTTTAGCAAAGGCAAATGAATATGCTGCATTTATAAGTGAGAACTATGGCCTGGCGACGAAAGTAATTAATGTATACGATATATACGATCAATTTAATTACGGATTCTTTTCACCGGAGCCGATTAAGGATTTTTTGATTGCCGCAAACAACAACTGGCAGGCTCCGAAGCCATTATACCTTTTCATTGTAGGCGGAGCCACATATGATTACTACGGGAATAAAGCAATCAATTTTAACATTCCCAGAGTAATGAACTTTGTTCCTTCATTCGGGGAACCGGTATCGGACAACTGGTTTACGATATGGGATTCGACGTTAATACCGCAGATGTATCCGGGAAGGGTACCTGCTGCAAGCTTAGAAGAATTCCAGCATTTTTTTGATAAGCATAAAGCCTACCTAAGCACACCATATGACGACTGGAATAAATATTATCTTCTTTTTTCGAGCGGCGACAGTGAGGACGCAAATGAAATAAGTTATCTAAAGCAAACGAATGATGATGTAATAGCAACACTTATCCAGCCAGCACCAATAGGGGGGATAGCGCAGCATTTGTATAAGACATACAGTCCGCGTACTAATTTCGGTCCTTATACACAGGACCAGATTAATGCAATGATAGCAAACGGGGGGGTATTTATTTCATACATAGGTCATAGCGGAACGCAGATCTGGGATAACGGGATAAGCGATGTAAGTCAGTTAAAAAACAGCCGGGGCAGAAGCTCAATGATTTCCGATTTCGGATGTTCTACAGGTAAATTTGCAGAGCCAGACATAAAAGCTTTTTGTGAATTATTTGTTAATGGTTTAGACGGAGATGCTATTGGTTATGAAGGGAATACTTCTCTGGGTTTTACTTCCACAGCGACATCATTTCCGCTATTATTTTATAAAAGGATATTAAAAGATTCTGTACTAACACTTGGCAAAGCACATGTGTTGGCCAAATCAGATCTGTCGAATACATTCGGATCCAACTTAATAAATACTGTATTCATATACAGCAATACATTATTTACTGATCCGGTAATACAGTTAAAGGTACCGAAGAAACCAAATCTATCAATATCATCCAAGGATATAACACTTGATAAAAATTTTCTTGATGATTCAATTGATTCAGTAACAGTAAAGATAAATTATTATAATTACGGATTAGTACCTTCAAAATCATTTACCATTGCGGTAACA
>JARLHC010000057.1 GCA_031292455.1 Ignavibacteriaceae bacterium
ACTAATTTTTACATAATTAATTACAGGACAAAACATCATAAATATTAAACTAAAGCTTCTTCTGGAAATATTAGAAACTATGGGGCATTTATAATGGGGAGAAAAATTAATTTTTATTAATTCAGTAAACTTTGTGAGCTTACATCACGGTCAAACCATCATAGGACCAATATATTATTTTGAGTAAATAAAGTTAAAGGAGTTAAAAATGAAATTAAAAATCATAGTATACTTTGCGCTTATATTAATCGGTATAGGCTTTTTAGACGGCTGCAAGAAAAATGATAACACTGTAAGCGCGCCGACAGCTACGCAGGATCCAACCGCAACTTCGGATGCCGCAACAAGTTTAGCAGGCGCTATGGCTATAAATAGCGGCGGTGTTTTAGACCAGGTTTCAGATCTGTTGAATACTCCAACCAGTACAGGCCTTCTGAGCAAATCAATTGCTTCTGATCCAAATTTTATAACATCTGCCACATATTCATATGACTCAACATCGGGATGGTGGACAGTTAATATTGACAGGACCAGATCGGGTGCTTTATGGTATTCTCATTATACACGGGAATATATGCATCAGTTCTTAAACCAGAACGGACAATTTCAAAAATATTATATTAATAGCGGGGACACGGCTTACACTGTTAATCATCATATTGTAGGCGGAACAGGTGTGTTTAATAATTTATGGCTCTCCCATCAATTGAAATCCCTTTCATGCGAATGGGTAGCAACAGGAACTAACACCTCTACTGTAACAATTAATACTACTTCACCATACATCCGTTCAGCTATTGATACAGTAACCGGAGCATTAGGAGGGGTAAGAACACTGGACCATTCGATAACTGTTAACTTTATAAATGTAAAAGGTCCGAGAGGAACGGGGCTGGATTGGTATGCGAAAACTTCGGGTACAATAACAGGACATTATCATGCATTGGTAACCTTTACCAAGGGTGCTGCATACAGCGAGCATACTATTGACAGGGATTTTACAATCACTTTAGGCGGAACTAAAGTTATATTAGTTGTTGGCGGAACAACATTCCAGGCTGATCCTAATACAGGACAAATACAATAGAAAAATAATTTGTTATTAGCTGGTAGAATAATAAATCCCCGCTTTCCGCATAGGGAAACGGGGATTCTGATAAGTTACAAGGTTAATCTTCCTGAAGCACTCCTTCTACAGGAATTTCCTGAATTTCTTTTACGGGCCTTCTGAATAATTTCCTAAAGAATGCCGGAATAGTTTCTTTCCAAAGTTCAAATTTCATATAAACAACCGGAACCAGAATAAGGGTTAGAAACATAGAGCTTGTAAGACCTCCTATAAGCGCCCATGCAAGTCCTGATTTCCATTCGGAACCGGAGCTGGATGATAATGCAATTGGAGACATACCGATAATCATTGAAACAGTAGTCATAACAATGGGTCTTATCCTTGCATTCCCGGCTTCAATTAAAGCATCGAAAGTGCTGAGACCGGTGAGTTTCATTGCATTAGTCCTGTCGACAAGCAGGATAGCATTTTTCCCCACGAGTCCTACAAGCATTATAACACCAAGAATTGAAAAGATGCTAAGGGCTTTCATGGTTAATGCAAGTGCAAGGAACGCTCCAACCATTGCTACCGGGATAGAGAATAAAACCACGAAGGGATAAAGGTATGAATCATAAAGGGCAACCATCACCATATAAACGAAGAGAATAGCGGCAAACATTGCAATGCCGAGGCTGCCAAATGAATCCGCCTGATTTTTCAAATCGCCGTCATAGGATATCTGCACACCCTGAGGAAGTTTAGTTTTTGCCATCTGGCTTTTAATATCGTTACCGATACTGCCGCTCGGTCTTCCAATTACCTGGGAGGAAACAACAACAGCGTTTATTTTATCCCTGCGCTGAAGTTTGGTTGGACCATTGGCCTGATAGATATTCGCAAACTGCTGAAGCTGTATAGACTGTCCTCTATTGTTATTAAAAGTGAGCCGGCCAAGATCAGCGATGTTTGCACGGTCAAATTTATCGAGAACTATTCTGATATTATACTCATTGCTGCCGTCACGGTATTTGGAATCATCGTCTCCGGTTAACGCAATCCTGAGAGCGGTTCCGACATCTGCGATTGACAAACCGAATGAAGCGAGTTTACCGCGGTCAATTTCAACGCGGGTCTCAGGTTTGCCATCCTCAGAAGATAACCGGACATCGGATGTGCCCGGAATATTTTTAACAAAGGATTGAATTACATTAGCGCTTTTCATTACATCGTCACGGCTTGGCCCGCTTACAATAATCTGTATAGGTGACTGGTTCGCAGTACCGAAAATTCCTATAGGGTTAACATGCACTTTAACACCGGGTATTCGTTGAACGTATCTTTTTATATCTTCACCTATGTCATCAGTAGATCTCTTCCTTTCATTTTTAGAATTTAGAGTTACATTAAGCTCGGAGACATTATTTGATGACTGTCCAACTAACCCCTCATTTGATGCACCGACATTAACAAATACTTTTCTTACTTCAGGCATAGAGCTGATTTTCTTTTCAACCGACTGAGTAATATAGTTGGTATTCTCAAGTGAGGAACCGGCGGGCAGCTCTAATATTACGGCGAATTCACCCCGGTCAGTCTGGGTCATAAATTCAAAACCAATGAACCCGGCAGGGATAAGTGCAAAAGAGGCAATGAACAGAGCCGCAGTTGCAGCCACAACCTTCCACCTGTTGTTTAAAGACCATTTAAGAACAGTAATATAGTTACCGGTTAGACGTTTAAATTGTTTTTCGAACCAGATAGCAAATTTGCCTATAATAGTTCTGTTAGTAAGTCCCTCAAGACGGCTGAATCTTGAGGCCAGCAGCGGAGTAACAGTAAAGGAAACGAATAGACTTAACAGTGTTGATATAACAACAACAACCGCAAACTCACGGAGAATATTACCTACAAGACCGCCTGTCAATGCAAGAGGAACGAATACCACTACATCAACTAGAGTAATTGCAAGAGCGGCAAAACCGATTTCATTCCTTCCCTTTAAAGCAGCTTCACGGGGTTTTTCTCCTTTCTCAAGATGGTGGTATATATTCTCCAGCACCACGATAGAATCATCCACGAGAATACCCACAACAAGTGAAAGTCCTAACAGTGTCATCAGGTTAAGTGTATAACCGGCAGCATACATAACAAGGAATGTTGAAATAAGGGATGCAGGTATAGCAAGCATTACAATAAAGGAATTCCTTATATTATGAAGGAAGAGGAACATGACCGCCGCAACAAGAATAACGGCAAGAGCAAGATCTTCCTTAACAGCGTTTGCTGCATCAATAGTATAGAGAGAGCCGTCTTCAGCTATATCGAATTTAACTTTCTGAACCTTATAGTCAGATTCAATTTTAGATATTTCCTTTCTTACAAGTTTACTAACTTCAACAGAATTGGCATCGGACTGTTTTGTTACAATAATACCTACAGAGGTTATTCCATTGATCCTGCTAAGATTCAAATAGTCCTGCTGTCCATCCTGAACTTCAGCAATATCAGAGAGCCTTATGTCACCTCCCTGTTTTGATTTAGCTATTACCAAATTTCTAAGATCATCAACTGATTTGAACTTACCGGCAACTCTGACAATAAACTGATCTTTTGAGTTTTCAATTTTGCCGGTCGGGAAATCCAGGTTGGAAGTCTTGATAACCTGAGTTACCTGAAGAATTGAGAGACCGTAGGATTGAATTTTATCTGCATCAAGATTTACCCTGATTTCTCTTTCATCTCCCCCTATAAGGGTAATCTGTCCAACACCTGCAAGTTTGGATAATCTTGGCTGAATCCTGTCTTTAATAAACTGATAAAAATCTCTTGATGGAAGATTACTTGTAAGACCCATTCTAAGCACAGGAATTTCATCGAGAGCGAATTTAGATATTGTAGGCGTTTTCGCGTCAGTTGGCAGGTCAGAAGTAATCGCATTTACTCTCCTTTGTGCATTCTGTAGCTCGATTTCAACATCGGCGGCCTGGTTAAACTGAACGGTTACAAAAGAGATGCCTTCTGAAGAAGTAGAGTTAATTGCATCAATCTGGTCGAGAGTTGAGATAGCGTCTTCAATAGGTTTAGTGACTGAAGATTCAACTTCGTCAGGTGACGCCCCCGGATATATTGTGGCTATTGTAATTACCGGGGGAGTGATTTTAGGAAGGAGCTCATAGTTAAGCTTAGAGAAGCTATACAAGCCGAGCACCATGAGAGCCGAAAATATGACCACAATAATTGTGGGCCGTTTAATTGATAATTCTGTTATTGTCATTTTATTAAAACTCCTGGTTATTTCTTTTCAACAACTTTATCGTTATCCTGCAAGTTATTTTGTCCATTGACTACAATTTTATCGCCGACACTCAGGCCGCCTTTTACTTCGAGCCAATTCTCATATACGTTTCCGATAAGTACATCTTTCATCTTGGCAATACCGTTCTCAACCACAAATACTTTAGCGTCTTTAATACTGCCTACCAAAGCTTCGCGAGGCATAACCAATAATTCGCTATTCTTAATGGAGGTAAATGAAACGCGGCCGAACATCCCTGATTTCAAAGGATGGTCTTTTGAATTTGCCAAAAGTATTTCAACAGGGTAGGTATGTGCCTCATCTGCCTTGGAGCTTATGGAAGATATTTTCCCATTAAATACAACACCGGGATAGACATCGGTATTTACTTCTACATTATCCCCGGTTTTAAGTTTGAAGGCATCCTTTTCAGCGACATTAAGTTTTACTTTCAGTTTGGAGATATCAACAACATTAGCAACAACAGACGCTTTGTTAACATAATTGCCAAGGTCGACTATGCGTGCAGTGATAACACCCGAAATGGGAGTCGTAATCTTAGTATCGTTGTATTCTCTTTTTGCCTGTACATATTGCGATTCGGATACCTGGCAAGCGAGTTTGGCCTGTTCATACTGAGCATCGGTAACAGATTTGCCTTTATACAAAGCATCATACCTGTCATAATCCTTTTTTGCCTTCAAATAATTAACTTCAGCAGTCTTATAAGCTTCGAGTTTAAGCTCATCATCCAGCTGGAATAATACAGAACCGGCCGGTTTATAGTCTCCGACCTGAGCAAGAACCTTAACCACTCTTCCCTGCGCTTCCGAAACAATCGCGACGTCATTATTTGCTGTTATTGTACCAACCAGCTCAAGATTATTAGTTACTTTCCTGTTCTCAGCAAAAGTTACAGTTACCGGGTAGGCTTCTATTTTTTCATTGGTTGATTTAGCAGCCATAAGTGATTTATTATGCATAAGCATTCCGACAACGATACTTATTATAACCACAAGCAAAACAATTATTTTAATACGTTTCATATATACCTCTAATTTTTAATTTCTTATTTTAATGATGAATCACCTGAAGACTTCTCAAGCTGGGCTTTAGCTAATTCATAATCGACCTGTGACTGAACAAGATTAGTTTTAGCTGTAAGCAAAGCAACTTCCGCATCAAGCAGTTCAGAATTAAGTGTGAGACCATTTTTAAATTTCTCATCAGTTACCCTGTAATTCTCCTCAGCCTGGGAAACGTTATTTGAGGCAACTGTCATTTTCTCTTTTGCCTGCATTATATTCAGGTAATTCTGAGTTACTTCAAGAGTAATCCCGTCCTTCAGTATTTTATATGAATCCTTTGCCTGTTCAACCTGTGTTTGGGCTTGATCAGTCTGGTGAGCAGTCGCGCCCCAGGTCCATATATCCCAGGAAACAGATAGAGAAACATCCCAGGTTTCTTTGAAAGAATCGGTTGTAGGAAATATTCTCTGATTCGGCCTCGCAGATAAATAATCCCCGACCAGGAAAAGCTGGGGCCACCATCCTGATTTTGCGAGAGTTACACCGCTTTCGCTTGCTTTTATCCTGAAATCCATTCCTTTAAGCTCGGGTCTGTATTGATATGCCTTATCAATATATATATCTATATTTCCAAGAGATTCGACTTTTGGATTTACCTTCTCTACCGGTTCTACATTAGTAGAGAGAGGCAGGCCCATAACGTTATCAAGGTTGATCATGCTAAGTCGTACATTATTGTTCGCATCGATTTGTTTAATCTGAGTATCGCCTAACTGAACCTGTACTTTTAAAACATCGTTCTTTGTTGACATACCCTGATTAAACATATTGGTTACATCTTCGAGGTGTGCCTTAATCTGGTTTACATTTTCATCGACAACTGCTTTTAACTGGATAGCCTTATAAAGGCTCCAGTATGCATATTTAATATTGTAAATGAGATCGTGTTCATCCTTGGTATAATCCTGTTTTTGTGCCTGGGAATTATAATCAGCCATATCGACACTGCTAAGGAGTTTAAATCCTGTAAACAGAGGCTGCTGGAGAGTAAGTTTTGCGCTATAATTATTAACAATATTGGATGCCAGGTTGAAAGTACCGAGACCGGGTACGGATAAAATAAAAGGTTCGATCGGGCTTAACCTTGTATAAAGACCGTTGAATTTTAGTGATGGCAGAAGATTAGTTCTTAACTCACTTACTCTTGCCTGAGCATTTTTAACCTTCTCGTTTGAAGAATGGAGAGTGTGGCTATTTTCGAGTCCTATCTGCACGCTTTCATCAACAGAAAGTTTTTTAACATCCTGTGCATATCCTGAAATTGTAATTAATGATCCTAAAAAAAATATCCATATTAACCTATTAGCTCTGAAAATCATCAGTCTATTCTCCTAATTTTTAATATTTGCCGAAGTTGATTGTAAATTATCTTCATGTTTAATTGATAGATACTGATTCCTTCCCTCTTCGGTAAAAATACCCTCAAGGAAAACTCTTATGATAGAATCGAATACCTGATTGTAAGTATAAGGAAGCTGAGTAAGAACTTCCGGATTCAAAATTCCCTGGATAGCATGTATATACAAGAGAACAACGATCTGTTGATCAATATCTTTTCTAAAGACTCCTTTTTGAATTCCTTCATCTATAAGCAGGCTGAATTTCTGAAGAGAATGAGTTCTTCTGGATTCTCTTATTTCCTCCCAGAGATCGGGGAAATTCTTTTGAAGGTCGTGTGCAAGAGGACCTTTGAGCGCAGAGGACTGGTTCCCAATATAATTCATGAGGTTTTTCAGTTTTTCAAGGAATGAAATTTCATTATTCCCCCATAATTCCATAACATAATCTTCCAATTTACATTTCATCGCGATAACCATTTCTTTAAGAAGCTGTTCCTTACCGGAAAAGAACTTATAGAGAGTTTTTTTACTCATCCCAAGTTCAACGGCTATTTCTTCCATTGTGACCCTTGAAAACCCAAATTGCTGGAACATTTCCCCTGCTTTTTTCAATATTCTTTGTTTTATTTCAATATCTTCCAATTCTGACTCCTATGTTTCAATTTCTTTACCTCACAAAAACATAATTGGTTTCTTAAGTTTCCTAACGTTTATAATTAAGTAAACGGATCAAGTAAGAAATTACTTTATTGTTAAGAAAACGCTCAATTTTAATAGATTATTACCTATTTAAGGGTTAACAATCAAGTACCGTGGAAACTATAAGTGTTTTCGGGGTTTCCAAACATAAAATAAAGGGAGGAATTTGTCAAGGAATAATGGAAATCCCAGGGGATGTTTATGATAAGTGGCACAAAAGAAGTATGAAGAGTTATTCACTCAGCATGACTTGCTGGTAATATTCTCTATAATTTTTAATAGCATTCAGGATAGATTCTGCAATTTTTGATTGCCCGTTATCACTTTTAAGAAAAGCGGCATCTTTCGGATTAGTAAGAAATCCGGATTCAATCAAAACACTTGGCATAGAAGCACCTACCAAAACATAAAATCCTGCCTGTTTTATTCCTCTTGACCCGCTGTTGAAATTATTACTAAACTGACTATTGAGCAGATCTGAGAATTTTTCGGAATATTTCATATAGGAAGAATGAGCCATGCTTACAAGAATAAAATTCTCATCAGTAAGTTTGGCATAGCGTTTTGGATTATCCTCATACTGAATAACACTGTTTTCTCTTGTTGCGATCTGGATTGCTTCCTGAGTACGGCCGGGCCGGAGAAGGTAGACTTCAAAACCTGTTGCATCAGTAGGTCTTTGAGGAGTTGAGTTACAATGAATGGAAATAAAAAGCTTTCCTCCATTTTCATTAGCGATCTTCCCTCTTTTATATAATTCGATAAATGTATCATTCGATCTTGTATAAACCACTTTAACATTCTTCATATTATTTTCAATGAGTCTGCCAAGTTTTAATGCAACACCAAGATTCACATCTTTTTCCCTTACCCCATTTACACCAATAGCTCCGACATCCTTGCCGCCGTGCCCTGCATCGATTACAATTACATCAAAATCCCATTTCACTTTATTCTTATTGTTATCTATGGTATTGGAGAAAATTTTGTTGTGTATTGTAATCATCAGGTCATTGCTGTTATCGATGTTTAAAACTTCGCTGGCAGTGTAATCTTTAGTGACAGAAACCAGCAGTTCGGCATTCTTCCCAGTATTTCTTGCTTTAATTTCTTTTACGACACCTTTTCCACCTACCCTCTTAAGTTTATCAACATCGACAGAAGTATTTTTAAATGTGATAGTAAGGGTACCCTCTTTATATGAACTTGAATATGAAGGAATTCTTTTCTCTGATTTAAGGCGTATTAATGTTCCGTTAGCCTTTTGGTCGAGAGTAAGCCCTGATATTCCAGTCTTCTTTTTCGATTTATTGTTGTTAGATTCAGAAACATTTTTACTTGTAAGCCCTTCAACCGACAGAATGCCGGCATTAGTATAATCAAGTGTAGTACCCAGCGCCTTTTCCAAAAAATGAAGAGAATATGCAAGCGGAATATATAACTGATCTTCGATTATATATGTAGATGTGGGAAGCTGAACAACTTCGGACTGTTTTTCATTAGACTCCAGAACAAGATAGGGGTTTTTAGATGTTACCGTAAGATTGTATTGAGGAAAAAAGAATTTAATTTTCTCATTTTCCTTTAGCTGAGTATATTTTACTCCAAGGACATCAGCAAAAAGCTTGACAGGAATATATATTGTCCCCTGTCTATTATAAACGGGGATATATGTGGTTTCCTTACCAAGTTCAACACCGATCTGAGAATCATCCTGGCTAAAACAGACAGCAGCAAATAAAAGGAATAGGGAAAGGAATTTCTTTAAGCTCATTATCTCACTAACCGATAAATGGAATGAGAAACCCGGTTTTCTTTTTATACTCGGCAAATCTTTCTTTAAAATTCTTCTCAAGAAGTTTTTCTTCGAGTAGTGCGCGCATAATCAAAAATGGGATTTCAATTATGGCAACAGGGAGAAGCAGATAACTCATAACTGCTATTCCACCACCCAAATCCACGAGCATTTGGGCAAGATACTGAGGATGCCGCAGGAATTTATAGGGTCCTTTACTAATAAGATCGTGATTCTTATAAATCAATATTTCCTGCGAGTAAAATTCTCCCAGGCTTTTAAAGGACCAGATCTGTACCCACGAAAAAATAATATAAAGAATAAGCCCGACAGAGCGGAAGGTTATAAATTCAGGTTTATATTCTATTACACCTAAACGGAACACGCCGAGAATTAATGCAACCAGAGTAATAACTGTGAAATAAACCGGAACATTCTGTAGCCAAGATTTAGGCTTTTCCTTGTAAGAAGTAATAACTGATCTAAATCCCTTTTTAGCTGTAGCGACGTTGGCGCCAAAAGTAGCAATAATATTAAGAGCTACAATAATATTGATTGGGTCCATTACTCTGTAGGTCTCCCATGTTTTTGCATAATTGATTTCCACTCATCCATGCTTAGCTGTTCTGATTCTTCGATAAGCATGATAGGAATATCATCTTCAATCCTATATCTTCTTCTTGTAACCTTATCGACCGAGACAAGAAAATTGCCATCAAGCACAAGATCGGCTTTGGTTTCGGGACAACACAACCTGTCAAGTAATTCCTTATCAATCATATTCACCTCAAAATTTTATTGTTTAATTTATAATTTAATTCAGTATCTAACAAGAAGGATTAATAATTATATAATTGCCAGGAGACAATTTTTAAAATAAAAAAGGAGCCGCAAGGGCTCCTCAGACTTCACTAAGTTCACGAAAGATCAGATTATTTCAACCGGTTTTCTTTCAACATAAGTAAGCCAGTTATGCTTATCCTCTTTAATACCACTATGAATTGAAGTAAGTTCTTCAAACAGCTTTAGTGCAAGTTCACCTGGTTCATCAGTATTTAATTTGATTTCAAGATCTTTGTAACCAAGAGTACTTACAGAAGAAATTATTGCAGCAGTACCGGTACCAAATATTTCAAGGAGATCACCGTTTTTATATCCGTTAATAATTTCATCAATACTAACAAGCCGTTCGGTAATTTTCATTCCCCAATCCTTCAGTATTTGAATAACAGAATCTCTTGTTACCCCGGGAAGAATGCTACCTGTTAATTTAGGAGTAGCAACTTCATTCCTGAAACGGATAAAAATATTCATTGTACCGACTTCTTCGATATATTTCTGTTCGATGCCATCCAACCAAAGCACCTGAGTGTAGCCTTTCTTTTTAGCTTCTTCGGCGGCAAGGAGGCTGGCGGCATAATTAGCGGGAGTTTTACATTCTCCCAGTCCTTTTCTCACGGCACGCACATAATCATCCTGAACTAATATTTTAACGGGTTTGAACCCTTCGGGATAATATGCGCCAACCGGGGAAAGTATTATAATCAGTTTGTAATTAGTAGAGGGCTTAACGCCAAGAAACGGATCACTTCCAAAAATAAACGGCCTTATATATAAAGCTTCATACTTATTTGTAGGGATCCAATCTTTATCTATTTCGATCAATTCATTCAAAGCATTCAGCACAAAAGGAATATCTACCTGCGGAATGCATATTCTTTTTGATGAATTATTTAATCTTTGCATATGCTTTTCAGGACGAAATATTACAACCTCTCCGCTTACAGTTTTAAAAGCTTTTAATCCTTCAAATACAGCCTGTCCGTAATGGATAAACATAGTAGCAGGATGCATACTAAGATCTTTTAACGGTTTAATAGAAGCATTATGCCAACCTTTTTCGGGTGCATAATCCATTTCAAAGACATGATCTGTAAAAATTAAACCAAACCCTAAGTTTTTTGACAATACTACCGGGGTAGTTCTTTCGGCAATATTTATTTTCAACTTTTCCATTGTTTTCCCGGAATCCTTAAATTTTATTTTAATTATATTACGAAAAATATCACTTAATTTAAAATAAGCTTATATGCAGGCTTATTAGAAATAAATTTACAATTAAGATTAGAAAATGAAAAGGATATTAATGCTGGGGTATAATTAATAACGCAAATAGAAATAAAAAACCCGTATGGTCGGGCGACCTACGGGTCTAACTCGTTATCATCAAAAGGCAGGGGAGAACCTTTTGAAAGAGTCATAATTAATATACTCTATTTATTATTTCCTGTCAACTTATATTTAAGGGGATAATATTTAACCTAACAAAGAGAGCAAAAAAAAGCTGCCCTGAAGTACCCGGGCAGCCTGCTTATCATGAAGGAGGTGAGAAAATCTAATTTAAAAGATGATTGGATTCTTTACGAATTTTTCCAAAATCCTGATTCAGGTGTAGTATCAATTCGGTATAAGCCGCACGATAATTCACTTTTTTCATAAATCCATCTGCTCCCAGGTCTTTAGCAAAATTTCTATAATCTTCATTATCATAAAAGCTTGTAATCATTACTTTAGGCGCGTTGGCCTGATTTTTAAACCATGATGTAAGATCCCGCCCTTTTAGGGTTTTCATACCTAAATCGAGTATAACCAAATCCGGGCTAAAATTAAAAAATTTACTTACTGCTTCTTGTGGAGAAACAGCCCAGGAGACTAAATTAATTCCTAATTCAATTGAGAAATATTCAATAGAAGCAGATAAAAAACCGGGATTTTCATCAATTATCAGTATACTTTTGGGTTTCAAGACTTTATCCTGTTTAATATTACAGCACAAATCTATTTTTATTAGTATAATATTACTATAGGGTTAAGACCTGAATTAATATCAGGGAACTACCTATCATAATTAATTGCATTGTATACCCGATCACTTAAAAAGAAAGTACAAATTAATTAAACCAATAGTAAATTTAGTTTGTCTTACTTAAACATTTATATTTTAGGGATCTATTTCAAACAGTTTTAAGAGATTTATATGAAGAAAAAATTATTGATACCTGGCATTATCATAGCTGCACTTTTAGTAAGCAGTTATTATTTCTTTTTTACAGGTGATAAAAAAGCAGAGCAATTTACATACTCACAAATAACCAGAGGGAATATAAGCCAGACAATAACAGCGACGGGGACTTTGCAGGCAGTAACTACAGTAGATGTTGGTACTCAGGTATCAGGCAAAATAACCAAGCTTTATGTAGATTTTAATGATCATGTAAGAAAAGGACAGCTTCTGGCAGTAATCGATACGACAAACCTGGTTACACAGGTAAATGATGGAAGATCAAGTCTAGAGAAAGCGAAAGCCACATATCACCAGGCACAGGTAACGGATGAAAAGAATAAAGTACTATACCAGAAGAACTATATTTCAGAATTGGATTATCTTACATCCCAGACCAATGTAGAAAGTGCATTAGCCGATCTTAAAGCAGCACAATCAGCATTAGACAGGGCGATAACCAATTTAGGATATGCATATATCTATGCGCCGATAAGCGGAGTTATACAAAACCGGGCTGTAGAAGCGGGGCAGACGGTTGCAGCAAGTCTTTCTGCACCTACCTTATTTACTATAGCAGAAGATCTTGAGCAAATGGAAATTCTTGCCAGCATTGATGAGAGCGATATAGGTCAAATTGTATTAGGGCAAAAGGTAGACTTTTCTGTTCAGGCATACCCGGATAAAAAATTCTGGGGAACCGTGGTACAGAAAAGAATAAATTCCGCAGTAGTTTCAAACGTAGTTAATTATACAGTAGTAGTTAATGCTGATAATAAAGACCATTTTCTTCTGCCGGGAATGACAGCAACAATGGATTTCTTTATACAGGAAAAAGATTCTGTATTAATAGCTCCGAATCTTGCACTAAGATTTACCCCTACTGATGATCAGCTCGCAGAATATACCAAACAGATGGAAAAGCAGAATGGCGGTAAAGCAGATACTTTGAAAAAAAGAATGGGAGGCGGTATGGGCAACAGACAGGGCGGACAGGCAAAGTCTCAATTCGGCAGATTATGGTATCTTGACCAGAACGGAAAACTTCAAATGTCTCCTGTTGTATTAGGAATTACCGATGGCAAGAACACTGAAATTGTAAGAGGAAGAAATGTAAAGGAAGGAATGCAGGTAATTAGCGGAATATTAGATAATACTACCTCTTCAACAGCACCCAAGACTAACAGTCTAATACCAAGCGCCCCACAGCAGCAGCGTGGACCGGGCAGGATTTAATATTATTATGAGTAAAATAATAATTGAAACCCGGAATTTAGTAAAGACGTATAAAGTCGGCGATATGGAAGTAAATGCCCTGAAGGGGATAAATCTTAAGATCTTTGAAGGGGAATTCGTAGCGATAATGGGAGCTTCAGGATCGGGAAAATCGACATTTATGAATGTTATAGGGTGCCTGGACCAGCCGACGACAGGAGATTATTTCCTGGACAATGTTCTGACAAGCAAGCTGGATAAAAATCAATATGCAGAGATCAGAAACCAGAAGATAGGATTTGTATTTCAGGGCTTTAATCTTTTGTCAAGAACTACAGCACTTGAAAATGTAGAGCTGCCATTAATGTACGACAGGCATCACCGGATAAAGGACCCAAAGAAAAAGGCAGTTGAAGTGCTGGAGCGAGTAGGACTGGGCGACCGAATGGATCACGTTCCAAACCAGTTGTCCGGAGGGCAGCAGCAAAGAGTTGCAATTGCGAGAGCATTAGTAAACGAACCATCGTTAATACTTGCGGATGAACCAACCGGAAACCTTGACAGCAAAACCTCGGTTGAGGTATTCGGACTTTTTCAGCAGTTAAACAAAGAAGGAATAACGATAGTTCTTGTAACGCATGAAAGAGATTATGCTAATTTTTCCAAAAGGATAGTAGAATTACGGGACGGGAAAATAATAAGGGATAAAGAGATTGAAAAGCCATTAACCGCTACTGAGGAATTGGAAAAATTAAAGACAGCAGAAGTAAACCAGGAAATCAGTTGAGTATAATTTATGAAATTTAAAAGTATAATAACCGCAGCAATTAAGAGTATTCTTAAATCAAGGATGCGAAGCCTGCTGACAGCATTAGGAATAATAATAGGAGTAGCTGCAGTTATCGTGATGGTATCAATAGGCGAGGGCGCACAGAAGCAGGTGCAGGAACAAATCGCTTCATTGGGTTCCAATCTTATTATAATATATCCAGGTGCAAGCAACTCCGGGGGAGTGAGCAGAGGTGCGGGATCGATAAACAGGTTCACAATGGACGATGTAAACAGGATAAAGGATGAAGCGACATTTATAAAATATATCTCCCCTATTGTAAGAGCGGGAGGACAGGTAATTGGTGGAGTTGGAAACTGGAATACATCGACACAGGGAGTATCGCCGGAATATCTTGATATCCGTGCATGGAAACTTTCATCAGGAGAATTCTTTACTGATAAGGATGTTATATCGAGATCGAAAGTTTGTGTATTAGGATCAGAAGTAAAAAAGAATTTATTCCCGAATGACGACCCAATAGGTTCATTGGTAAGAATCAGGAACGTTCCATTTAAAGTGATTGGGGTGCTTGAGGAAAAGGGTCAGTCGGCCATGGGTGTTAATAATGATGATCTGATATTAGCTCCATGGAGCAGTGTACTTGACAGGTTAAGCGGAGGGAGGTATATAAACTTCATACAGGCAAGCGCGACATCGCTGGCACAGATGCCTCAGGCGCAGGCAGAACTTACAAAGATTATGAGGGAAGCCCACAAAATCCAATCCCCTGAAGATGATGATTTTACAATAAGGAACCAGGCCGATCTTGCTGATGCAGCAACAGCAACTACTAAAGTTTTAACACTATTGCTGGGATCCGTTGCGGGAGTGTCTTTAATAGTTGGCGGTATTGGTATTATGAACATCATGCTTGTATCGGTAACCGAAAGAACGAGAGAAATAGGAATCAGACTTTCAATAGGTGCAAGAGCTACAGATATATTAGTCCAGTTCTTAACAGAAGCAATCATGCTTAGTTTATCAGGAGGGCTGATAGGAATCTTTCTTGCGTTTGGGATGGGATACATCCTGAATAATTACACTTCACAGCCGGCAGTAATACAACCGGCAATAATATTTATATCATTTGCATTTTCAGGAGCAGTCGGAGTTTTCTTCGGATTTTATCCTGCAAGAAAAGCAGCAAACCTTAATCCAATAGATGCATTAAGGTACGAATAAAAACAAAACTCAAAACAAATTATGAAAATATCCAATATTTATATTTTATTAGTAACGATATTATTATCATCGATAACTGTCAGTGCGCAGAAAAAGCTATCCCTGCAGGAAGCAATTTCAATGGCACTTAATCAGAACACATCAATAATAAAGAGTGCCAACAGTCTTGACGTTACAAATGAAGCAGTAAAGACTGCATACGGGGCATTGATTCCGACTTTAGGAGTAAACGGCGGATTTGACTGGAGTCATTCAAATTATAATAGTAAAGCAGCCAGCAATCTGACCGGCATTCCAAATACACCGGCATTCAGCGGGGAAAGCCGGAGCTGGTCGTTGTCTGTCGGGGGTGATGTAACTTTATTTGACGGGCTTTCAACTTATGCAAATATTCATTCCAAAGAGAATACTTTAATATCCGCCAAATATGACCTGGAAAAGCAGAAACAGGACCTTATTCTTCAGACAGTCACTTTGTATACAGCAATAGTGAGCAATAAAAAACTTCTTGATTTCCAGGCAGAGGACTTGAAATATAACCAGGCATTGCTGGAAAAAATCAGGCAGATGTATGCTATAAAATCAGTTCCCGTACCAGATGTATTTGCACAGGAAGCAACAACGGCAACTTCTGAGTTGAACTATATACAGGCAGAAAATAATTACCGGAAATCAATGGTGGCTCTTTATAATTTCCTGGCAATAGATGTTACATCAAATTATACGTTTTTCTTTGAAAATGATGATCTGAAAGATACATCAGCAGTGCCGAATGAATTTAATAATTTATTTGCCTCAGCTTTAGCCAACAGGCAAGATTACCAAAGCGAAAAATATAAAGTAATGATAAGTCAAAACCAGGTCACTAATGCCTGGGGAGGAGTATTTCCCAAGTTAACAGGCAATTACGGATTATCGACAAATGCGACAGCACCGGGAGATTTATTTTCGCAGAAGACATACAGCCTTGGATTAAGTTTAAGCATTCCGATATTCTCCCAATTTAATACAGAATATTCAATTGAAGCTGCCGATATACAATTAAAGAATACAAATGAAGATCTCACAGCTCTGGAAAGGCAGGTAAAGACAGATGTTATGAATGCACATCTTGACCTTGAAACAGCAAGGAAACAACTTGATGTATCGAAGACAGCATTGGCTTCGGCAAAAGAAAGCTGGGATGCTAAAAAAGAATCTTACACTTTAGGCGCGGCTACATACCTGGATCAGCAGTTAGCGTATAATAATTATTTACAGGCAGAGTATACAAGCATTTCGAAGGAATATGCATATATAAATTCCCAATTTACTTTACTAAGTGTAATTGGAGCTCTGAATAAATAAGAACCAGAATACTTTATTCGAGGGAGCCGACTGACTTTACGACTTCCTGAAGTATTTCGCAGCTTTTAACTACTTCCTTCATTTTGGTATGATCTTTATAAAGGGGACGATCTACCTCAAGGTGCTCTACATATTTGCGAACAACTTTTTTAGCTGTATCTACGCCAGTTCCTGTTTTAAAATCGCGAAAATCGAGTGCCTGTGCAGCAGCGATAAATTCAATACCCAATACACCATAAGCATTATCCAGGATCTGTCCATTTTTAATAGCAGTATTCATCCCCATTGAAACGAAATCTTCCTGATCTGCAGCAGCAGGGATAGACTGGATAGATGCGGGAGTAGAAAGTATTTTTTGCTCAACAATTAAGCTATCTGCAGTATACTGGCTTAGCATTAAACCGGAAAACATACCGGCACCTTTTGTAAGAAAGGCAGGGAGACCAACGCTTAAAGCAGGATTCAAAAGGCGATTTAATCTTCGTTCAGATAAAACCGAAACCATAGTAACGGCAACGCCGACCATATCCATCGGAAGAGAAACAGGTGTTCCCTGGAAATTAGCACCTGTCAGGGTTATGTGTTCATCGGGAAGGAATATGGGATTATCCCCTACCCCATTCAGTTCAATTTCGACCTGGCTTTTAGCATAGGCAACTGCATCGTGAGCGGCTCCGATGACCTGCGGGGATGAACGCATTGAATAAGCATCCTGGACTTTTATTTTTAATTTACCGGTCTGTAGATCGCTTCCCTGAATGCATTTCATAATTGAATTAGAACTTCTAACAGCGCCTTTGAAACCCCTGATCTTATGGAGTCTTCCATCGTAGGGTTTAAGGTTAGCCAATAAAGCTTCGAGACTCATAGCACAAGCAATTTCAGCCTGTTGCAGCCACCTGTTAATATCATAAATATGGATAGCGCTCATTGCGGTAAGAAGGTTGGAGCCATTTATTGTTGCAAGTCCATCCCTTGCCTGAAGGCCCGGGATAGGAATACCAGCTTTTGCGAAAGCATCCCTGCCGGTCATTCTTTCACCTTTATAGAAGGCCTCACCTTCACCCATCATGAGCTCTGCGATCTGGGCCATAGGGGCAAGATCGCCGCATGCACCGACAGAACCCTTCTGACATACGACAGGAGTTACACCTCTGTTGAGCATTTCAATAAGAGTAAGGGTAATTTCGGGTCTGCATCCTGAATTACCGTGAGAGTGGACATTTATCCTTCCGGCCATAGCGCCGCGTACATATTCAATAGGGGCGGGATCGCCGATACCAGCTGCATGATTATAGATAAGATATTTTTGGAATTGTTTAACCTGTTCATCATTAAGGACTATTTCAGAAAATTCACCAATACCTGTATTGACCCCATACATAATTTCCTTTGCCAGAATTTTTTCCTCAAGCATACGGCGGCAGACTTTAATTCTTTCCAGGGCTTCGGGATGAAGTTCCACTTTTTCATTATTGCGGGCGATCTGCACTAATTTTTCAACTGTAAGGCCTGAGCCGGTGAATGCGTATGACATCAAAACTCCAATTATTATAAGATAAAATAATTTAATTATACAAAATTAGGTTAATTGGGGAATAAAGGAAAACCATTATTACGATCTTACATAATGCGGTAAATCAGGAGGTATTTCCACTGTAAATTCGACCAGACCTTTTAACTCGCCTTTTTCAAACCAAGGGGACTGATATATTAATTTATGCACACCATTTTTTTCGATAGTGTAGACGTTCGTTTTATTATCATTTATTAATTCTTTAATCTTAATTACGGATTCCGGTTTGTGACAATCAAATAAATTCTTTCCTATTAACTCACGTCCGCCGTCTTTTGCAAATGATTTGACGGACTTTTCATTCATTTCCAGAACTATTCCATTTTTATCACAGACTGTTATAGCTGCGGGGAATTCTTCAATCCAGTTAACTTTCATTTGGATCTCCTATTCTACTTTTGTAAATAATATAATCATAGATGCTAAAATATGCAGATCCGAGCGCTTTCAAAAGATAAAAGACCTTCTTAGATTTACCGTTAAAAAATAAGAGAAGATAATGCAGACAGTAATACTCCTGACGATATCCAATATATTTATGACAATTGCCTGGTACGGGCATCTGAAATACCGAAGTGCATCGTTATGGCTGGTAATTTTGATAAGTTGGGGGATAGCTTTTTTTGAATACTGTTTCCAGGTACCTGGAAACCGGTACGGGTATGGGCAGTTTAACGCGGCGCAATTAAAGACAATACAGGAAGTAATAACGCTTGTTGTATTCAGTGTATTTTCTATTTTGTATCTGAAAGAGGAGTTCAAATGGAACTATGCGGTAGGATTCATATTAATAATAGCGGCGGTATTCTTTATTTTTAAGAAATGGTAAAAAAGTTAAATAAATCCCTTTGGCGGGTAAAGGAACTATTCTTATATTTGTAGCTCAAAATAAATGGAAGCGGAAGAGTTTTCATAAGTTCTTAAGACATAAGGAGAGATGGCAGAGTGGTTGAATGCGGCGGTCTTGAAAACCGTTAAGGATGCAAGTCCTTCCGGGGTTCGAATCCCTGTCTCTCCGC
>JARLHC010000058.1 GCA_031292455.1 Ignavibacteriaceae bacterium
GAGTCTTGGGGAAAAATCTTGCCTATAGATAAAAATGATAAAAATATAATTATCAGTAACAGTTTATTGCGTTCCATAATTATTCCTAAGTTTTAGAAATAGTATTATTTATTTAATTAAGTAAAATCATTAACATATTGTAAAATATTATAGAACAAATATAACTTAACTGGCAATAACCGCATCTTATAAGTTACAGCAATGGTATATGTGAAGCCATATTTTAGCCAACCTCAATGTAAGAACATTCTCTCTGGCATACTCCTCTGACAAATTGTCGGCCTGCTTATAACAATATCATCTTGTTGCTATCTTTCGGGGTTTTCTATTCCCCCCTTATTACATTACTATTTCCCTTTAGCTACTCTAAAGCGAGTATAAAGCGACTTCGAAGCGACTTGGAATAACGATTCATTTCGATTTGGTATGCAAGCTCCCCTTATCCTCCTCCCCTTGGCAGTAATATTTACCACGCCGGTCCTAAAAAAAAGTACCCCTCTATTAATAATAGCTCCACTTTTTCATTTTTTGCCACGTAAAATACCAACTATTTTAGGGTAAAAATCCATCCCCTGAAAGTTCAAATAAATATATGTTAAAATATATATATCGGCCTGACAATTAAAAATATTTCAAATACGACATTTCATCCGAATGCGCATGGATTAATAAAAATTGAGGTTCAAAAAGATAATGTACTAAATTAAATTACGTTCAGAGGTTCAGCCGCGGTTCCACTACTGTTCAATCACTGTTCATTACCCGGAACAAGCCCGCCATGGTACTGTTCCAATACGGTGATTTAATTTGAAGTCCCCCCGATAAATTCTCAACTTTTATATCCCCTCGTCGCGGGTTATCTTTTAGAAGGCATCTCTGATAGCGCTATCTATTCTTACATGCACCCTCTAATAGTTATAATTCCTTTTTTCAGTTTTTTGCCATGGACCCCTAAATGGCAAAAAATCAATTTTAGGAATTATAATTAATAGAGGGTCACTTTTTTCTAAGAGTTGTATTGTGAAATATTTTAGAATGGCTAAATCAATTATTTACACTGTTTCCTCCCCATTATATAAAAGGCGTATTAAATGACCTGTATGAAATTACCCCGAAATCATCTCTTTCAGGTTATCAATAATTCTTGCGGTAATTTCTCCCATTCATTTGAATTACCCCCCCTTTTCGGTATTTTTGTATTTTTCCAATTAAATGTGATTTGAAATGAGATACCCCTTTACTGAAATAGAATCTAAATGGCAGAATTATTGGACAGATCACTCTGTAAATAAAACCGATTTAAGTTCAACAGATAAAAAATTATATACCCTCGTAATGTTTATCTATCCCTCCGGTTCAAAACTCCATATCGGGCATTGGTATAATTATGGCCCTACCGATTCCTGGGCCCGGTACAATAAGCTGAAAGGCTTTAATGTCTTTGAACCTATTGGATATGATGCCTTCGGTTTGCCTGCCGAAAATTATGCTATCAAAACTGGTATCCACCCCTATGATAGTACAATGACGAACATTGCTGATATCAGAACTCAACTCCATAAAATGGGTTGTATGTATGATTGGAATTCCGAACTTATGACCTGCGTTCCCGAATATTATAAATGGAACCAGTGGCTCTTCCTCCAGCTCTATAAAAAAGGATTGGCTTACAGGAAAAATGCTCCCGTTAACTGGTGCCCCAATGACCATACCGTTCTTGCTAATGAACAGGTCCTCTCCGATGGCACTTGCGAAAGATGCGGCCACCTTGTAGTCCAGAAAAACCTTACACAATGGTTTTTCAAAATAACAGATTATGCCGAGGAACTCCTCGTCGGTCTCGATAATATAACCTGGCCTGAAAAAACTAAATCAATGCAGCGCAATTGGATTGGCAAAAGCGTGGGCTCCGAAGTAATATTTAAGGTTCAGGGCTCTGAAGAAACTATTAAAGTTTTCACTACAAGACCCGATACCTTGTTCGGCGTAACTTATCTGGTCCTTGCTCCGGAACATAAATTGGTTAATAAATTAACTGCCCCTGGTTATATTGAGCAGGTTAACAAATATAGGGATTCTGTAAAATCATTAACTGAAATTGAAAGAACTTCTACAGTTAAAGAAAAAACCGGCGCCCCAATTGGCGCTAACGCAATAAACCCGATGAATGGGGAAGTGGTCCCAATCTGGACTGCCGATTATGTCCTCGCAACTTATGGCACCGGTGCGGTTATGGCCGTTCCCGGTCATGACGAAAGAGATTTTGAGTTCGCTAAAAAGTTTAATCTTCCTATCCGCAAGGTTATCCTTCAGAAAGGTACAGATGAAAAAGCTGAACTCACTGAAGCATTCACTGATACCGGAATCATGATCAATTCAGGTAGCTTCTCGGGTTTGGATTCTGATTCTGGAATAGAAAAAATAATCGCTTACCTCGAGGAAAAAGGTTTTGGCGCAGGAAAAATAAATTTCCGACTCAGGGATTGGCTTATATCAAGACAGCGCTACTGGGGGACTCCTATCCCTATTATTCATTGCCCCAATTGCGGCGAAGTGCCCGTCCCTGAAAAAGATCTCCCGGTCGAATTGCCTTATGATGTTGAATTCAAACCTGCCGGCGATTCTCCTCTTGCCGCTAATGCAAAGTTTATAAATGTTAAATGCCCTAAATGTAACGCTGATGCAAAAAGAGATCCCGATACTATGGATACTTTTGTCGATTCCTCCTGGTACTATTTCAGGTACCTTGATCCTAAGATTGCTGACGCCCCCTTTAATAAAACTCTGGCCGATAAATGGACTCCGGTGGATATGTATGTCGGCGGTGCAGAACATGCTACTATGCATCTCCTCTATGCAAGGTTTATTCATAAGTTTTTTAGGGATATCGGGTTAACTAAATCCGATGAGCCGTTCAGCCACTTGATTCACCAGGGAACAATTACTAACCAGGGCGCCAAGATGTCAAAGTCAAAAGGGAATGTCGTTAATCCTGATGACTTTACTCTTGTATACGGTGCCGATGTGTTCCGCCTTTACCTTATGTTTATGGGCCCTTACGAATTGGGCGGCGATTGGAGCGATAAAGGTATTGCCGGTTCCGACCGCTTTGTCCAGAGAACTTATGAACTTTATAATAAGCATAAGGATGTTCTGTCAGGTGCTTCTGAAAAGGATATATTCGATTTAACTTCTCTGTCTGATGATGAAAAATCTGTTTACAAGAAACTGCATCAGACTATCAAAAAATACGAGGAGGAAATCAATAACTTCAGGTTTAATACTGCAATCGCCTCCTTAATGGAACTTATCAATGAACTCAAAAATCTTGAGAAGTGTTCAAAAGAGATTCAGACCTATACATTAAAAAGATTTGCTGTTCTGCTTGGCCCTGTTGCTCCCCATCTTGCAGAGGAATGTTGGCAGATCATCGGTAATAAGAAAACACTGTTCGAAAACCCTGTCTGGTATAATTATGACAGTGCCGCTCTGGTTCAGGAAAATGTTAATATTGCCGTGCAGGTTAATGGTAAATTAAGAAGCACTCAGCAGGTTCCCGCCGGTAGCAGCCAGGCAATCGTTAAAGAGATTGTTTTTAATGATGAAAAGGTCAGCAAACATATCGAAGGGAAAACAATTGTAAAAGAAATCTTTGTGCCAAATAAAATTTATAATATTGTAGTAAAATAAATAATTATTGAACTTAGGAGTTTTATGTTAGACATTAAATTTATCCGCGAAAATCCAGATAAAGTCAGGGAAGGAATTAAAAATAAAAATGAAAAAGATCGCCTTGGCGAAGTCCTGGAACTTGATCAGAAAAGAAGGGATCTTTTAACAGAAACCGAAGAATTAAAAGCTAGAAGAAATCAGGGGTCTGCTCAGGTTGCACAGCTTAAAAAATCAGGCGGCGACGCTGCTAACCTTCTTGCAGAAATGAAAAGATTATCCGATCAGGTCACTCTGAATGATTCCATTATTACTGAAGTAGAGGAAAAATTAAATACTATTCTAATGTATCTCCCGAACCTTCCGCATGAATCGGTTCCGGTCGGTCGTTCGGCTGAAGATAATGTCGAAACAAAAGTCTGGGTTCCCGATGGGTTTAATTTTGAATCTACCGAAAAAGTTCTGGATCATGTGGAGATTGGTAAGAAACTTAAAATCCTTGATTTTGAAAGAGGGGCTAAGATTTCAGGATCGGGCTTTCCGCTCTACCTCGGAAAAGGCGCTACTCTGGAAAGAGCTTTAATAAATTTTATGCTCGATTATCATATCCACCATCATGGTTACAGTGAAGTATTTCCTCCTTTTCTCGTAAATCGTGAATCAATGAAGGGGACAGGCCAGCTCCCTAAATTTGATGAGGATATGTATTTTATTGAAAAGGACGATCTGTACCCGATCCCTACTGCCGAAGTCCCTATCACTAATATTCACAGGAGCGAAATATTAAATGAAGCCGATCTCCCAATAAAATATGTCGGCTATTCGGCCTGCTTCAGAAGAGAAGCCGGTTCCTATGGGAAGGAATCAAAAGGATTTTTACGCGTTCATCAGTTCAATAAGGTTGAAATGGTAAAGTTTGTTAAACCGGAAACTTCCTATGATGAATTGGAAAAATTGGTCAATGACGCAGAGGATATTCTAAGGGAACTTCAAATCCCTTACCGGCTGTTGTTACTTTGTACTGGAGATTTAAGCTTTTCTTCTGCAAAATGCTATGATATCGAAACCTGGTCTCCGGCTGAGAATAAATGGCTAGAATCTTCTTCATGTAGTAACTTTGAGAATTTCCAGGCAAGAAGAGCTAATATCCGTTTCAGGAATGAAAAAACAAAGAAGCCGGAATTTGTTCATACTTTAAATGGTAGCGGCCTTGCAACAAGCAGATTAATGGTCTCAATTCTGGAAAATTATCAGACACCCGAAGGGAAAATAATAGTTCCTAAAGTACTTCAAAAGTACACAGGTTTTGATGTAATCGACTGATTCTGTCTTGATTTCTCACCAGTAGCATTAAGTTATTCGTGTGATTAAAACAATTAATTGTATAACGGATATTAATTATGTTATACGTTTGATTAATATTTATGAAAAACCTTCTTACATTAAAAAAATATTTCGCCGTTTATAAAGTAAAACTCTTCTGGGGTTTTATATTTATCATATTATCAAATGCGGGATCTTTATATATCCCCCTGTTAATTAAGGATGCTATAAACGCTCTTCAGAAATCTGCCGCCTCCGGAGTTCTGTTGCGTTACGCATTTATAATATTGGCAACTTCCTTATTCGCCGGTGTCTTTCGCTTCTTTATCAGACAGACTATAATTGTCGTTTCAAGAGAAATAGAATACGATCTCCGGCACAACTTCTGGAAACATATTCAACTTCTCCCCCTTAGATATTTCCAGAATAATTCAACCGGCAATATAATGGCTCACGCCACTAATGATATAAATGCAGTACGCATGTTTATCGGTCCTGCTGTTATGTATTCGATCGATACCTCTATCTCTTTATTGATTATTATTCCGATACTGATTTCTTTGAATCTCCCCCTTACAATTTATTCATTACTCCCGCTTCCTTTTCTCTCCTATGCCGTTTATAGGGTAGGGAAGTTGATTCATAAGAAATTTACGCTGATTCAGGAAAAGTTTTCTGAATTAACTACTATGGCACAGGAAAATTATGCAGGCATCAGGGTTGTAAAATCTTACGTCCGTGAAGAAAGTGAAATTGGACTGTTTAAGAATTTGAGCAACGATTATGTTAAAAGAAATATGGAAATGATAAAAGTCCAGGCTTTTATTATGCCGATCCTTTTTCTGATAACCGGACTTTCGCTGATTATTGTCGTCTGGCTTGGCGGCTTAAAAGTTATTAGACATGAAATGGATTTGGGCCAGATTGCCGCATTTATAGTCTATCTTGGCGAACTTATCTGGCCAATGATTGCCTTCGGTTGGGTTACTAATATTATCCAGCAGGCCGAGGCAAGTATGAAACGTCTGAATAAAATCTTCGCCGAACCTTATGAAATAAATGATTCTCCGGCAACCGATTATTCAATTAAAGAAATTAAAGGAAAGATTGAATTCAGAAATGTCTCTTTCAGATATGGAGTAAATTCACCCTATATTCTTAAAAATATTGACCTGGATATACAACAGGGACAAACAATTGCATTAATGGGCTATACAGGTTCAGGAAAAACATCTTTTATAAATCTTATCCCGCGGATGTATGATGTTTCTGAAGGTAGTCTATTAATCGATGGTGTTAATATTAAAAATATTCCTCTGGAGATATTAAGGACTAACATAGGTCTGGTTCAGCAGGAATCTTTTTTATTCTCCGATACAATATTAAATAATATATCTTATGGACTGCGTGAGATTGACAGGCAAAAAGTTGAAGAGGTCTCACGCATTGCTAATTTTGATAAGGATGTCGAATCTTTTCCTGTCGGTTATGATACAATTATGGGGGAACGGGGGATTACTCTTTCCGGAGGTCAAAAACAAAGAGCTTCTCTCGCTCGCTCACTTGCAATAGATCCCCGTATTATTATCCTCGATGATTCTTTCTCTGCTGTCGATACTAATACTGAAGAATCAATATTAAGAAACCTCAAATTGTTTATGAAGAATAGGACAAGCATAATTATAAGTCATAGAATCTCTACTGTAAAGGATGCTGATTTAATTATTGTCTTGTCTGAAGGTATTATCGCTGAAAAGGGAACTCATGACGATCTTGTTAAACTCAATGGCATCTATGCCGACCTCCACTATAAACAGTTACTCGAAAAAGAATTGGAAGAATTAAATTAAAGAGCAATAATGAAAAAAACAGTGATCTCTTTTTTTGAAGTAAATTCTAAGGAAAAGAATTATCTTAAGAAAAAATTCGATAAAAACTTCGAATTGCGATTCCATCCCGATGTATTAAATAGCTCTGATAAAGAATTGGTCTCTGATTCGGATGTTATATCTCCCTTCATCTATTCGGTAATTAGTAAAGATGTAATAACTAAGGCAAAGAAACTAAAACTCATTGCTGCTCGAAGTACCGGATATAATCATATAGATGTCAAATTTGCTGAAAAGAAAAAAATATCCGTGGCTAATGTTCCGTTTTATGGAGAAAACACTGTCGCCGAACATACCTTTGCATTAATATTAGACCTTTCAAGGAATATTCATAAAGCTTATGTCCGTACTATTAAAAATGATTTTTCTCTTTCCGGCCTTCAGGGATTCGATCTTAAAAATAAAACGATAGGTATTATCGGAGCAGGGAACATCGGCATTCATGTTATTAAAATGGCAAAAGGCTTCGGTATGAAGGTCATTGCTTTTGATGTTAACCATAACCATCTGCTGGCCGAAATCCTCGACTTTAGCTATGTGACATTACCTCAACTTCTTAAAAACTCGGATATTATTACGCTGCACTCTCCCTATAATTCTCAAACGCGCAATATGATAAATATGGAAAATGTGAAGCTCATTAAAAAAGGCGCTTTATTTATAAATACTGCCCGGAGTGGAATAATTGAACCAAAAGCTCTTTATTATGCCATAGAAAGTGGAATATTCGGAGGCGCTGGTCTTGATGTATTTGATGGGGAAGATCTTGTTAATGAAGAAAATCAAATGCTTACTAAAAATGTATCTGTTGACCATCTTGAATCTATTCTTAAAAGAAATATTCTGCTGAGGAAAGAAAACGTGATTATTACTCCTCATATGGCTTTTGATTCTGTGGAAGCTGTGGAAAGGATTCTGGATACTACATGCGAAAATATTAAATCTTTTGTGGCTGGTAAAAGTTACTATAAAGTTAAATAAGATTATGGCAAACGATTATAAAAGTGATGATGAAATCTTAGGTAAAGCATATGATGCTAACCTTATGAAAAGACTCCTCAAGTATGTCAGGCCTTATAAGAAATATGTATTGTTGGCCATCATAATAAATCTTGTTGTCGCAGGACTTCAGCCTCTCCGCCCCTTGCTTACTAAGATTGCAATTGATGATTATATCTCAAAATCAAATTATGGCGGTTTGCTCTGGATTAGTCTTGCTCTTTTTGCATCCCTTATTTTTCAATCGGTTACACAATATTTCCTTACATATTTTACGCAGTTATTGGGCCAGAAAACAATATATGATCTCCGCACCCAGTTATTTGCCCATACTCAGAAACTGGCATTAAAATATTTCGACAAGACCCCGATCGGTAGGGTGGTTACAAGAGTTACTAATGATGCGGAATCTTTAAATGAGCTTTTTTCCTCGGGAATCGTTATGGTATTTAGCGATATCTTTATCATTCTCTGGATTCTTGTTTTTATGTTCTCAATGGATGTTTGGTTATCTCTGGTTACATTGTCTGTCATGCCCGTTATGGTCTATGCAACTTTTCTCTTCCGCAGAAAAGTCAGGGATAGTTATAGGGATGTAAGATATCACCTTGCACGGCTCAACTCTTATCTGCAGGAGCATATTACCGGAATAAATATTATCCAGATTTTCCATAAAGAAAAAGAAGAACTTAAAAGATTCTCAGAAATAAACGCCGACCACAGGGAAGCTAATATAAAATCAATATTTTACTATGCCATCTTTTATCCGGGGGTTGAATTCCTCAGCTCAACGGCTATTGCTTTAATAGTATGGTATGGCGGCGGGGAAGTTTTACATAAGGCCCTTACTGTTGGTGTCCTTTTTGCCTTTATCCAGTTGCTGGAGATGTTTTTCAGACCGATACGTGATCTCGCAGAAAAATACAATATAATGCAGACGGCTATGGCTTCTTCCGAAAGAATATTCAAACTCCTGGATAACAAAACTTTTACCCTTGAGCCTGAATTTCCATTGCCTCTCCCTAAGGTGAAAGGGGGTATTGAATTTAAGAATGTCTGGTTCGCTTATAATAATGAAGAATATATCCTTAAGGATATTTCATTTAAGATCAATCCCGGCGAAACTGTCGCTATTGTCGGTGCTACCGGTGCCGGTAAGACAAGTATCATTAATATCCTTACCAGGTTCTATGATGTCAATAAAGGATCAATTTATCTTGATGGTATTAATATCAAAGATGTCGATAAACAAGATCTCAGGAAGTATATCTCAATAGTGCTTCAGGATGTCTATTTATTTTCCGGCACTATTAAATCGAATATCAGCATGAATAATGATGAGATCCCATTCCACAAACTTGAAGAAGCTGCACGCCTTGTTGGAGCAGATAAATTTATTGATCAGCTTAATAACAGGTATGATGAAATTGTTAAAGAAAGAGGGGCTACTCTCAGCGTTGGACAAAAACAGCTTCTTTCATTTGCCCGTGCGTTGGCTTATGATCCCCAAATACTTATACTCGATGAAGCAACTTCTTCCGTTGATACTGAAACTGAAATATTGATTCAGAAAGCTATTGAAAAACTCCTTATTGGACGAACTGCAATAGTTATCGCCCATAGGCTATCTACAATTCAGAACTCGGATAAGATCATTGTAATGCACAAAGGGGAAATCAGGGAAACAGGAAATCATCAGGAATTATTGGCAAAACGCGGAATTTATTATAAATTATACCAGTTGCAATATAAAGATCAGGAAATAGTCAAAGCCAGTTAACAAAATAAATTTTTGTGGAGAATCCAAATGAATAAACTTCGTTTTATGACAGTCGTCCGGCATATTATTGAAGAAGAAAAAATGTACCCTGAAGCTACTGGGGAACTGTCAAGACTACTGTCAGATTTTACTCTTGCCGCTAAGGTTATTTCGCTGGAAGTTAATAAAGCTGGACTGGTAGATATCCTGGGTTTTACTGGAGACAGCAATGTTCATGGTGAAAAAGTTAAAAAGCTTGACATGTTCGCTCACGATATGCTTGTAAAGGCCATGGACCATGGCGGGCACTTCTGCGTTATGGCCTCGGAAGAGGAGGAAGATATAATTCATATCCCTTCCCCCTATAAGGTTGGAAAATACGTTCTTCTTTTTGACCCTCTTGACGGGTCCTCAAATATTGATGTTAATATTAGCATCGGAACTATTTTCTCTATTTATCGCAGAGTCTCTCCTCCTGGTAAACCCGGAACCGTTGCTGACGTTCTGCAGCAGGGAATGTATCAGGTTGCGGCTGGTTATGTGGTTTATGGATCATCAACTATTCTTGTCTATACAACCGGTAACGGAGTTCATGGATTTACACTTGATCCGTCATTCGGTGAATTCCTCCTTTCACATGAAAATATAAGAATCCCGCAAAAGTCGAAGATATACAGTATCAATGAGGGCAACTATAAATACTGGCATCCCGGCCTTAAAAAATATATTAAATATCTCCAGGAAGAGGATAAAGCTACCGAACGTCCTTATTCCTCAAGGTACGTTGGATCGATGGTCGCTGATATACATAGAAGCCTTTTGTATGGAGGTATTTTTATGTATCCGGCAGATTCGAGGAGCCCAAAAGGGAAACTACGCCTGATGTATGAATGCAACCCGATGGCTTACATAATTGAATCGGCAGGGGGTAGGGCTTCAAATGGAAAACAAAGAATCCTTGAAATCAAACCGACAAGTTTGCATGAAAGAACACCCGTATTCATTGGCAGCGAATACGATGTGAAAATGGTTGAAGAATTTATGGCGAGAGAGGAAATTAATGAGAATATATTTGTAAAAGAGAAATATTAAGCTGAAAGAAATTACATACTACTCTTAATCTTATCTATTTCAATGGATATCTTTCTTGCCAGTTCTTCAGGTGATATGCCTACTATCTTCACTTTCGTTGATTTTATTAGTATATCCGGTTCATCCCCTTCACCTGTTACAAATTTATATAAAGAAAAACCCAGTCTGTTTCTGTCATTTGCGACAGGCAAAAAATCTATAAACATATCAACAACTTTATAAACTTTCTTTTCAATTGAATCTTCCGGAAACTGTCTGGTTGCCGGAGGAGGTAAAGTAGTCATTTATATTCCTCTTTTTTAAGGTCTTAAAATAATCAGATGAAATAACTTATACAACGAAAATAATTACAATATTTGTTAATTTATTTAAGTTCACTCAATTCCTTTAGTAACATTTTTTTTATCTCGTGATGGCTCTCCGTTAACTTTCCAAATTTCACTAAAGACGCATCAATTAACAATAAAGATGACGATAAATATGAATATAAAAGATCCGGCATTTTCACATGTAATCTTTTTATTTCTCTTATATGCTTTTTTATCGTATCCAGATCTCCTCTTTCAACAGGACCGGATAAAGCTTTGGCAGGACTGTTTTTTTTGATATTATGGGCAGTGGATAAAAATATAGGTGCAAAAATATCATTAAATGAATATTCTTTTATCCCCGACATTTCAAATAACTGCTGGCTTTGAAATAATGAAGCGTTTATGAAATTTGAAGCATATACACCTGCCAGATGGTATAATACTTTATTCCCGCTCTTCAGACGGAATGGGTTTAATTTGAGATTCTTTGACAGCTTAAATAAGTAATCATTAGCTTCGTTAGAAATTGTTTCAATCGCAGAAAAGGAATTTGTTATACTTCTTTTCTTTCTTGATGGAAACGTTTGCATTATATGGAATGAGGCTGTGTATCCTTTTTTCCCTGCAATTCTCTTTAATAAGGAAGCATCATATGATCCGGAAAGATGAATAAATAGTGAATGAGGGAAATCAATCTTTAAGTTAGAAAGTTGTTCTGCTGTTTTAATGATCTGGTTGTCAGGGACCGACAGAATAAATATTCCCTTATCTATTCTTAAACTGCCGGGGTTATTTGAATAATGCTTTATTTTAAGTTTGGAAGCCAGTATTCTGGCATCTTCTTCATTATTGCTTATGATTGATTGTATGTTATATCCTGAATCAATAAGAGCGGGCGCTAAAGAATAAGCTATCTTTCCTGCACCTATAATAACTATGCTGTCTTTTTTACTGAATTTCATTAACTGTATACTGCCGCAGATAGATAACCAACAACTTCATCATAATTTCTTGTCGTGTCCCCCGAATCGCTGCGGTTGAGTACCACAGATTTGTTTTTATTGTTAAGGTCTAATGCTTTCATCATAGCAATTATAGGTCCGCCGCCGCATGCTTCGCATCTTTTATGCTCAAGATCATCGTATAATCCTTCATAATCAAAATTATTTATCCTTTTTTCTGCAATTGAATCAAGGTCATCTGCAATACGTCGTGAATAAAAATGGGACATGTCTGAACTGGCAATAATTAGCGTGTTTTCAGGAATGATCTCAGAAATTCTTTTCGCCAGCTCATCAATGTATTTTTTTGACTGATCCCCCATTACAATAGGAACAATATTAAATTCAGGAAGAATCAATTGAAGAAAAGGAAGATGTACTTCAATTCCATGTTCTTGCCGGTGCCCTGCATCACCCTTGAAAATATTCTTACTCCCTTCGGTCAAATGATTAACCATGTCCTTATTTATTTCTAAAATACCCAGAGGTGTAATATAACCATCTCCTTCATATACGGATACACCCTCAAAATATTCCCGGTGACTTGGAGAAATAATAATGACATTCTTGAAGTTTTTATCCTTTATCGTATTATATGCAAACGCAGCAGTTCTGCCGGAGTATATATATCCCGCATGAGGAGCTACAAGTCCTGCTATATTATCGATTATTTTATCCTTGTGCCCGATGGTTAAAAGCCATTCTACCTGTTCTCTTAATTTATCCTTATCTCCCGGATAAAAATAACCTGCTGCAGAAGGATGCCTAAGCTGACTCATATGTCTTCTTCTTTTCTGCCGATTCGGAAAAAACTAATGCCGTGAATACTTTAAGATTTAATTTTCTTTTCTCCCATGTATTTGAATCTATCCCCCCCTTTTGGCATATGGCCGAAAGGAACTCCTGCAGATCAAAATTATTTTCAGTAGCCACCTGGGGCAGTAAAAGTGCCCTCGTCCTTGGTTCGTCCAGTAGAAGTCCATGAACTCCTGGTTCGATCTCTTCATAATTATTAATTAGTTTAAATGCGGAGAGAATGGAAATCTCAATAATAATATCTGGAAGTTCACGTATAGAAAGGGGATGAAAACGGGGATCATTAAATGCTGCATGCCTGGCGGCTTTACAGATAGTGTTAAATAAGGTCATATTTGGGGATTCTAAATATCCGATACAGCCTCTCAGATCATCACGAATTTTCAGTGTTACAAATGCACCTAAATTTATTTCCTGAAGCTGGGGGAAACGGGAATAGTCAATAACGGGAGGAAGGGATTCACCGAAGTGAGATCTTATTGCATCCCTCGCAGCCAGAAGCAGAACTTCTTTTTCTTCTTCGCTCAGTTGCATATAACCCTCAATTTAATCAGTTATTAAAAAAACAATAAGTTTTTCTTTTTCTTTCAAAAGGAAGATTAAATCGTTAATCAGAAAAAAAGAATCCGGAATTAAATTTATAATTTCTTTATTCAATATTTCTTCAAAAATAACCTTTTTTTGACGAATATCAAGTGCCTTGAAACAGTTTTGAAATTTGCCTTCTGAAATTATCCGGTGGTAACTGGTTAGAAGTAAATTATTTGTTATTACAAAATCTATTTTATCTGTAAGACTTTCATGTGTCCTTAACTCTTCAAATACTTCTATTATCTCTTTGTTTGATTGACTTAATATATTTGGAAAAGTATAACCTTTATAGGTTTCAGCATTCCTCAATTCTTTTAATTCCGATATCAATTTAATATCATCACCAAGGTTTGAGACTAATTCACCCGTAATATAATTTAGCTTAAAATATTTCCTTCCTTCAAATTCATTTCTATAACAGTAAACATGATTATCATAAACTAATGAGAATAAATATTTGTCCGAATGCCAAAGTTCTTTTCTGGTATTAATGTCAAAAGCAATAATATCAGAATGTCCGGGCATGTCAGGTTTATTATATTTGTGGAAAAAGATGACTCCTCTATATACATCTTCAATCCCTATCCAGAACTTCTCCTCAAATTGATAGCTGTCGAGAATAACCGCTCCGGTATTCATATCGATAGAACTGAAAAATACCTCTTTTGAGGAAGGGTCTCTCTCCTCTATAACCAGTTGCCCTTCACCCCCGGGAATAATTCTCCAAATCTGTCTGTTATTCGAAAAAGTATATTTCGGGTGTAACTTCATTACATTAATTCAAATCTTGCCGTAAAGTGTCTAAGCATAGGCGCTTCGTACACAATTTTATAACCGCGTAGTTTATTTCTGTTTTTAAATGATTCCAGGATCACTTCAAGGACATAATCAATATGACTCTGAGTATAGACTCTTCTCGGGATTGCTAATCTTACTAATTCCATCGGGGGGGGAATTAGTTTCCCCTTCTCATCATATTTGCCGAACATTACACTGCCTATTTCAACGGATCTTATCCCCCCTTCAATATATAATGATCCCACAATTGCCTGTCCGGGAAATTGTTCCGGCGGAATATCCGGCAGGAATCTCTTGGCATCTATATAGATCGCATGTCCGCCGGGTGGTTCAATAATGGGAACCCCTGCCTCAACAAGTCTTTCACCAAGATATTCAACACTCCTGATTCTGTATTGAAGATAGCTTTCATCCAGGACTTCTTCAAGTCCCTGAGCAATGGCCTCAAGATCCCGGCCCGCTAACCCTCCATAAGTAGGGAACCCTTCAGTAACAATCAATAAGTTTCTGCAATTCATTGCCAGGTTTTCATCATTTAGAGCAAGAAACCCTCCTATATTAACAAGCCCGTCTTTCTTGGCACTCATAGTAGCACCATCTGCATAGGAAAACATTTCCTGTACAATTTCAATTATTGATTTATCCTTATATCCCTTTTCCCGTTTCTTTATAAAATAAGCGTTCTCTGCAAACCTGCATGCATCAATAAAAAGAGGAATATTATATTTAACACAAACTTCCTTTACTTCTCTTATGTTTTTCATAGAAACAGGCTGACCACCGCCGGAATTATTGGTAATTGTAATCATACAGAGTGGAATATTCTCTTTCCCTTTTTCTTTAATAAATTCGATGAGTTTTGCAATATCCATATCTCCTTTAAAATCTGCTCTGATTTCAGGGTGCTTTCCGGTTTCATTTAGAAGATCGACTCCTTCTGCCCCCGTAAATTCTATATTGGCTCGGGTTGTATCGAAATGCGTATTATTTGGAAAATATTTTCCCTTCCCCCCAACAATCGAAAATAGGATCTTTTCTGAGGCTCTTCCCTGATGCGTGGGGATTATATATTTCATCCCTGTAATCTTTCTTACTTGCTTTTCAAAGCGATAAAAACTTTTTGATCCGGCATAAGCTTCATCCCCATCCATAATTCCGGCCCATTGTTTTGCACTCATGGCCGATGTCCCGCTGTCAGTGAGGAGATCAATTATTACATCATCCGCATGGATCATGAAAGGGTTATAACCGGACTCTTTTAATATTTTTATTCTTTCTTCTTTTGTCGTAAACCGTATAGGTTCAACAGATTTTATCTTAAATGGCTCTATTATTGTTTTCATTTTGGTAATTCAATTAATTTAAAAAATAAGCATTCGATAATTTACTAAACCTGGATTCTCTTTTCATGTTTAAAATCAACAAAATCTCTCTTTTCTGTTGCCTTTTGAAAAAAGTATAAATAACTTTTTAATTATCTTTCCCTACAATATAGACAGGAGCATTTTATGGATAACTTAGAACAAGAACTCCACGAAGAACCTGAATTTAGCCATTCTGACAAAATCATTGGATTATTTTCTGAACCATCGAAAACATTTGAAAAGATGGCGGGTTATCCCCCTAAAACAATTGATTGGCTTTTACCTATAACATTACTCTTAATTATTATTGTATTGTCCAGAGTTATAATTATGAATAACCCCGAATTAGCCTTCCAGGTTAAACAGCAACAAAGAGAAAGTATGGAGAAGACCCTTAATTCTCAGGTTGAAAAAGGGCAGATTACAACCGAGCAGAAAGAAGAAAGGTTGGATAGCATGAATAAACCTATATTTTTGTTTTTGGGTTATTTGGGAATTATTGTCGGGGGATTTATTATTTTTTTTATTATCACAGGTATTTATTTTCTCTTTCTGAAATTTGCATTAAAAGGGGAAGGCACTTATACAACTGCTTTAGTGGCTTACGGTTTGACTTCTTATATCGGGATTATACAGATTATTCTGGCCACTATTATATCATATATAATTGGGAGACTTGTAAATGATGTTAGTCTGGCCTCGCTTATGAATTCGGATAAAACAGCTGTTACCGGATTTATTCTTTCCAAACTTGATGTAATTACTATTTGGAGTCTTTTAATTCTGAGTATAGGATTCGCTAAGTTGTTTAAATCTCAGACAACGGGGAAATATTTCGGTATGGTATTCGGTTTGTGGATCTTCTGGAGTGTTTTCTCGTTCTGGCTCGCAAAGGCCGTCCCATGGCTTAATTTTACTAAATAAATTATAATTAAAATTTCAAATTGTTGCCGTTTAGGAAAGTTAAAACGAAGTCGCAAAAATGAAATACGGAGATTTCAACAGAGTACTCAGTTTGAAAACGATTTCAAATCATATTTCATTGAAAACAATAAAAATCAAAAATAAGTACATATAATACATTTTAATCCGGTATTTTGGGTACTACTTCCTGTTTTTTGAAAAATATTAACCCTAAGAGTGATATTATTAACGCTATTCCAAAATAAATAGGCAAAGTGTATGGGGCATACTCTTTTGCTACTTCAAAGAATCCATCCCAATACTTATATCTTGATGCAAATAATATTTTGATGATAGTTGCTGAATTACTCCCGAATGCAAGGAAACCGAGCCATAATAATGTGAATAGGGACAAAACAAAACAATAGATATTCTTGTAAATGTTAATAAGAATGGAAAAAATAAGAGAGCATAAAATCAAAATTCCTAAATTCCAATAGGAAATAACAAAATTGTTAAGCGGTACCAGTTCAAATGCGAATATCAGAAATATTGTAATTGTAATGGATAGAAACTTCAACTTTGACAATGATCCAACCGATACAAGGAAGAAATAGAGTAAAATTATCTGAGGGAAATTCCATAACAGATAGATAGGGTAGTCAAAGATAGACGAAATTCCGAATTCATAAAAATAGTCCGGGTCTCCTAATTCCAATTTACCATAGAAATACAATCCTCCTACTACGATTATAATAGGTAATATTATAAATGATAGAAAAAAAAAGACTTTTGAGCATTCTGGTTTAATAAAGCTTTTTTTTATATATGGTAAAAAATTAGAATTAAAAACAACTAGAAAGGGGAGGACAAAACTAATGTGAAACCTGAAACCAAAAAATATTATAAAAGTGCTTAAATTGAAGTATCTTAAACATAATCCTAACACATTGACTAATAAAATGGCAATTATCAATTTCCATAACTTCGTATTTAATTGATTTTGATTAATCGGATTCATAAAGTGCAAGAAAAGAATAATTTATTTGTTAAAAGTGCAATTCTTTCAATTAACTTCAAAATATAAATCAATTTTTTCATGTTGATATTATGTTCAACAATAATTAGTTTATTCTCAATAATAAAAATATTATATTCAATAAGTATAATAATTCAACATTCATGATCTAAAAAGTTTTTAATCAGTAAATAAATAATATTCCAAAACTATTTGGTAAGGTGAATAAATATGGGAACAAATGTTGTAGATAAACAAGCAAAACTTTTGATTGGAGAGAAAGAGGTAGAGCTTCCATCAATGCTTGGTACTGAAGGAGAAGCATGTGTTGATATTACTAAGCTGCGTGATAAAACCGGATACATAACAATGGACAGTGGTTATGGAAATACCGGAAGCTGTTTTAGTTCTATTACCTTTATTGATGGTGAGAAGGGGATTTTAAGATATCGGGGATATTCTATTGAAGATCTCGCCGAAAAATCAAATTTTATAGAGGTTAGCTATTTGCTTATTTATGGTCACCTTCCTTCAAAAAAAGAACTGGAACGATTTCAATATGATCTTACTCATCATACTTTGATCCATGAAGATATGAAAAAATTCTTTGAAGGTTTTCCTCCTACTGCACACCCAATGGGCATTCTATCTGCCATGGTAAGTTCTTTATCAGCATATTACCCGGATGCTTATAATCCTGAAAATTATGATCTGAATATTATTAGATTACTGGCCAAATTAAAGACAATTGCTGCCTTTTCTTATAAAAAATCAGTAGGACAGCCATTTATATACCCAAGAAATGATCTTAATTATTCTGCGGATATGATACATATGATGTTTGCAGTACCTACCGAAAAGTATGAAGTTCCGAAAATCCTTGAAGATGCCCTTGACTTGCTGCTCATTCTACATGCCGACCATGAACAGAACTGCAGTACTTCAACTGTCAGAATGGTGGGAAGTAGCAATGCTAACTTATTTGCTACTATTTCGGCAGGTATATGTGCCTTATGGGGCCCACTCCATGGAGGAGCTAACCAGGAGGTTATTGAAATGCTTGAGCATATTAAAAAAGACAGAGGAGATTACAGAAAGTATATTAACTATGCAAAGGACAAGGAATCTAAATTCAAATTAATGGGATTCGGACACAGGGTTTATAAAAATTTTGATCCACGCGCTCAAATTCTTAAAAGATCTGCTGATAAAGTTTTAAATCTCCTTGGAATAAATGACCCGCTGTTAGAAATTGCCAGGAACCTTGAAGATGCAGCTCTGAAGGACCCATACTTTATTGAGAAAAAATTATATCCTAATGTGGATTTTTATAGCGGTATAATATACCGTGCGATGGGAATCCCTACAAATATGTTTACTGTTATGTTTGCACTTGGAAGATTACCCGGATGGTTGGCTCATTGGAAAGAAATGAAGGAAACTCCGGGCATCAGGATTGCAAGACCACGACAGATATATACCGGAGCTGCTAAGCAGGATTACATCCCTCTTAATAAAAGATAATTTATTGAAAAAGCTATCAGCAATGGTAGCTTTTTTAATATTCCCCCCCATTTTGCTTTTTAATTAAAATTAATCCTATAAAGATATACTATTAGACAGAATTAATGATAATTTAATAGTGATAAAAAAATTGCCCTAATTAGTTTAAATTAAACATATAAATTTACGTTGAGATTTGGGATAAATAAACTTTTATTGTAATTTTTATATTATTTGACTAACTTTTTTTATTAAATAAATAAATTGAAGAGGATATATAGGTAATTTTATACTCTTAGGAAAAAATTAATAATTTGTAGTTGGGTTTCCTTATTAAACAGAGATTTATAAAGTTAGTCAAGGAGAGTGTCTGCGTTACAGTATTGTACGCGGCAGTATCTTTTGCAGTCATTAATTTAGGTTTTAGTTCGCCTTACAATTCTCAAGTCAATCAATTAATTTGGGTAGATGCTTGCTTTAATCAATTGAGGGATAACAATGTAAAGCTTGCTAATGAATTCGGGAAACAAGATAGCATTGCAAGTACTAAACCTCTTAAAGAAATGTCCATTCCCATTTCCTCCCCGTCCGATACTGGTAGCAATAAAAATTCTTCGAACAATATTAATATTAAACCGGGTTTAAATAATATAGTTCAGTCCGATTCCGGCGGAATCAAAAAATTATTAAAAATAGATACATCTAAAATATCAGTTGAAAATATTCCAAAACCTCATATTAAGAGAGATAGTCTAAAATCTGTTACAAAAAATGATTCCAGCTTCATAAGTAAAGATTCCCTCCATGCTAAGAAGGATACAGTAAAAAAAGATTGGAGGGCACTTGATTCGACAGCCCGGATTAAATATTTCAAATACCAGAGGCATGATGTACCGGTAGTTGACTATAGAAGAAAAAGAATATCCGGTTTTTTTATAAAACCATCGGATGCTATAAGGACGAGAATTGTTAAAATAGATTCCACTGGAAAGTTTGTCGATATAAGGGAAATGTCCGGTGGGCAGGAAACAAAACTGCTTCTAAGAATTCCCATTGAGGAATATATCGAACTGATGGTAAAAACAAGGAGTAGGGAAACTTGGGAGGATCTTGCATACCAATATCAGCTCAAGGATACTAAAAGAGGGCTGGGCGAACTGATTAAGGATATTACTGATTTTGAAATACCAATTCAAAGTTCGGTTATGTCTACAATATTCGGTGAGCCCAAAATAAGCTTGAAAATAGGCGGTGCGGTTGATATCCATGGAGCATGGAGAAGTGAAACTACGGAAGGTGTAACTGCATCAAATCTTGGTAATACAAGAAACGAACCTGATTTTAAACAACAAGTTCAAATCAATGTTAACGGGACAATTGGGGATAAACTGAATATAAGTGCTGATTGGAATACAGAAAGAACTTTTGAATATGAAAATCAGTTAAAAATTAAGTATACCGGTTATGAAGATGAAATTATTCAAAGTATAGAAGGTGGAAATGTATCACTTCAAACTTCTCCTTTAGTAGGCGGCAGTGAAGCTTTATTTGGAGTAAAAGCTCAATTAAAGTTAGGCCCTCTGAATTTAACAGCTTTAGCAAGCCAGAAAAAAGGTGAAATCAAGGAAGTTGATGTTTCAGGCGGTTCCACCTCTCAAACATTTCAGCTTCGTGCTTATGATTATTCAAAAAACCATTATTTCCTGCATTTAGATTATGCCGATACATCAAATAATCTGAATCTGTTTAATAAATATTTCGGAAATGCTACTCCGGTTATTGACCCTACTATGAGGGTTATTGATATACAGGTCTGGAAATCAATTTCAACAACAGTGGGTAACCGTTCCAAGGAAA
>JARLHC010000059.1 GCA_031292455.1 Ignavibacteriaceae bacterium
GAATGCGAACCGTCCGCTTTAAAATTTGGTCAACCCAAACCGAAATCAAATCTGTTTATATAAAATAATCTAAAATCTCCACTTTCTGCTTATAATCGGTGAGTTCTTCAATTTATAGTTATCAAGAAATGTTTTAGTACCCAATTGAGCCTTGAATCATCAAGCCGAAATTTATATAATAACTTAAATCCATTCCGTTTGCACCAACCATACCTATGCCCAATTTTGCCAAAGTACTTATCGAAGAAGAGATATCAATTTTAGCAAGACAAGAGGTTTCGACTGAATAATAAGTCTCTTTTGATGGTCCATTGCTTAAATTATATATATAATCAGCTGATAATGGTATAAGTAAAATAGGATCTATAGAGATAGCAAACGGTGAGTTACCCAATTGTACTTTAGATTGCAACCCAATCTTAAAACTTGTTAGTTTATGTATTGAGTAATATAGATTGTCTGTTGATGTTCCCTCAGAAGCAAATAAAACTCCCATGGATCCACCAACAGAAAAATATGAAAACGGAAATTTGAATTCTGCAGTAGCGACAGGTCCCAGGCTGAATGGAATAAAACCCGAAAAATTCCCAACCCCAACAATAGACTCCAACCCTGCTTCATAATTCCACCCACCTCTTGTTTGGGGGAATTCTTCAAAGGATATGACTAAGAGAATAAGAAGTAAAAGTTTTTTCACTTTGATTCCTTCATTTACATTATTTAATTTCTAAATTCTTCAATTTACAGTTAACAAGAAATGTTTTAATAGCCAATAGATCCTTGAATCATAAATCCCAATTTGATATAATATCCCAATTGGTCGTCTGCATCAATTAAGCCGATACCTAATTTTGCAATAGTATTGATTCGGTCAGTTAAATTTATCTTTGCATGACATGAAGTTTCGATTGAAAAATAGGGCCCTGCATTTAATTTTTTTTCATAAGATTGATAAATGTTTCTATCATTATAATATTCACGCCAACTGTATGTTTCTACTGATTCTTTCAGGGGAATTATCAAAACTGGGGCAAATGAGATAGCGTAATTTGAATTTCCCAATTGTACTTCTGATTGGATCCCGATTTTCAAAGATGTAAGTTTTCGACGATCTTCAATATAATTGCTGTAGTAAAATGATTCATATGAATTTTCAGTTATTCCATCCGAAGCAAATAATACTCCTAACGTTCCGCCAATAGAAAAATATGCATAAGGGAACCTGTATTCTATTGTTCCTACTGGCCCAAGGGCAAATGGAATGTAATGCGAAAACTCCCCAATACCTACTGTAGATTCTAACCCCGCTTCATAATTCCAACCTCCCCTTATTTGGGCAAAAGTAGCGAAAGATAATAAAAGAAAAATTAAGAATATGAATTTTTTCATCTTGTATTTCTTCCTATTGTACCCATAATATCGGTTTTGTAAGTTTCCAAAAGCCGTGAGTCATATCCGATCATATCTTTGAAATATGCTTCAGATTTAATTTCAACTGATTTTCTATCTTCAGGAAATTTAACTGTAATACGAACTCTATAATAATCTGTAACCTGGCCTGTCCATGAATACATCCAACCTGTACGAATATATCCATTTTCTTTTTGAGCAACTTCGATATCAAAGTTTCTTACAAGCAAATCATAAATAGTTTGCCATGAACGGTCATATTTTACATCATCCCTTATTTCAATTCTTGCCCAGGAAGGCTCCGTAGTTCTTACAAAAGTTTCAGGTGCAGCGCATCCTGATAAATAGATAGACATAATCGTAAGAAATATTGGAAGTAGATATTTTTTCATAATTCATCCTTTTAATTAGTTTGTTTATTATTATATGTTAATTGGTGATTAGAATAATTTATGTAAATGCAGGTGGTAACTCTGAATAGAGGGGATGAAACTGAGTATAAAGACATAATTAACCCAAATTAAATTAGAAATATTTTAATTTGGGAATTTGCCTTCTGTTAAAAATAGTAAATCTTGATAGCCTATAAAATTCCCGCCTGAATAAAGCCAAATCTTACGCTAAGAAAGTTAAATATATATTGATATAATTTCAAATATTATATGCTAATATTAAATGTTAAGCTTATCATATATTATTTACAAGAATTAGAAATAATTGTTGTATTCAAATTGTAGTACCGTTTATATTTTTAAGATTATCTAAACATGAATAAATTAACTAATGATGGAGCGGGCGGGATTACAACTCCTGCCTCGTCCAAATAAAATATTTCAGGTTAGTTCGGTTTTATTTCAGCAATGACATCTTTTTTGTTTGGATAAATTCATTAGTCTTCATTTGATAGAAGTAAATACCGCTTGTAAGATTTTTAGCATTGAATTCAACTTTATAATTGCCGGTTGATTTATATTCATTTACCAAAGTCATTATTTCCTTGCCCAATACATTATAAACCTTGATAGTTACATTACTTTGTTTGGGAATGGAATAATTTATTGTTGTAGTAGGATTAAATGGATTTGGATAGTTCTGTTTAAGAGAGAAACTACCGGGGTATTCAGTACCAGATTCTTTAACTGAAGTCAATTCCGATAACGGGCGCATCCAAACACCTGCGCTATCAGTTCCGGCGAAGAGATTTGTACCCATGATAGCAAAAGCATGAACAGAAGCGTTTGTAAGGCCTGAATTGACAGCAGTCCAATTAGCTCCATTGTTATTTGAAATATAAATGCCGTGATTATTAGTACCAGCTATAATACTTGATCCATTGAGAGTAAGAGAATAAACAGAGGTGTTAGCCGGCAAACCGGAATTAACAGAATTCCAGCTAGTGCCAAAGTCAGTAGAAAGAAATAAACCGCTGCTTGTTCCTACAAAGACATTCGTTCCATTTACAACAAAAGAGGAAACAGTTGAATTGTTTAGTAAAGCGGAGTTAGCTGCAGTCCAGTTAGTTCCATTGTTAGTTGATAAGTAGACACTACCATCATTATTACTTGCAATCAGATTAGTTCCGACAACAGCAAAAACATTAATATAAGAATTTGCCGGTAAACCTGTACCAACCTTAGCCCAGCTTGTACCATTGTTTGTTGAACGATAGAGTCCAATACCAGTCGCAGCAAAAAGATTTATCCCATTGACAGCCAAAGCCTGAACATAAGAGCCGGACCAAATGGAAGTCCAGTTTAGACCTTTGTCTGTAGAAATATATACGCCATTAGTTTGTCCACGGTCCGATATACCTGCATAGAGATTAGTCCCCTCAAAAACAAGATCATTGACCATAACTCCAAAATCTGTAAATCCAATATTTGACCAACTAAAGCCGTTGTTAGTAGAAAGAAAAACGCCACCGGTACGAGTCCCGGCAAAGAGATCAGTGCCGCTAACGGCAAAAGAAGAGATATAATCAGTGGAAGGTAATCCGGTACAAGTCCAGCTACTACCGTTGTTAGTTGAGAGAAAAACGCCCTGACCCAATTCCATATTTTCTTCCAAACCTGTACCTGAAACGAGATTTGTACCAATGACAGCAAGAGCAGAAATACCATTATTTTGAGGCAATCCTGTATTAACCTTAGTCCAGGTTGTACCATAGTTAGTAGAAAGAAAAACGCTGCCGCTGTAAATTAAGCCAGTACCTGCAAAAAGATTTGTTCCACCAGATCCATTGGGGATAGCAGCAAAAGCATCGACATAGCCTGACAATCCTGTATTAGATTCAATGACAGTCCAACTTGTGCCGTTATTGTCCGAAAAGAAGGTGCCATGTTCCGTACCAGCAAATAGAAATGTACCGCCTGATCCATTTGGAATAACAGCAAATGCATGCACATAAGTGTATATGCCCATTCCTGTATTAGCTTGAGTCCAACTTCCGCCGTTGTTTGTTGAAAGAAAGACCCCGTCACGTGTCCCGGCGAATAGATTTGAGCCGCTAACAGCAAGAGACATAACAAAAGTAGCGTAATTGCCAGTTAATCCTGTACTAGTTTTACCCCAGCTTGAGCCGTTATCGGATGAAAGATATACTCCGTTTGTTGTGCCAGCAAATAGATTAGTACCACTAATAGTTAATGAGGTAGCCGAAAATGGAAATCCAGTGTCATTCCAACTTAAACCATTGTCAGTAGAAAGATAAACGGTGCCACCCATTGCAGCAAAGAGATTGGTACCCATTACAGCTAACGCATAAACAGAGGTTTCATAGGGATTTGTCAATCCTGTATTAATTTTAGTCCAACTTGCTCCGTTATCGTTAGATATAAAGAGTCCATTGTCAGTACCAGCAAAGAGATTTGTACCACCAGCACCGTCAGACTTAAGAGCGAAACAAGTTATATTGCCGACGTACGGTCCGTTGGATTGCACCCATTGAGGATAGATTGATTGAGTTTTAAAGAGAAACAGGATAAGCACAATAAGAGATTTGTAATAAATTTTCATGTTATTTCCAGTTTGTTTTTAGTTAAGGAATATGATTTCATTTATTGTATGATAAATAATATTGGTTTTAATAATAGTTGAGGACTATTGACATTATTTGATAAGATGGATGGAACTGAGGATAAAGACATAATTAACCCAAATTAAATTAGAGATATTTTAACTTGGGGAATTTGCCTTCTGTGAAAATAGTAAATCTTTATAGCGAATAAAATTCCCGTCTGGCTAAACCAAAACTTACGGTAAGAAAAATAAATATATATTAACTTAATTTCAAATTTTACAATGCATATGTAAATTATTTGCTAATAGCTTTATAAATTTGATGGCCGAAAACAATGGTAAACGATTTAAGATTTGATAGTCTATTAAGATGCTGTTAGTTTTAAAAGGAATTTGACCATTATCAATAATTTTATCTTAAGAAGACACTTGCAATTTATAAATAATATAAACAAATGAAATCATTGTTTGCATTTATAATCATTTTTAGGTTATTACTTTCATCAAGTTAATAATAATCTAAAGAAAAAAAACAACTCAAAAGGGACAAAAGATAATAAAGAATTATCTTATGGTATCGACTCATCAATTTATAGTTGAGCGTCAAAATCCATCATATATATTATTAGTTATCTTTCGTAATGGCGATTGTTGTACTAATAATCCGATGTTCGCCCGATATTTATCGCCATCACTCTTTACCAGTAATTTCATTTGTAAAAATTCTTCCAATTCTCTTTTTAATGTCATTTTTGAAAGAGAGGCATATTCTTTTGAGAGTTCTGCATTTTGAAAGAATATTTCATCCATTGAAAGTTCTTTAAAAATAGGCAAATGAAGCAGTGTTCTTCGTTTTCGTTTGAAGACATTTTGCACCCGATAATTAATGTCAGAAAACATATCATAGACAAGTTTTTGCCACGCGATAGTTAAGAGATTGGTCTGAATGATAGTAATTATATTCATTAATCCATCCCTAAACCCCAGAAGGGCATATTCAATAAACTCAGACAAGTTTCCGCTTTTATTCGCTTTATCCAATTGTCTATAATATTCTATTCTTGTATTATTATAATGATTAGATAAAACATGAGAAGCAATATCGGGGTTGCCAGCCCGAAGTAAAAGATAAAATTCTAATAATCTGCCGGTTCGGCCATTTCCATCCTCAAATGGATGTATCCATTCTAAATAGACGTGAGTAATAATTGCTTCTATTATAGCGCTTCCAAATTTTTGTCCTTTATCATAATGAAATTCGTTCCTTAAAAATTTACATAATTTATTAATCAATTCCGGTACATCTTCATAATCAGGTGCCTTGTATGTCCCGACAAAAACATTTCGTGATCTAAATTGACCAGGATTTCCACCAAAGTGTTCCCCTAAGTTTTTCCCGACCATATAATTAAACCGCTTAATTAAGTCGGGGGAAATCAAATCAGATTTATTTTCAAGAATTATATCATTTCTAATTTTAGTATAGGCTTCTAAAATATTTTTAACTTCGATCTCCTGATATTCTTTACTTGGTGGTAATGATTTCCCGTTTTGAATTTCTTCTATTTCCTCCTCTGTTAATGTATTGCCCTCAATAGCAGTTGTTGCTCTTGCGCCTTTTTGCAGAGAGATATGTAATAATTGACGATGATAATCTGGCAATAAAGGGGTAATCGAAATTGCGCTCATAGTCGCATTAATTTGCCCAAGATAGTACAGTGAATTTTTTGTATAATCCCAATTTCCCCTAAAAGAAATATGTGAAAAATCCTGCATTTTTACCTCTTTATTGATCATTAACAAAAGCATTAAACTGAACATATAATTTAACATTTAAAATAACATAATCAAATTAACTTCTTATATAACATTATGTTATAAGTAACATTAAAATAGACATTATGAGGTAATAATGAAGCAAAATGGCTGAACATGGAGACATTAGAATAGAAAAGCGGCGGGAGGGGCCGCTTTTATTGGGAATATCAAGTAATTAGAGTAATAGTTTGAAGGCGGTGGAGAGGATGGTTTGGAGGAGGCCTTCGAAGAATTTGTCGAGATCGGGTTTGGTGAGTCCTTTTTCTTTTAGGAAGAGGAGTTCGGCAAGATCCCGCTTACCTTTTATGAGCCATTGGAGTTCATCGGATGTTAATTTACCTTCTGCAAGAAGGGATATCCAACGCTGAACGTCATCTTTTACTTCCGTTAAGAATTTCTTGGCATCGTCGAGTGCATCCTGCTTGAGTTCGTTCCATTTTTCGGCTGCAAAGGATTCTACATCGAGCAGAAGCTGACCCCAAAATTCCATGAATGTTTTCATTAAATTCTCCAAGTTAATTTATAAAATCAGTAATTATGTTAAGATTTAAATAGCACATGCCTTACAAGCAGAGGGTCGGAGGTTCGACTCCTTCAGCCCCCACTCCCTTAAAAAATAAAGACTTACAGTAAAATGTAAGTCTTTTTTTGTTTTAAATGGTTACGAATTGGTTACGATAACATTTGAAGGTAGATCTGAGTCGTGGTTATTGAACAATGTCCCAATAAACTCATGATTTCGAACAAAGGTTTTCCCTGTTTAGAAAGTAATGAAGCATAGCGGTGGCGGAGACAATGCCAACCCCAAACCTTCATTTTTTTATCTCTTAGAACATGGTCTAAAAACTTCGGTTGTTCGGTCCATTCTGGGAACACCTTTCCTCTTCCCGTTAATCCTTTAATACATTCAGGAATAGGAACTTTTCGGGGGACTCGGTTGCTATTCCTTGACTTCCTAGTATAGAAAACAAGATAAGAATCTTTAATATCCCCAAATTCCAAATTAAGAGCTTCGTTTATCCGGCAGCCGGTTTCCATTATGAACCGGATCAGGAGTTTCTGGCGTTTATTAACCAGACCTAGAACCTTTTCAATATCCTCATCGGGTGGGATATATTTCAGCTTCTTATTAACTGAATAAGGTTTAATACTCTTACAGGGGTTTTTGATAGGTAGATCATAACTTTCTATAACATAGTTAAACATTGCCTTGATTGTCTTTAGTGCGGCGTTAACCTGATAATTGTCTATTTTATTTCCGTTAAGTCTTTTAGAATAATCCAGTAAAAAATCCTCAACATCTTTTCTGCTAATATCTCTAATATCTGAATTTCCAATAGACTCGGCAAATAGATCAAGGTAGTGTTCGCTATTTATTTTATGGCTCTGACTGTATTTGACTGTTAAGAATTTAACCCTCTCTTTTATCATATCATCTAAAAGCAATGGTTTGTCTTGCTTTCCAAACCGGCGCTCTTCATCTAACAGTTTATAGCGTTCTCTTTCCGCTCCTTGAGCTTCACGCTTGGAAAGGTAAATACATTTTGAGTAATAGGTTTTCCCGTCTAGATCAAACTTGTAAAAAAACCTGATTCCCTTGCTAAGTTTCCGGTAATACTGTGCCATTGATTTATCTCCTTATGATTGTTAAATTGTTTTTGGTAAAAATTAATAGGTTCGTATAGGTGTAGGGTGTGCAATCAACAAAATGGTGGATAGGGAATAAGAGGTTCGTATGGACTCCCCTTATCTCACTATCAAAGAGGTTGCCAAATTTTTGAATAAGTCCGAAAAGTGGTGCTACTTGAGAAAGGAGCAACTGCCCGGATATTTCAGACTTGCTGGTAGTATCTTCTTTGATAAAGATGTTTTGCTCGCTACCCTTAAATCTAAGGCGACTATTAAGAGAACAAGCCACTTAATCGTAATGAAGAAGTGGCTCGTTTTGAGTGCCCCTAGTGCGTAATGCCTGGGGGCTTTTTTTCTGCTGGCACATTATAGTTGCGCCGCTTAAATCCACCCTTTGCTCTTTGCTCTAAGTTTAGCTATCTCATAAGCTTTCTTGTTTTCAAAAGCTGCCTGTTTCATCTTGTACATCACTTTCTCGTAATCTTGACTTCTTTTATTACGGAAGTGAGATGACTTGGTTTTTCCGCCAAAGATCTGGTGGGCGATTTCTTGTAATAAAGTTCGAGTCATTTTTTACCTCTTATTTGTTGGTTATAAATTATCTGATAGGTTGTTAAAGGGCATTGGAAACGATTGGAAATGATTGGAGAATTTTCTAAAGAGTGTCTAAAATTTCCTGAAGTTCAGAAACTTTATCTTGGTAATAACCGATTGTATCGCATTTAATGAAATTCTTTTTTTCTGCTTTAAGTCTTGTTAACCATTCTTCACCCATTATAAAGTTTATCTCGTTCTGTATTTCAGGGTATCCGCAATGATGTCTTAAATGGTGTCCGGCACAAAGTGGAACTCCGTTATCAAAATTATAGCGGAGGTTTCCGGCGGAAGACTTTGGATAGTAATGATGCAGGCAAGAAACGGGGTTATTACAGATTAGGCATTTATTGTATTTCTTTCTTCCTATTTCTTGAAATAGACGGTCAGCCTTGTTCCGATAGTAGGCTTTTGATTTGGACATAAAAAAAGCATGATATACTTATATTATATCACGCTCTTATAAAAAGTAAAGGATATATAGTTTTATTATATTTCTTTTATTTCAACAATTTTAAATTTCTTTTCAAACTCTTCTTTTGTAAGATTAAGTTTCTTATATAATTTATAAGGGACATCTTCCTTACTGATTACATCAAACCATTCACTGGGCATAATACCACTTAGAGTAGGTTTTTTATCTTTAACTGTATAAGTAATCATAAATGTTTTCATATTATATATCTCAATAATATTTAAGAAATATCCTCAAAAACAATTAAATCATTAAGACTCACTAAAAATAATATTCAAAATTTCTTCAAAAGTATTAAATCTTCTACTTCGATTTAGTTTTTTATTATTCTTATCTATAAATTCAAAATAAATTTTAATCGAGTCTAATTCCTTAATTATACTATCAACATTGCTGATATCAGTATTTATTTTATCAATTCTCGTTTGTAATTCATTAATCTCATCCTGTATCTGATCAATCGGAGAAGTGCGTTCAGAGATTTGAATTCCACTGGTGTATTCACTTCCTTCCTTTTTTACTATTAGCTTGTGATTAGTCTTATCATATTCTAAATCAAATACTAAATAAGCACCGATTGATGTTTCTTCTGGTAGAGGGGACCTTAATAATATCTCAAGAGTATTATATTTCGCCACAATTGTATTATTACCTTTAGAAATATTAAATCCATCTGAGGCAAAATATTTTTCAAAAGCATTATTAATGGAAGAAATAAATTCTTTCTTTTTGATATAATATTTTTCATAATATGGGTTAAAAACTTGGGTATAATGCCGCTGGCTTTCCGCGTATTTTAACTTAATATCCTCTAATTGCTTTGCTTTCTTTAAATCCATTACCATACTCCATTTAATATTTGGTTTATGATAATTAAAATAGGACTTTTTATTAAAATAAACCAAAACCTATAAACCTCTTGTCATATTTTTCTGTTGTGGTATACTGGATTTGTAATTTCCAAATTCAATAAGACGGGACTAGCAGAAAGCATTACTAGGGGCTAATCACCTATACTCTGTTGTTTGGCGCTAGTCCCGTCGGAAATGGGGTAGATTATCTCATAGTAATGCTTTTTTTACAATCAGCTATTGACGGTTACGAATAAGAAACTTTTTCGTCAAAAATAAATTAAAAAATTCTTTGTTGGGAGCTAATACCAGTCCCTGCTCTGTCGCCGACTGACAACGGGGGACTTAAACTAACTCCTGATAATCTTTTGTAGGATAGATTACTTGGATAATAACTAACTCCTAAAATAGCTATCAATAACATCTTTAAGGATAAAGAACTAGTCATTGTATTACAATTTGTATGACAAAGAAAAGAAAGGTTTGCTATCCGATATTTATTAGCAGATTAAGGCAGGAAACAATAAACACTTTGCAGGAAAGGAAGGCTGCTTTTGAAACTTGGGATTTGTTTTTTAAAAATTTATTAAAATAATATGACCAAGCTAGAAAGCGCCTTTAAGTCATTGCAGGCAAGAAATCCATATTGGAGTTCTTACACCTGTCTAGCTAATGCGATAATCGGAAAAAACCACTCCAAATCTGACATTGGCCAGGCACTTAAAAAACTGGTAGATAAAGATGACTACGATAAAAGAGATAGAGATAGATTGTTAGAACATCTTTGCAGTCTGCGAAAACAGAGAAACGAGAAAATCGACTCAGAAAGCCCAATAAAAATGGGGACCGAGAAATATGAATTGCTTCGCCTTGAAGTGTAAATCAAAAAAACAACCCGTAAGGTCTTTTTTGACTTAAAACACTCAACTTGACAGAATAAGCGTAAAATTATGAAGATTAAAAAATGCTTCTGCTGTGGTGAATGTGCCGACATAATAGACCATATTATATCATATAGTTTCAATCACGTTGGAAAACGAAAAGAAAGGTCATCAAGAGGAAATAAGAATAATTTAGTTCCTTATTGCCGTGAATGTAATTGTTTGGCAAGTAATAAAGTATTCTATTTACCAGAAATAATATCTCTAATGTGTTGTAAACATTTTCTGGTAAAATTATAATAATCTTTAGATGCAGGAAAAGTATCATTTAGTATTCCGGAGAAACCGAATATATCATTGAGATATATTGCATAAGTTTTGCTATCCTGATCAATGGAATATCCACCAATACGATTTATGCTATATAAAGTTTCTTTATTAAGTTTGTTTTCAAAGTAATTAACCCATCTTAGAATAACTGAAACACTTGTTCCTTTAATAGTTTCTTCCATAATTATTCCTTTTCTTCTTTCTTATTTTCTTGTTTAACGACTTCTATATTTTCTCCCTTACTTCTTTTTTCTAACATAAATCCAAAACTTCTCGGGTTACAAGAATTCTAATTATGTTAAGTTTTGATTGATATTAAAATAAATTAGAATTATCTTAATACTAGCTACTTATGAATGCTTAATCTAAACCATGCAGACAGGTTAAGCCACTGATAATAACTTCAATGATAAAGTGACATCTTAAAAAAAATACTCATAATAAATATATAACAGTATGTTTATTTATATAAAACGATCAACATGATTTGCAGTATAACTAATAATGATATAAATAATCAAAATATAAGGGTTCGGAATATGAAACAGTTAATAATAATTTGTATTGTAATCTTTTTGTATCTCACAGGCTGTGCTCCTTCTAGAACTTTTGTTGATACGAGTTGCTCTGGTTATAAAAACATTGATTTCAATCGGTCAAAAATTTCAGAGTATTCTATAGGAATACTGCCAGTTCTCGGTGGTGATGAAAAAGAGCAATTCCGACGCCCGATGGGTGATGCAATAACTAAATATTTTAGAGAAGAATTTGGAGATAAAAATGTTAAATCTACCCAACAAGTTATTACTATCTTGAATGAGAATGAATTATCTGAACAATATACAAAGTCTTTGACGGGTTATTATACATCAGGTATTGTTCCAAAAGAGGTGGTTATAAAGTTAGGTAAGGCATTGCAGGTTAAATATTTATTGTATACCAGATTACTTGCAGATGCAGAAACAAGTACCTTATCAAAAATCAAAATATCTGAGCTTTATGTTCAATGTCAGGTGTGGGATACTAATTTAGGTGATGTTGTATGGGAAGGTAAAGGAGGAATTGCAAAATTAGAAAATGATGCTAGTAACTTAGTGGAAAAAACAGCATTTGGTTTGTCGAAAGTAGTTGGTAAAGATCATTCCGAAATAATATGTCTTGACAAAAGTGACCTAGTTAATTCAGTTCAGCAGGCAGAGAGTCAAGGCACTTTATTAGCTATTATAGCTTGTGTTGGTGGTGGATTGTTATTAGGATTAGTTATAGCACAATCTTTGTGATTCGTAAAAATTTAAAAAGATCTTTAGCGATAAAAGAACTATATAATTAAAAGCATCTATCAATCATCATTTCAGTAAGTAATTTATTGTAAGTGGTCTAGTCCATATACTTGGGTAGGGGTTCGAGTCCCCTTTCGGGTTGCCACGATCTCAATGTATATCATCCTCGAGGACACGCAACAGCAAACCCACACGACTGGAAAAAGAAAATCGCAGACAAATTCAAAAAACTATGTCAAGAATTCAATCCCGAAATAATTCTTCACCATCCGCACACGACAGATACACCAAATATTTGGAAATTGGTTTGGCGGACAGTTGAAAAAGAATTGCCTAATGTTAGACACTTTGCAAGTGGTATAAAATATTACAACAGTAACGGAGTTCGTGGCGACCTTACTAAAGTATTAGAAAAAACAAAAAAGGCGATGTTACGGATTTCTACTTTAATTGATAGAATACAGTTTCGAATTATTATATTAAGGCTATATGAAAAGTAAAAAAATTCTTATCTCTTTTATTGGGACAAATGACCAAGGTAAACTAAATGGGAAAAATGATGGGGCAATATTAACTGCATTAACCAATCAAAAATTTAATGAAGTTATTCTTCTATGGAACCAATCCGGCAAAACTGGCACTGACTATTATACAATTACAAATTATCTTAAATCTGAAATTATTAAAAGGAAACTCGCTGAAAAAGTAAATCCGTACGAGCTAATTATTAAAGATGTTACTGATCATAATCAGATTTATTGGGTATTAAAAGAATTTGCAGATAAATTAACAAAGGACCAAAACACACAATACATAGCATCAATTTCTTCTGGTACTCCCGCAATGCAGGTTTGTTGGATACTTCTGGCTGAATCAGGAGATTTTTCCGAACAATACCCTCTTCATTTGATAAAAATAAAGGATCCAAAGTTTGGAAACTCAGAAAATATTGAAGTTAAATTGGATATAACTCTTCCCAAAATACTCCGGTTAAAAAGTGAATTAAACTCTCTAAAAAAAGATTTGCTGCCTAAAGCTATCTTAAATATCAAACGAGGTACATTATTCATTGGTGAAATACCGGTTGATTTGTCTCCTATTGAATTTTGTCATTATCGTTACTTTGCCGAAAGAATAATCAATGGGCAAGGAGATGAAAAGTTTTCAGGTATTTATATTCCAATTAAGTTCATGGAGATTATTTATTCTTTTCATGAAGAATCATTTCCCGATTTAGAGCTTAACCGATTAAGCCTTCATAAAATGATTAAAGATGGACTTGAAATGGGAATTCAAACATTTAGAGGCAATATTTCTAAGATAAACACAAAAATAAAGGAAACTATAGATAATCATACTATGATAGATAATTTTCAAATATCCATTGCAGGAAAGCGTGGGGCTAAGTTTTACGGTATAAAGGCTGAGCCTTCAAAGATTAAGATATTTAACTGAGTTACGTTGCAGCAACATTGCAGAAATCTAACCTCTAAATGAATGCTGTATCTTTGGTTAGTAAAAATAATATAAAAAAAAAGATGACAATGAAAAATTTAAATATTAAGGAGTTGAAGAACAGAGGATATAAAGATTTTATCCGAATGGGAAGTCTAAAAAATAATTATTCTATTTTACCTGAGCTAAGTGGAGTTTATTTAATACTTATACCGAAAGACTTTATAGTAAAGTTTTTGAAGGATGGTGCAACAAATTCAGGTGACTCCATTAATTATTTGCAAAATAACTGGGTAAAAGGTTCAAAAATATTGTACATAGGCACGTCGAATAATTTAAGAAAACATGTTAAACAATTGGTAGATTCTAGAAATAATAGTATTGATCGTTTTCCAGTTGGGAAACACCTTTGGAAATTAAAATATAGTTTGGATTTATTAATTTCCTGGAAGGTTATAGATTCTAATTTGTGTGAGCAGGAAAAGAAATATTTATTAAATGAATTTATTGTTCATTATGGTAAGTTGCCTTTTGCGAATTGTAAAGCAATATCTAAGTCTGAAGAAAAGGGTCAAGAAGACACAATAAATATGATTTCAAATAATATCGGACCCAACATTTTTAATATTCAGACCACTATCAGGTCTTTAGAAGACTATCTTAAAAGGAAAGGTCTATTAAAAGATAATATCAATGAAATTAAAGACCAACTATTTGAAGGAGATATTGATTCGCTAAATGAAATAAATATCAATTCAGTCTCAGAAACAGTGTATGATGCATTGCAAAGGTTGGACGATTATCTTGGGAACATTGAAGGGTTAGTAACAAAAACAATTCAATATGGTTCTGTCGATATAGATATAGAGGATTTTGATTTTTATGATTTGAAACCAATGTTGACCGATTTTATAACACATAAAATGAAGGAATATGGAAATAAGTATGAATTCATATTAAAATGTGTCGATAGCGATTGTTTTATTCACAAACCTTCTTTTTTGGAAATGTTAGACCAACTCATCCTAAATTCACATATGCATGCTTTTAAGGGAAATAATTATAAAAGAAAGATTATAGAAATTGAAGTAATTGACGACGACACTAATGGTGAGCTGATTATTAAATTTAGTAATAATGGATGCAAATTTGAATTAACTGAAGAAGAATTTTTTAAGTTGGGAGTTAAAGGGACTCATAGCCCGGGTCTTGGCTTGGGTGGAAATTACATAAAAAGAGTAGTTGAGAAACACCATGGAATCTTAAAAATTATTCCTAAAAATAGAGGCACTGAATTTATAATCACTTTGCAGTATAAGTATCTATTAGGTGGTTGGAGTAGATAAAATTATGAGTATTAGAGGATTATATGTTGATGATAACATAGGAGTTGCAAAGATTCGTATAGATCTAGCTTATCAAGAATATCAAATTCGATTAGATCATATAACTAATCTCAAAAAGATGGAAGATGATTTGAAAGAATCGCCTGTTCTCTACGCATGTGTTATTTTAGAGGCAAAATGCAGATATGAGCAAGATGATCATATATCAAGTATAGACCACATCCTCAAATCACTTGTTTTTTTAAAAACAAATTATGCTGACATCCCTTATTATATCCTTACAAGTGATATTGAGGGATATAGACTTGTTGAAAAATGCTGGGGAAAAGATAGATTATTTTATAAATCAGATACTGAAATCGAAAGACTATTCGAGACAATTAAATCTTTATCATCTGATAAAACTAAAATACGAAGGAGCTATTCTAAAGTATTCGAAGTAATTGATTACCATAAATTGTCTGCAGATACCGAAACTCAATTGATTAATCTTTTGGCTAACCAGGACAGAGTTGATAAGATAAAACAAAATCTTAAAGATACCCGATGGATTCTAGAGAGCATATTTCAGACAATAATAAAACAAAAAAAAGACATAATTCCGAAAAAATATCTTGATAAAAATAGTAATAAAGGTTTTTGGGGTATACACACTAATTTACGCGGGAACCCGGAAAAGGAAAAGTTTATAGCACAAACTGATTTAATAGGAAATCCGGAAAAGAAAAAGGAAATATATATACCACAAACTGAGGTATTTTATTCTGGCCCGATCCAAGAATTAGTCGAAATGATTCATCCAGTGACTAGTGATCATGGAGTACATCCTAATATTACTGATTATAAACCAACAATATATACGGTAAAATCTTGTGTCAACGCCCTCCTTGAGTGTATTCTTTGGTTTGACCGGATAATGCGAAAAAAATAGTTCCGTGTATTATTATTTCTCATAATAATTAAATTCATCATTTCCAATCACCACTTATTAATATGAAATCAGAAAACTATACTGAAAGAATCCACCAGGTATTTGCAAAAACATTTCTTTGATTCCACTAAGGAAGATTGAATGGGAAGCTGATTGGCAAACCTAGCTGTATTGCGATTTGAAAGATGAATTTATTGAAGATAAGAATATTCTGATTTTGCAGAAGAACGAATAAGAATAAAAAATAAATCTAGAAAAAATAAAAATGAGAATTTGTGATTATTGTGGTGAGGAAAAAGAAGAATACGTTGCAAAGGTTTGTTCTGATGGACACTTTATTTGCGCAGATTGTGTTAGCAATTTGCCAAACGAAATTATTATTCAAGACGTTTATGATTCAATCATTGATTTAATTAATGGTGAAATATATGGACCTTATTGTCCTCTCTGTAAAAAAAAGCTTCATTAAATATATCTGTTGGTTATGCAGAAATTAAAAATAAAATGGAATGACATCCGCTCTTATATATATATATGTTCTAATCAAAAACACTTTTTAATAAATATAACTTTATTCCGGGGTATCGGGTAAAAAAAATATACCGCTACCCATATGAGTTATCAATTTATGAATTCTTAAATAAAGGATGAATATTGCCAAAAATAGAAACAAAAATAATCCAGAATTTCCTCGTTAACCTTGGTCAAAAACTAGGATTTCGAGCGGTTTCGGAATACAGAAGAATACAGACTAAAGATTATTGTCCGGTTTATGATGTCATATGGTTTATGAAAACAGGAAATCATAATCTTAACATACTCAGTAGATTGGTTGATAAAGATGATAAATGGGAATCATTATTAAATAATATTCCAATTGCAGCATTTGAAATTGAGGGTTCAACAACAACATCAAAAAATCAAATGGGAAATTTTCTAAATCTTAGTCTGCTTAATTCTTATATGAATTTTGTTATAGTAAATAATGACGCAGCATCAAACGAAAAAGATACCTACAGAAGAGGGGTGAAAATATGCCGTACATTTATGGAATTCTATGGTAAAAATAATTTTATCTTTTTAGACTGGGAATATTTAAAGAATATCGAGCTATCATCCCTGAACAATAATATCATAACGCCCTGCACTCCCTTGCCTTCCACAATAGAAGCAAGGAGTAAAGTCGGTGGGGAAAATGACAGTTACCTGATGGACAAAATAATTCAAATATTGAATATGACAAAATTACCGGTCCACCAAAACTTTACTCCGCAATCTCTTATATGGTCTTACAGTAGTATACAATATTTACAAAAAATAGAAACAAATGATGAGTCTAATTATCGATTGTATAGAAAATATATCCATGATCCGGTTAATAATATTGTTAAAAATGTTAAGAAGATAAATGATATTTACTACCTGCCTAAAATCGATTTTGCTTTAGTAATGCCTGTTCCTGAAATATTTAAGAGATTTTTATCCTCTATCAGTCAAAAACTGAAAGAACAATTTTGTTATTATCCTATATTGAACTATTTGAAACTATATCCGGAAGAAACATTACAGTTTCCATTAATTGGAATTGAGGTGGAATCCTCTGTTAATAAACATTTGAATGGTGGTGTGTTTAATATGTCAAGATTCTTTTACGTTGGGCTGTTAATTTCAAAAATGAGCGGACAATATAATTTAAATACTTTAAAGAGTCTGGGGCTAAGTAATGTGTATCCAATAGATGAAGAAATAATAAAAGGAATAATAATATGAAAATTTCAAGGATAGTGTTGGACCTTGGTATTTCGAAAAAGGATTTAAAATTGTACTCGGATGAATGGGCTGGTCAAAAAGTTACAGTTATAAACGATTTTAATTCTGATCCGGATATTTATCTTCAAAGAATAAAAAATCTCGTGAATAAATCAATTGAGCAGGGGGCAGACATTATTTTATTTCCTGCATGTACATTCATACAGGACAAAGATCATTCTAATAAGTTATACCAAAAGATGTTAAGTAATGATTGCGTCTTAATTGCAGGCACACTTGATGATGCAAAACCAATAAATGAAAAAATCCCAATCAAGTTGCTGATAAACAATGAACATATACGTTACGTGGAAGTTGAATTTGGATTCAAAAAGAAAGCCTATGCAAGACTTACTAGCCCCGAGTTATATCTGATGCAGTATGGTAAAACAGTAGGAAGAAAATACCTTATTTTATACGATACTGGTGATATTGTCGGTAGTAAAAAAGAGATGAATGCATTAATTAATGACGCACAATTGATACTAAATAAATACTTGAATTGTATCGATTACTCTAAGGATATAATTTCAACTGATGAAACAATTGAAAAGTTAATAAAACTAGAACTCGCAAGCCAGCAGACTATAGATGCTATAAAAAAATATAGCACTATTTCAAAAACAAAGGCAAGTCTCTTTGATTCAGAAGAAAGTGTAATTGATAATTATTCAGAACAAATTGTCGTTATAAATAAGAAAGAAATCATGGAGGAGTTTGATTCAAGTAAGGTGATGTGGCTCCAAATTAAAAATATTAATGCTATGGTGGCAATTTCTTCGACAATAACTAAAATTTATAAGGATTTTTCAAAGGTTGAAGTTTCTGATAAATACTTGCCGAAAGAAAAACAACCTGTCATTGCTCTTGATTCCGGTCACCACCAGTATTCAGGACATTACCAGAATTGTCTTAAAAACGTCGTAAGAAAATTAAATAAAGAGTATACCTCTGGAATGATATTTCTTGCATTTTGGAAATACCTAAACTCGAAAAGTGATTATATATGGGCTGAGCCATCAAATTTAGAATCGGTTTTAAGAAGATTTATTGTGTCAACTAAAAACAAAAATGACTTTGTTGATTTATTTGAGGTTTAATTTGTAAATCCTGTTGCTCCCTATATATTATTTCCCAATAGCGTTGATAATCTGCGTGATAAGCAGGACTATCAAAGTGAATACGCTAGACATTGCGGAAACTAGACCGTCTACTAAAGCGGGGTGAACCATTACAAACCAGATAAAGAATAACCCTACTATTAATTGGAAAAAACAACCCGATATGGCTTGCATATTATTTTTTCTTAGCCTTTTTATTTAACCTTTCTAAAGCATTTTTATAGACACTCTCCAAAAAATAAGTATAGGCTTCTTCGCTTCCATTATTAAGGATAAATCCTCTGCGCTTCATTTCTCTTATGGTGTAATGCAATAATTCGTGGACTAGAACACCTTGATCGGAGAGGGAGTGATTATATTTATGAAGCCAAATAACATTAACTATTATTTTGTCCTTACTTTCTATAGTGAAGGACTCTCCAAGATTATTATCATCAGACATTGATACACCCGGATATCTTTTCCCTAACCATTTTACCATTTTAGCGTGTTCTCCTATAAAGACAGTAAAACAACTATCATAAATTCCGTCAGGTATGTTTGAAAATACTTTAAACATATATCAAGCATAAACAGGGGGTATTTGGCCTCCTGTATGCATTAATAATTATTTGATGATATGTGCCTCGTTGCCATATCCGTTTATTTAATTATTTTATAACAAATCAAACTAAACAAGGAATGACTGATAGATATAGTCCTTGATTTCAATTAGCTCTTTCTGCTCTTGAAGTATCTTGGTAATGTATTTAGTCTTTCGGACAGAGATTTTTAATCTTTGAGCGGTTTCTTTGATGGGGAGTTTTAAAACTAAGCGATAAAGGAATACGCTTCTTTCTTTGTTATTGAGGTTGTCTAAGTATGCTAAATATTCTTCGTTCATTTTATTATATTCTAATTATATTCCTATACCCTATGGGGTGTCAAGTGTATAAACTGTTAATAAAAGAAGCCCCCTTAAAGAGGGCTTACTCTGACAAAAGATTTCCTCGCAAGTCTAACGACTATATTATCCGGTTCGGGGTGGACAAGAACTACACGGGAGAACCTGGATAACTGCTCAGCCTGAATGTCGGTCATTGTTTTACCAACTAAGGAGACGGAAGGAATACCTTCTTCAATAAATTCAAGGGTTTCCCAAATGGAAACTGTTAAGATTACTTCCTCTCCTTTAATGCGGTGGGCGTTATACAAGGTGCGTTTGAAACCTTTAGGGAAAAACCACTCGTCTTTCTGAGGATTGTAGGCAATATAACCGGAATGCTGACCGTTTTCGTCATAAGCCTTGAAAGCTATCTTCCCGGCTATTATGGAGTGCTGTTTTACAAGACCGATTTCGTATTCCTTAGCCATTTCCTCAGAGATCCCCCTGTCTTCCAAGAATTTACAATAATGTAATTCCAGGTTAGGCAATTCTCTTTTTGGTTCTTTGGCTTCGGTTAGAAATTGTCTTTTAAGCTCGCTGGCTGCGCTCCTTATGTCCAATCCCTTATGATTGGCTAGGAAATTAATAACACTTCCTTTTTCCTTCCCATTAGGATTAAGATAAAGGTTTTTGACTGTGTTAATAATAAATCCCTCGCCTTTGATCTCGCCATTCTGGGTAGAATAGGGGATATTAAGCCAATCCAGTAATTGTTGAAATGATACTTTTTGGCTTATCTCGCTGAAATTTAGAAATTCCATTATTACTCCTATGTTTAATGAACTACTCTCATTATATCATAGGTAAAATAAAAGGCCAAGTTTCCTTAGCCTTTTATTAAGTGCGTTGCCAAAAAATAATATCCGAAAAGTCTTGTCCTCAACTTCTCAGCTTATCATAACCGAACCGGTGGACATTCCCCATAGACTAAGGTATTACCTACCCGTTAACCTTTCGATATGTCTAATGGATTATTGGCGCTTCGTGGCAAGTCCGGTTCAATCAAGGTTTTCCCTTGATAGCTTTGACTTTTTAATTATATCATAATCCAGTCATTTGACAAGAAGTTATAGGTTGGTTCTTTTTCTACTAAACCTGTGGGGGGTGTATCGGGTGTATATGATTCTTTAAGGGGAGGAAATGTTTTTATTAAACTGTTTTTAGTTCCTAATCTCAAATAAGCGGTGTAATCTTCCAAATCCATTATTTCTGAATCTTTGACCCTGACTATTCCGGCTAAGCGTTCCGCTTCCGTATCGCCGCAATTGAAAACCACATAGGACCCAACTATTCCGAATATCGAACTAAGGACTTTCTTGTCTATCTCCAAAAAATCGTGATGGCTAATAGTAAACCCTACCTGACAGCTTCGCGCGAATTGGAGGAGAGTAGGGAAACTAGAATTTACTGAGGTTTGAAATTCGTCAATATAAATCATTAAAGGTTTCTTTACTTTTTCGTCTTTGATATATGAGAATACTGAGTAAAGAATTAAAGCTGAAAGGAAACGCTGGTTATCGTTGTCGCTTGTGTTTGTATTAACAAGTAGTGATTTCCCTGACTCAATAAAATCAGCTATATCAAATTCATTTTCTCCGGTCGTTAGAAATTGGCTCATTTCATCATTATCTAGGAACTGCGAAAGTCGGCTGGCAATACTGGACATTGTGTTTATATAATCGCTGACTTTCTTAAATCCGCTTTTCTTAGTGTCTTCAATTTCATTAAACCATTTCCTAGTAGTAGCATCAAACGGGTATCTTTGTCGGACATCTTTGAAACTTAAAAACTCATTTAAAAAATGAATGCTTCTGTCTTCTTCCTTAAAACCCTTAATAGCTTTGGCTAGAATCTCTTTCATTCTGACGGTCGCCTCGGGGTTAATCGTGGTAGCGGTTATCATAATATCCATAACATCGGTAAACTCTCGGATAAGAGTATCAACCTTATAACCTTTACGTCTTAAAGGATTAATCTTAACTGGGTGTTTGAAAGAGATGTATTGATAATTACTATTTCCGGTCAGCTTGTTTACGCTGTCGCCTTTAGGGTCAATGAAGATCGTGGGGAGTCCGAACTTAATATCATAATCAGCCATTCGTTCCATTAAGACTGACTTGCCGGTGCCGGTCTTACCGATTATGTAGGTGTGGTTAAACCGCTTTCTGATATCGGTTATATAAGGTATCTCGGCATCAAGGTCTTGAAGTATGCCAAGTTTAAGTTTATAATTCGGCATCCCTTTTCGCTCTGTCATTTTTCCATTTTCTAAATTCAGCGGAGTTCATAAAATCATCTACCTCGACTTCGGCTTTTCTGGCTTTAGTTTTTTCCATATTGAAATAAATATCTTTTAGTTTTTCCTCCATTTCGAACTGGCTAAAAGGTTTAATATTAATATTAGACAATGCGGCTAATAATTCAGAAATATAAGCGGGAGGAAAATTATCAAAATTTATTTTACTCATAACTAATCTTTTTAATTCGTTCTGAGTATGAATAGTATCAGTTTCCGCTCTTATCTTTTCTACTTCCGCTATTGTCCTTTCGTTCTCTGCTCTCTTGCGATCTTTCTCTATCTGGTCGTGGTCTATCTGGGAAGTGGTTAATTTAATATTAGTATTGATTGTATTAATTCTAAATTGATGAGTGGCAACTAACTCTTTTAAGATTTGTTCCGCTTCTATTTGTTTTTCGGCCACTAAATATTTAATAAACTGTTCGCTAAAAATGGCATCTGCCTGTAATTGGCTAAATTCTTTAGTAATTGCTCTTAGGTTTTGTATTTTTTCAAGTATTAAAATCTGCTTGTCGTTATCCAATCTAATCTTATTGTTAAGCCTTTCTTTAGACCAAAGGAAAATAGGTGTGTGATTATTTATTGAAGACTCTAGCTCTTTACCTAATTTTTCAATAGTCATCTTGGTAAAATCCCAAGTGTTCTTTTCCTGAATAGCATCTTGCGTTTCCGATAAATTATCCGACTTTACAACAAGACTTTCTATCGGTTTAGGTTCTCCATAATAATTATTTTTAGCTACTTTCTTCATCTCCTTTCCTTTCTTTTAATCCTTAATTGATTTTCATTATACTCAGCTAAAAGGTCTATTTCGTGTTTACAATGAGGGCACTCATAAAAATCTATTTCTTCGCCACAATCGCATTTCTTTAAAAGGTGTTTATAACTTTTACCAGGCTGTTCGCATTCCGGGCAAGTAAAATCATTAATCTTATAAAGATATATTTTCTCCAAACAATTAGAGCAATAGAAGAATAGTTTTTTAATTGTTATCTCGTTAACATAAAAAGCTAAAAAACAAGAACAAACAAAAACAATTATACCGCCTAATCTAAAATCATTAATTACGGTGTAATTAAAAACATAATAAGAAATCAAATAAGCTGAAGTATAAATTAAAGTCATAACCAAAAATATAATGGCTGCGATAGCCCATATTCCAATGGTAATATACTTTAAGTCTTTAAAATTTTCTTTAATGTTCATAACCTCTCCATAAAATTAAATCCTGTTTCAAAATCCATTTTTACCTCTCCAATTATACTGACCGAAAACTTAAAATCTTTTATATCGGGCGGAATAATGTCAAGGTAAGTACATTGAGATTTCCAATAAGCGTAAGCCTGTTTGTCTTGTGCCAAGTGTAAATAATTGATTCTTTTTTCTTCAACCCAACTTTCCCATAAAGGTTTGCTGGCCTCAATTTCTAAAAACTCTAATTTATATTGGTTTCCTTTCGATCGGACCAGTAGAGCGTCCGGCTTTAAAAAGGGTTTATTATCAAGATAAAATGTCGGATAAAGTAGCGCTTTAAAATCTTTTAATTTGAGAGCCTGAATAAAAACAATGGTATTATTCAATTCATTAATTGAGCCTTCACCTGAAATGTTTTTTGGTAGGGATACGGTCGGATATTTTAACTGTTTAAATAGGTTCAAAGATTTATAGGTAGAGATAAAAATATCTTCTTGAGTGTTTTTGATTAGTCCAACTTCTACAAGTCTTATTAGTTTATGGGCAGCGCAAATCTTAGAATAACGGCTGTCGATTTCTTTTAATTGTGATCGGCGGATATACTTTAAAAGTCGGATATGATAAAGCATATCCCATAAAAGCTTATATCCCTCGAATCCTTTGGGGAAAATATCTTTTACTTGCTCTTTTAATTCGTAAAGGTCAATCTCATCCTTCACTAAAAACCTGTAAATTTATCTGTAAATTATAGTTTATTGATTAAAAACACAATTTACATATCAAAAAAGCCAACTTATAGTAAAATAATAAGTTAGCTTAATTTTTACAGGCTCACATTAAGGCGTAAAGATTAAAGGACTGAGGGCGAAATCCACGATTAGTGGACTGAGCAAACGAGGGCATTTAAACTTAGGGTTTGGCATCGGGTTAATACAAAAAACAGGCTTCTACCAATCTCTTGTAAAAATAAACATCATTATATCTTATCAAACCAACTACCTATCGCATCAGCGTATTTCATTCTATCATTCCTTAAAACTAAGTTCACAATTTCATCTATGGTTGCCAAACCTCTTTCTAATAACTTGTTCATACAAAAAACACAATGCCCGCAATTGTAAGTCCGCTTACCATTACCGTCATCCTTAAGCCATTTCATAATCTGCCGCTTAACTTCTTCTCTGGAATATTCCTGCTTAAGCTTAAACCAGCAACGCATATCCCATAAATACTCCTCTGACAAAATCTGTCTAAAACAATAATCTCTATTATACTTATCATCATCTACATCAACCGGCTTTTCTTCTATACTAAATAAAACTCGTTGTTCTGTCATATTATTCATTACTCAAATAATTATATCAATTCTACTTGCCTCATCTATCGGCAAATACTCACCCTTGCTGTTAAACAAGGCTCGTAATCTTTTTACGTCATCCGTACTCAAAATATCATACAAATCTCTTAATCTAACTGCTTCCGTCTGGTAGCTTAACTATCTTCTCTGGGTAATACTCTAACCAAATACAACTCGTCATTCTGGTATCGCTATTCCTGGACTTCTCATCTTTCTCTAAATTTAATTTTGTCTTTTAGATGAAACATATCTCATAATAAACTTAACTAACACTTCGGACATCTCTTTGTTCTCAAGTGATAACTTAGACTTAAATACACTTTTCAATTCCAAAGGAATAAGAAAATTTATCTTAGTCAATTCGTAATTCTTCATAAATCTCTTATTGTAATCTGATTTAATCATATTATTTATCTCTTAAAAACTCAACTATCGATATTATTAATAATCTTATTCCTGATAGTCTGGTTATTTCTCCGCTGGCCGTTGCCCTCGAAATTATTTTAACAGGTAATTTGCACAGTCTTAAAAACTGGTATAATTTATATCTGTTTAACAGGTGTAATGGTTTAAGGGAAAATAAAATTGCAAGTAAAATATTGGTCATAATTTTTCTCTATAAGGTTCGGCTTGGGATTTCGTGAAGCCGAACCCTAAGAGGAAACTAATAGGGAATTTTGGTTAAATCAATTTCCTCACCTTCCTCTATTTCGTGTTCGGCAGGTTCAGGCTTTGCCTCTCCTAATGGCTTCCAGTCGTTAAGCTTTGCATAAAGGTTTCCGTCTTGGCTTACTAACAAATCAATATTGACATAACCTTTAGAGTTGGCTTTTGATTTTAGATAGGGAGTAAACTTATCAACTAGAATTGATAAACTTCCCTTAACAAAATCGGGTGTTCCCTCTCGTGGGTTTTTGACGAATAATCCGTCAATGAAATCTTTCATAGATTTTTATTTTAGTGAATTAATAATATTATCGTAATTAGCAGGCAATAACTCATAACCAGTTAATCTCATACAAGCCTCTTGGTAATCTTCGGGGGTTTTAATTTCGGGCATTTTCTTTTTTAATAAAGAAACAATCAAATTTTTCTGCGCTAATCTCGGCTCTTGTTTCGCTGTCGTCTTTAGTGTTTGCGCTGCGCTGTTTCCGTCATCATCTTCCGCTTGTAGGAATAATAGGGATTGAATAGCATATCGGCGGAAATAGGTTATAATGCTTCCCATTTTTTGAGGGTCGGGATTTTCTGGAAGTGGAGTTGTAAAATCTATAATAGTAGAGCAACCTCCCTCATTAACATCATAAATAATTGTCCTTAATGCTGACTTTCCATTAATGTTTTCTAATGGCTGTAATAAAACTAATTCTATTTCATTAAGTATCGGCTTAATTACATCAATCAGCTTGTTAATGTCAAAGTAATTTGACTTAAAGAAGGGGTTAATGCTGTTCTTAGAAATTGCGCCGACTTTTTTTTGAAACTCTAATAGTTTGTTCATACTATTTATGTTCTACTCCAAGCTCATCTAGCATTTGCTTTACCTTGAAATAGTGTTTTTTAAATATTAGAAATAATAAATAATTGTATTGGTTCGTATTCATCTTCTTAAAAGCCTCAAAAGATTTGTCGCTATCAAGGTCATATATCCCGAAGTTATCGTTCGTTTCTAAGGCGGTAATAAAGTTAGATATTTGAGTTAAGCTTGGCTTGTCCATATTATTAAAAGCTAGCTAATTGGTCTGTAAATGTTACTGCTCTTAAATCTTTACCAAGCGGGGAAGTTAGAGCCAAATCAGCATCATATAATCCTTGTAAGAGTTGTGAATTAATACTCTTTCTTAATTTCTCTTTGTTTAATTGTTCAATAGCTAAATCGTTCATACTATTTATAATTTAAAATTATATTAGCTATCCCATTTAAGGCGTATGCCCAAATGATAATAGATGCCGATAATAGGATAATTAATTGCCAATCAATTCGGTGTTTGCGTTGTAATGATAATGTGTACTTCATATTATTAGAGCATACCAGGGGGGAGAGATAAACATCTTGCCTTTATTATGCGCTTTATTTATTCTGCCCCCTAGTAATGTTGATATAATCATTATATACCCATTAGAAAAATAAGTCAAGGTTATGGTGTGTCTATATATTTACTAAGATTAGCTAAAAAACAGAGAGTCTAAAAAGTTATCCCCTAATAAAAAACCAGTAGTTATAAACTACTGGTTATTAAATAAACTTCTGACTGGCAATGGTCGCAATAAGCCTCTTTAGTGCCTTTCTCTGCCTCAATTTGATTATTACAATTTCGGCAGTAATAGGTTTTATAAAGGCTTTCCTCTATTAGCTCATTGATAATGGCGGTCATTGGTTTGTGTTCTCTCCTTGCCCTTTTATAGATTACAGGGATTAACTGCTCCTTGATTTTAGGTGAATACATTATATCAGCCTCCTTTCCACAAATGAGGTGTAGGAATTTTCCGCAAAAATGATATGGTCAAATATTGGGATATCAATTATCTTACCTACTTCAATAAGTTTTTTGGTGATTGAAATGTCCTCATTAGAGGGGTCGGTGTTTCCTGACGGGTGGTTGTGAGCCAATATAATTGAAGCGCAATTAGTAACAACTGCTCTCCTAAAAACTTCTCTGGGATGGACGATAGAACTGTTTAGATTACCTGATGAAATAATATCAAAGCCGATTACTCTATTAAAACTGCTTAACCAGGCCAGGACAAAAATTTCACAAGGTTGTTCTATCATTAAAGGATTAAATAATTCAAAAAAGTCTTGAGGGGAAGTGATTTTCTTTTTGGGTATTTCTGAAAGTTCGGGATATTCTATCTTAGTATCCTTAAACTTCCAGACAAGCGTTTTAAATCTTACTGTTCTATCAGACATTTTTCCTCCTTTAAAAGAAAGTTTAGGATTTTTTCGGTATTGCTGATTACTTTAAGGACTGCGGAATAAGGCGACATATCAATTTCTTTAGCATAGCTTTCGATATAGCGGTAATGGTTGCCTAAGTGCTTTGAACCGTCTAAGCCAACTATATTGCAGAGTGCTAAAGCTCCAAGCTCGGCGGTTATTTCCTGTAACGGATTTTGGCCTTTCTCTAATTTGCCGTTTATCTTTTCATCGGCTAAGTGGGTTAGTTCGTGAAAAAAGATAGCTTCTTCGGGACTGGCTAAGGCGATTACTTTCTTAGTAGGGGAGTAAAAACCGAAATGGTCGTAATTGCCCGGTATCGCCGCGACATTTACACCTAACTCAATAGCTCTGTCCATTAAAGGAAACTCTGGTAGTTGGATTTGTTGATATTCCAGCGGATCACCTTCGGTCTGTTCTACTGCGAAAACGCAAGCGGTTATAAATCCAGCAAGATGAGATTTTTCTTCATTGGTTTGTTCGTCTTTATCCTTTTTAATCCAGGGGACTAAAATGTGCGTGGATTTCTCTCCCTTCTTAACAAATCTTTTAACCTCAAGCCATTGTTTATAGCCTCTGAAATCAGTCAAGCCGGTAAAGTAACAGACCAACTGATTTAGCAGAGACCATTTGTGCATCGGGAAGTCGGCTGTCGGGAAAGTAGCAAGAGCTATCATCTGCGGAATGCTATCGCTATTCTTAAACTGGTCAAGAATAGAATCAAGAACGGATTTGACTTTAGAGTTCATTACATACCTCATTTTGTTAATTGACGGAATTGTTTTAGTTGGAAAAGAGCAGAGCGTCTTAATACTCATTTCTGCCACGAGTGCAGCGATTGGTTGCCTAACCTTGTCAAGGTGGAATTTACCTTGATAAGGGAAAGGCTATCGCTATAATGGGAGAGCAGATGAGTATTATTGGGAATTTTATTGAGTTGTTAAAGGGCGGTAAATTTTATTATTAAAAATTATTCAATAATTTTTACTTTAGTGCCGCTCGGCATTCGCCAGATAGGTTCGTGTATTTTGGTAAATTCAGGGAAGGGGATAAAGCGGTAATGTTTATCTGATTGGTTTTTTATTACCTCTAAGAAATAATTAAACTGCTTATAGAGTAAATCCATAATCGGTTTAACTTCGGAGTAGTTTTGCGGTCTTAAA
>JARLHC010000060.1 GCA_031292455.1 Ignavibacteriaceae bacterium
AGAAAATCTCTTTTTCTATACATTAGTAGTCATCGATATGAATAATAATTGATAATTATATATTATGATAGAAAAATTGGGCTTTACCCCTTGGTTTCAGGACAAAATTGATCTGACAAAAATCAATGATTTTCAAATTGCCAGAGTGATTACTGTAAATAAAAACAGCTTTGTTATCTCAAACGGCAAAAATGATATTTATGCCGAATTAACCGGCAAATATTTATTCAATTCTGACTCCTCTTTGGATTTTCCTGCTGTCGGCGATTGGGTCTATGTACAATTATTTGATGAGGATTCCTTTGCCGTTATCCATGATATTTTACCTCGGAAATCATTATTAAAAAGAAAAACATCGGGTAAGAAAATCGAATATCAACTGATCGCTGCAAATATTGATACAGCAATCATTATGCAGTCAGTGGATTATAATTTTAACTTAAGAAGGCTGGAACGTTATCTGGTAATGATAAATGAAAGTAATATTACACCCGTTATATTCTTAAGTAAGTGCGATCTTATAAGCACAGATAAAATTGAGAGTAAGAAAAATGATATTCATAATATCATACCGGATATCAAAATAGTAGCATTCAGTAACAATAATTTAACTGATATAGAAGAAATTAAAACACATTTTATTCCTTTTGAAACTTATTGCTTGCTCGGTTCATCTGGCGTTGGTAAAACCACATTATTAAATAACCTGATAAACCGTGAACTCTATAAAACTAATCCAATCAGGGAAAAAGATGGAAGAGGCAAACATACTACTACACAACGCGAACTTGTCGTTCTTGAAAATGGGTCAATTGTTATAGATAATCCTGGAATGCGTGAACTCGGAATTATTAATATTGAATCTAGCCTAAACGATACTTTCAATGAAATTGCAGAATTGTCAGATAATTGTCGTTATAATGATTGTACTCATACTGTTGAGGAAGGATGTGCTGTATTGAAGGGCATAGAAGATGGACTAATTTCAAATGAGCGCTATCGGAATTACATTAAAATATATAAGGAATCTTTGTTTAACGAAATGTCATATGTTGAAAAAAGGCAAAAAGATAAAAAGTTTGGAAAGTTTGTCCACTCATATATGAAACATAAAAAAGATAAAAACTAACATCCTCACCGTCCTCCGCCAGGCAGAACTCCTCGCCGACTCCCTTGTTAATATTTAATTATCACACTGCAAAACTTAAGTTACATGATATTTAAATAAAAGTATTTAAAATAACCAAAATAGATTATTGATTATATTCACAATTATAGTTTATATTTGTAATTATATAGAAACTAAATCTATTGGGCTGGAATAAATTAAGTTAAAATTATTACTGTTCGTACAAATCTGGAAAGTATTATGAAAAAAATATTTTGTACTATTCTGTTACTTTTAGGGATATCAGTTTTCAATTTCCCGCAGTCTGTTTATGTCGGGAATAATTATCTTCCTCTTCACCTGGGTAATACGTATCAATATTTTAAATCTTATTCTAATAATTACTTTACTAGCTATATTATTGATACTACTACTATTACCAGAGATACGGTTATAAATAATAATACCTATTTTAATTATTCGGGCTTGATGCGTTATTCCGAAAGTGATAAAAAAATCTATAAATTCGTGAGTCCTTATGATCGGGTATATATGGATTTTAATAAGGCAATTGGGGATACATTTAATCAGGATTATGTTGTCTTTAATGATACTAATTATGCTACAGTAAAAGGAGGTTCAACAACATTATTCTCTCAGAGCTATAATTATAAAGGTTTTTACAGAGTACAAGCTTTTGTTCCTTATGATACATATACAGAATATTATGCTGAAAACTTTGGAAGTTATTTTTCCGGATCATATTATTATGGTATGGGAGGTGGGACCTACGCGTATAGTAATATAATGATGGCAATTCTATATGATTCACTCGGGAATATGCATTATTACACAGGTCATCACAAACCTCAAATTATAGTTACTCCCTTAACTGTCATCAATTCAAATAACTTTAATCTGAATTTTGATGTTGGACATTATTATAATCGGAATTCCGGCATTCCGGTAGAAGGCTTGGTAAATTTTATAGATTCAGTTGTCTTTGAAAGTTATTACAAAAAGGGAGATTCTTTGCTCTCCAATCCTGAATTATTAGTACAATATCTTTCTATAGGTCATTATACAGTAACCACTACTCTTGACACCGCTTTAATGAAGTCAGGTTTTGCATTCAATTATAGAATTATCGCAAAAGATAAAGGCATAATTCAGGAAACCTCAATTTCCCCTGATGCCGGATATTACAAATGTGTTTGGGATTTTGGACAGGGAATCGAAAATAAAAAAGAAATATCGGCAGATTATATGCTTTCCCAGAACTACCCTAATCCATTCAATCCTAATACATTAATTTCATTTTCACTTCCTTCCAGACAATTTATATCATTGAAAGTATATGATATTCTTGGTAATGAAATCACTACATTGGTCAATGAAGAAAAACCAGCTGGTAACTATAAAATAAATTTCAATGCGTCTAACTTGCATTCCGGTGTCTACTTTTATTCAATTCGTGCTGGAAGTTTTACTGATACTAAAAAACTTATTTTAATTAAGTAAATAAGGAATTGCTTTCTCAAATAAGACTACATGAAAAGATGTATAGTACTTGTTCTGTTTTTACTGTCGGGCATAAACAGTCTTATTTTAAGCCAATCATTATTAGATAGATTTCAGGGCATACCCATAATTCCGAATAACTGGAATTCCCAGGATCAATCATTTTATAATTATTCCTATTTTGACTCTGTTGCGGATGGTATAATTGGTTTTACCGGTACCGAAAATGTATATTATAATCAATTCATTCATAATACGAATCTAAAGGTTATCCCTTATAACGCCTATGGTTCGCATATAACAATTGCTAAATATTCTGATGGGGCATATTCTAACTGGGATATAATAAATAGCCGTTACAGCAATGACAGTCTGGCAATAATTAAAAATAATGATATTTGCACTACAGCAATTGATCCGCAAATGAATAAGGCTGTTCTGAAAACTAATAACTCAGCAGTCGCTGGCCCATTACTATGTGTCGGTCCTGGAATCATGCAGCAAATATATTATAGCGTTGAGCCCGGTAAGAAAAATTACACTCGTACAGATAGTCTCAAAATAAAATTAAATCCGGCTTATATCGGTACCGTCCCGGCAATTTCAAGAGATAGTACAGTCGTTTGTATTTTACACACAGTGTATAAAACAAAAAATGGTAAGGGATGGCAAGAACATCCTATTGGTAAACCCAAAGAAGTCAAAGTATATCAGTTCCTTGGATACGATAAATGGATAGCTGTAACTTCAGGTTATGATTTATCGGAAGTGTCTAAGTTAGGTTCGGGAAATAATGGAAATATGCAGTTCGTTCCGCAAATTGATTTTAGAATTGAATGGAAAAAAGTTGATTATCTGAACTTATTTGTAAATTCAATAACTGTTTGGGACGAAAGAGGTTACTTGGTTATTAAAAATGATTCAATTCGGACTGTTATTAAAAAAATCGCGTTAAACAATGAAGAACCACAATTCTCCCACAATTCACTTAATAATAACATTATTGCTTATCAGACGGTCGATGAACCTTCCTGCATCGATAATTTTGCAGTGATAAACGAGATAGATAAATTATTAAACGATGCAAGCGGCGGAAAAATACGCCTGTTTATGAGCATAGCTAATACCTGGAACGGCAAATTGGGGAATGAATTAGTAGGGGAGGAACCAAACTATAAAGTTGACGAAATTCTGGCACGCACTAATCTGGCTTTCCCATCACTGAATGCTTATTTATTTAATTGTCCTTATACTCGGGATATGGACACAAATTACAAAAAGTTAAATATTGAAAGACTAATTATTAGCCTGGATAGATTTAATTTAATACATAAACCCTTTTTCCTGGGTATTCAAAATGGGTTTTGGATTAAACCTAATGATGTTCATCTTCATGAAACCCCGACTCAGGAACAATTCCTTTATAACATAAATATCGGATTATTGTATGGAGCAAAAGGATTTGTACCGATGAATTATTTTGCGTTTATATCTAAGAAAAATAATGTTACAACTGATAGTGTGAGTGGTTATTTTGATCCGGCAAATAATCATTATTCTCCCCTGTATTATTTTACTAAAAATGTTATTAAACCAAGACTGAACGGTTATTTCGGCAGGACATTAAAAATATTAACCCAGGCTATGCAGTATCCGGATATTAATTTTAATACTACCGATATATATAATTTTATTACTTCCATTGGCTTTGGTTCTTTAAACAGTTATGGGAATAATATAAGACCGGGTTATGACTTAGGATTCTTTACCGGGCAAACAGACGTTAAATATTTCATGCTTGTAAGAAGATGGTATCAAACTGATTACAATCTACCGGTCTTAATTAGGTATGATCTGAGTAGCGCAGGTTATAATAATTATAAATTATATAATTATAATGACTCTACTTATAGTTATAAAAGCAGTATTGATACAATTCATATCTCGGTTAACCCCGGGGACGGAAGATTATTCAGTCTGGCACCTGTTGCTAAATATGGCGGAAATATTTTGTATAATGAAACAATCTTTGGTACAAACACACTTACGGGTCCAATGACGATAAAATCTGGTGCGACTCTTATAATTAGCGGGACATATAATGTTCAATCGGATATTTCTGTGGAAATTGGTGGGGCGCTAACTACACAAGAAGGTTCAATCATTAATCTCCAAAATGGCGCCAGAATATTGGTTACTGGAGATCAATAAAGCACTCGTTCTCACCGTCCCCCAAAAGCCGAACTCCTCGCTGACTTCCTCGTTAATATTTAATTATCAAAACACTTATATTTAACTATTATAAATATTGAATAATGTGAAGCAAAACTGATTAGCTCTTATCAAAAACATTCTAACATAAAACCAGTGGTTAACAAAACGCGATATGAAAATATCTTGCATATATAAATCGCTTTTCCTTTTAATATTCCTTTTGAATCCCTCCTATGCACAGAACTGGAAAATTTACCTTCCGGCTAAAAATCCTGATAAGTTAACCTTGTTCGATTATCAAACGGCGTTTAACAATTATTGGGCTCCTTTTAATGTTGTGAATGGATATTATATAAAGGATGGAGTCAAAACTAAGGCAAATGGATGGAAACAGTTTAAACGTTGGGAATATTACTGGGAACAAAGAATAAATCCTGAAACAGGTGAATTCCCCAATACAAATGCATATTTCGAATTTAAACAAAGTCAGGTAGGACTAAAGAAATTCAAAAATGTTACTTCTTCTGCAAATTGGACATCACTTGGACCTGCCTCCTCTCTGGGCGGATATGCAGGGCAGGGAAGGCTTAATTGTATCGCATTTCATCCCTCGGATCTTAATACTTATTGGGTAGGTAGTCCCTCTGGTGGTTTATGGCAGACAACTGATAATGGAACTAACTGGACTATCCTTAATGACAAAATGCCTGTACTCGGCGTAAGCGATATCGCTGTTGATCCCGGCTATGCAACCTCCAAAACAATGTATATTGCTACCGGCGATAGGGATGGGGGAAGTATGTGGTCGCTTGGTGGAGGTCAGAGAGCTGATAATAATAGTGCGGGTGTTTTTAAAACTACAAACGGTGGATTAACATGGGATTCTACAGGATTATCTTTTGTAAATTCATCTGGGAATCTTATCGGACGTTTGTTAATGGATCCTGGTAATAGCGCAATCCTTTATGCTTCAACTATTAACGGGATTTTTAAAACTACTGATGCCGGGGTCGTATGGACAAAGATTTATACTTCCACCACCTTTGTAAATGATATGAAATTCAAACCGGATGATTCCCAGACTATTTATGCATGCACTATCGGTTTATTCCCCATAATTATTAAATCAACTAATGGCGGCGCAAACTGGATAACAATATATTCGTTCAATTATTCAGACCATCGATGTGAACTGGGTGTAACCCCGGCTAACCCGAATATTCTTTATGCCCTCGTTAGCTCCTTAAGTTCTACTTTAACTGGAATATTTCAATCGGTAAACGGTGGAACCAATTTCACTATGATTTTTGATGGTACGGTAGCAAACCATAATCTGTTGGGTTATAATTTTGATGGTTCTGATATGAAGAGCGGACAGGGATGGTATGACCTCTGCATTGCTGTTTCTCCTGTTGATCCCAACCTTTTATTCTTAGGTGGAGTAAATCTGTGGCAATCAACTGATGGCGGTCTCTCTTGGAAAGCTGTATCCTATTGGGATAATAATAATACAAAATACGTTGTCCATTGCGACCAGCATGTCCTGGCTTTTCAGACAAATAATACATTGTTCGCAGGCAATGATGGAGGTTTGTATCGGTCAACCTTAAATGGAAATGTATTGAGTCAGTGGGAAGATAAAACAAAAGGGATGGTGATTACCCAAATTTACCGCATAGGAGTTGCTAAACAAAGTATTTTGGTTTTAGCCGGTAATCAGGATAACGGAACGAAATTATTTTCTTCCGCTACAGGAATTTGGAAGGATGTAATAGGAGGGGATGGAATGGTTTCCCTTATAGATTATTCAAATCCTGATATCATGTATGGTTCCCAACAAAATGGAATTATTTATAGAAGCACAGATGCCTTTTCTACTAGTAGATGGATCACTAATAATATTCCGGGAGGACAACCTGCAGGTGAATGGGTTACACCTTATATTATTGATCCGGTTAATCCGGATGTGCTTTATTTCGGTTATGATAGGGTGTGGAAAACAACCGGCAGGGGAGATGCAGGAAGTTGGACTGATTTATCTGGCGTGTTACATACTGGTACCCAGCTATATTTTGTTGTAATGTCTCCTTCAAATACTTCAATTTTATACGCTGCCGATCGAAGTCGTGTATGGAAAACTACTAATGCTGACACTCAAACACCCCCGGCAGTCTGGACAAATATAACTGGAACACTTCCGGTTATTTATGGTAGTATTACATATTTATCAGTTAAAGATAATGACCCTTATACCGTGTGGGTTACGACTGGAGGTTATAAATCTGGTCAAAAAGTCTACCAGACTACTGATGGCGGTACAACATGGACAAATATTTCAGGAACTCTTCCTAATATCCCTGTAATGTGCATTGTTCAAAATAGGAGAGTTGCTGATAGAAATCAGTTATTCATTGGGACAGATGTCGGAGTGTATGTCAAAGATGGAGACAGTGATTGGACCTTTTTCAGTGATGGGTTGCCAAACTGTGTGGTGTCCGATCTTGCTTTTTATTATGATTTACAATCCTCATCTAATGATAAACTTATTGCCGGTACCTTTGCAAGGGGATTGTGGGAAACTCCTGTTCCAAACGGTTCTGTAGGTGTGTTTGATGAATCGCCTTTTAGAACCGCGACTGACTTTGACCTATATCAGAACTATCCCAATCCCTTTAATCCGAATACTGTAATTGACTATTCATTACCTTCAGCATCTAATGTAAAGCTAGTTGTCTACAATACTCTTGGCCAAACATTAAAAATTCTTGAATCCGGATATAAACCGGCAGGGAACTACTCCATAAATTTCAATGCCGCCGATCTTCCCAGCGGTATCTATTTCTACAAACTCGAAGTAGGTCGGTACACCCAAATCAAAAAAATGATGTTATTAAAATAATTATTAACTATTAAATTAAATAAGAATAGAGATGGCGGTATCTTATTACGCCATCTCTATAACTACTATAGGATAATATCTATATGAATAAAAATTCCAATAATGTTGCGAAAAAATATTTAAGTAGTGGACTTGCAAAATATAAAAACAAAGACTACAAGGGAGCTATCGATGATTATGATAAAGCAATAGAATTAAACTCTGTATTTACTGAAGCGTATTATAGACGGGGTCAGGCTAAAAATAATATTTTAGATTTCAAGGGAGTTATTGACGATTATAGTAAGGCCTTGGACCTTGACCCTACAGGGTCATTTGCTGATGTTAACGAGGATATTTATTACTGAATTATATGCCACCGTCCTCCACCAGACCGAACTCCTCACCGATCCTCTCGTTAACTTTTATTAAGATTTGCTATAATTAAAGGAAAACCCTTATCTTTAATTATAAATATTTATAATTAAGGCAAAACTGCTAAAATCAATGAAAATCGAAGAATTCAAAAGCGGTAAATATTTACAGCAATACCAATATAAGAGCTTTTCCCCTACAAAGGTAAATATTCCCTGGTCATGGGATGATGGAAAAATAAACACTTTGCTTGCAGAAGCAAACAGAAAACTCGGTGCATTGGATGCCTATTCCTCCCACATTCTGGATATTGACATTTTTATTGAAATGCATATCGCTAAAGAAGCAACCCAGTCCAGTAAAATTGAAGGAACTCGTACTGAATTGGAAGAGGCAATCAAAACGAGCAAGGATATTGCTCCCGAACGTAAAGATGATTGGCAGGAGGTTCATAATTATATCGAAGCAATGAATTCTTCAATTAACAAATTAAATACCTTGCCTGTTTCTACTAGGTTATTAAAAGACGCTCATAGGATTTTGATGAAGGGAGTAAGAGGGGAGCATAGAAATCCCGGTGAATTCCGAGCTAGCCAGAATTGGATTGGCGGCGCAACAATTAAAGATGCTGTCTATATTCCTCCTATTCATACAGAACTCAACGAATTGATGAGTGATCTTGAAAAATTTCTGCACAACGATCAGTTGGATGTGCCTGTTCTTATAAGAACCGCAATAGCTCATTACCAATTCGAAACTATTCACCCATTCCTTGATGGTAATGGAAGGATTGGACGATTATTAATTACCCTCTACCTGGTAAGTTCAGGTTTAATCTCAAAACCCTCCCTTTATTTGTCAGATTATTTTGAAAAGCATCGGATACTTTATTATGATAACCTGAAACGTGTTAGAGTAAAAAATGATATGTCTCAATGGATAAAGTTTTTTCTGGTCGGAATAATTGAAACAAGTGAAAAGGGAAACAATACTTTCAAATCTATTCTGACTCTTAAGGAACAGATTGAGGATCAAAAAATAATTAAACTTGGCAAAAAACTCCCAACTGCAAAATTGCTGATGAATTACCTTTACCGGAAACCCATCGTATCTGTTCAGGAAGTTCAAAATGAATTAAAAGTATCGCTACCTACATCAAACTCATTACTCTCAGATTTTGAAAATCTGGGAATTCTAAAGGAAAAAACTGGCTGGAAAAGAAATCGTGAATTTGAATTTACAGAATATCTGAATCTCTTCAGGGATAAATGACTCGTCCTTTGCCTAAAATAAATCAAAATTTGTGCATAGCTCATTTTTTATATAGAAAACCCCAATTTTGCAGATAAAGGCATACTCTTCATTTATTCTCTTAAAACCAAATATTTAAGCCATCTTATAATTACTAGTCCATAAAATTAAAAAAAAGAGAAAAATATGAGAAAATAAAAAAAATATTTATTTCTCTTTTTTTTCAAAAAACGACCTAATTATAGTGTGGGATATTTATTTTTTTCCCAGGATACTGTATTTCTCAGGTGGATTTAGATTTAACTTCGGAAGTGAGCAGCTTGATTATGGAAATGATAATAAAAAAACAAATTACTTCATTGGAGCAACATTCGATGAAGCAATTGGTATTTCCATATCAAAGATA
>JARLHC010000061.1 GCA_031292455.1 Ignavibacteriaceae bacterium
CAACATCCGGCAAGTATGACTCATTTTTCTATGGGCAAAGAAGCAAGAGCCATGGCCGGAATTACAGAAGGACTTGTTAGACTTTCAGTTGGAATAGAAAATGTTAAAGATATAATAAATGATCTTGAACAAGCACTTCAAAAAGTCAGGAAGGCAAATTAAACAGAAATAGAATATTAGGAAAATTTCGGTCTCTTAAGATTTGTTGATTCAATTTATTAGTCCGGTATTGAAATCTTTAAATACAAACTCATTTCACTTAAAATATCTAAGGGAACTGGTTAAGTATTATTGACAAGTGCAATATTTCAATTCGTTTGTTATTGGACTACATTTATTCTCATAAATGAAAAAGAGGAGAGAGGCTGAAATTCTTAAAATTGGTAAAATGAAGGAAGACATTCATACTCATATAGTTTAATATTTAATGGCACAGAAATAGCCGCATAATTATTCGTTCTGTTTTTAAGGTGCGCCTTAAAAACAGAACGATTTTTGCAATAAAACAGTTCAATTTTTATATGGCCAAAAATGAAAATTGGAGCGAATATTAATAGGAGAGTACTTCGTTTTGGGAAGCCGGATGGTAATTGTTACCGTTGTAAGGGGGTGAGGAGGTTCTTTTCATACCAAATAATTAAATCTCAAGATTTCCAAGTCGCTTTATAATCGCTTTAAGGACTAAGCAGAACCCAGCCAGATTAGTTTAGGAGCTTATTGATTAGATAGTAAATAAATAACTATTATCAATATTACTTGAAATTTTAATTTTTAATAATTAGATTATTGAAGTAAAATTTTCACGATATAACATTACTAGAATAAATATTATGGGGAAATAATACAGAATAATTAAGAATTGTATATAAAGTACAATAATCATCAATAAATAAGAGACAAAAAATGACAAAACTCACAAATGTTCTCGCTCTTTTTGTTTTTGCTCTGCTCATTTCTGGCTGTTCAGTTATCCCACTTGGTTTATCTGACTCATCTACTCCATTAAATAATTCCGATGGTACGCATCGTCAATATGAAGTTCTTGGAAAGGCAGAGGGCACCCAAGGTTATTTTACTTTATTTAGTTTAATACCATTTGGTAGTCCTGATTTTAGTGTTGCTATTAATGATGCCGTAAAAAAATTTGATGGTGACGCCCTAATTAACGTACGTTATTGGTATCGTGTTTCAGATTATTTAATCGGAACATATTCAAGCATTGAGGTTGAAGGCGATGTAATAAAATTTAACCAGAAAAAGGAGAACCAGAAATGAAAATATTATTATTCTTTTTTGTCATAGTAATGTTTATTGGTTGTTCTACAATTCCGCAGGGGACAGCTCCCTCATCCTCTCCTTTAATAATGGAAAACGGCAAAATTAAACATTATGAAATAGTCGGACCTGGTGAAGGTTCTGCTGGTCATTTTACATTGTTCGGTTTTATACCTTTTGGACGGACTGATATAGATAAAGCTATAAATAATGCTATAGCTCCATACCATGGAGATAATTTAATTAATGTAAATTATTATGTTAATGGTTCTTACTATTTTATCGGGTCCTCAACATCAATAACTGTCAAAGGGGATGTTATTAAATATGTAGATAAAGAAAACTCCGGAATAACTAAGACGAATACTCTATATAATCCAATTAATGAGGGACCTAATTCGTATCATCGTTTTTCTTTAGGAAGTGCGGTTGACGGATTTTCGATGGACTATTCTTATATAAAGCCTTTGAATGATTTCCTTTTTTATTCTCTTACTGTTGGTTACAAGAACTATACAATAAAAGAAACCCAAAATTATTACTTTTATTATTATAATTATTATTTTAGTCAGGAAAATGATCATAAATACAGCGCCATTCCTATCACTTTTAATTTTGGTGGTAATGCAAAAAAATTTATAAATATTCCTAATATTCCTGTGAATCCATACGCATCATTAGGTATAGCCTATATTCCACTAATAGGAACTGAAGATGAATTTGACCAGTTAGGTATGAATTTTAATATTGGTGTTAATTATGAATTAATAAAGGGATTGGCTGTGGGTTTAGATTACCGTTATTTAAAATCATTTATTGCGTTAGGTTCCTTTAATGGTAATGAAGGAATAGGTTTTTCAAATTTAAATCTTACATTAACTTATTATCCATAACAAAGAATCAATATACTGAGAAAATCATCATTCTGTAATATTAGTCTCTTGATATCCTCAAGAAGAATAAAGGATATTATTTTAAAAAATATATTCTTTACTGAGTTCGTACCCATAAATAAAGGTCGGCCGCTTTTCTGCTAGATGTTTTCTTTATCGAATCAAGAGATCAAGTTATAAAATAGTTGCACAGAAAGGAATAGTAAAGAATTGATTTAGTTGCCTTTTGCAATAACTTGTTAATTCAGATGCAGCGATTTTGGATGTTCTGCCCCCCATTATTGGTCCAATTCTAATAAGGGTTTTGGGGAAAGTGAATAATATAAGAAGATAGTAATTTTTGATGTGTTGCAAGTAATATACTTTATAAAGAGAATCGGGATTGTGATGATAGGCCGAGAGGATTGATTTTATTTAATTAAATTCAAGATAATGAAGAAGCAGATAATAAATCAATCACTACTAAGGAGTTCTCTATGAAAGCAATTCTAATTACAATTTTGTTTACAGCACTTTTAATAACATTCAGCAATCAGTCCTATTCCCAATTTGCAATCGGACAAAAAACTGGTAGTCTTAGTATCGGTTTCGATGGTGGTGGTTTAACTGGTACTGGCGCTGTTCCTATTTCAGCAGAATTTAACTTCCTGAGTTTTGAAAAGAATATTAACGCAGGTGTTTTTGTCGCTTATTCTTCTTCAACATACGCTGCTTATGCATATGAATGGAAATACACCGATGTAATAATTGCCGCGCAGGGTAATTGGCACTTTTTGCCGGGTGAGAAATGGGATCCATTTGCAGGTCTATCTTTAGGATATGATATTCGTTCTCATTCTGGACCTACTTATTCATTTTATTCTCCTACATCGAGTGGATTCTTTATTAGTGTACAGGGCGGAGTTAACTACTGGTTTAGTCCGGAATGGGCTATTCAGGGAAGACTAGGTTATTTCCCGTATTTTTCAGTAGGAGTTACTCACACTTTTAATTAATGATCTGTTTAGTTATTCGTCTGATCTCAACTGAGGTCAGACGGGTTTTTATTTTAAATCGGATCAATCATACCTTATTACTCCCTCTTTTCATATTTTTGGCTATCAAAACTAAATATAATATACCATGAGATTTGAAAGAAGAGCAGGAATTTTACTTCATCCGACTTCACTTCCCGGAAAATTCGGAATAGGCGATATGGGTTATGAAGCTTATAACTTTGTTAATTTCCTTGAAGCTGCCGGACAAAAATTATGGCAGGTATTCCCCCTGGGTCCAACCGGATATGGCGATTCCCCCTACCAGTGCTTCTCTGCTTTTGCCGGTAATCAATATATCCTCAGCCCTGAAAAACTTAGGGACTATGGATTTCTTTCTGATGATGATCTAAATAATGTCCCTCGTTTTGATCCTTCCAAAATAGATTATGGTTCAGTTATAAACTATAAAATATCTTTAAACAAAAAAGCGTACGATAATTTCAGTAAGAATAAAAAAGGATTAGATGACGAATATTCTGTATTCAAAAAGGAGAATGAAGACTGGCTAAATGATTTTTCTCTGTTCATGGCAGCCAAAGAATATCACGACGGCGTAGAATGGACAAAGTGGGATAAAGAACTTGTTGCAGCAAAGAAAAAAACAAAAGAAGCTTGGGAAAACAAATTAGCCGCCGCGATAGATTACTTTAATTTTACCCAGTTTATATTTGATAAACAATGGAGTGAATTAAAAGATTACGCAAATAGAAAAGGAATCAGAATTATAGGCGATATCCCAATATTTGTGGCTTTTGACAGTGCAGATGTATGGTCGCACAGAGAATTCTTTTCTGTTGATAAAAATGGGAAACTCATATTTGTAGCAGGAGTTCCGCCTGATTATTTTAGCGAAACCGGACAGCTCTGGGGGAATCCATTGTTTGATTGGAATAAGATGGAAAATGATGATTACCTTTGGTGGAGAAAGAGAATCATTAAACTGCTCGATCTCGTAGATATTATACGAATTGACCATTTCAGAGGATTCGATGCTTATTGGGAAATCCCGGGTAATGCCAGTAATGCAATTAAAGGAAGATGGGTTAAAGGCCCCGGCGAGAAGTTCTTCGATACTATTGAAAAACATCTGGGGAAAGTTCCTATAATCGCAGAGGACCTTGGGGTTATAACAAAATCAGTGATTTCCCTGAGAGAGAAATTTGAATACCCCGGCATGAAGATCTTGCAGTTTGCTTTTGGTACCGGTATGGCAACAAAATTCCTCCCTCATAATATTCCCTTTAATTCTGTTGTTTATACCGGCTCGCACGACAATGATACAACAAGGGAATTTTTTGATAAAGCTAAAACCCAGGATAACGATATTTATAACCATGCCCGGAAATACTTAAACTATTTCGGGGATGATATTACTTTTGAATTGATTAGGGCTGCATATAGGACTTCTGCCGATACAGTAATTATTCCAATGCAGGATATTCTTAATCTCGGAGGTGAAGCAAGAATGAATTTTCCTGGAACATTAGGGAGTAACTGGGCCTGGAGATTCAGATGGGATCAGGTCCCTCATGACCTTACAAATATATATAAAGAATTAGCGCTTCTTTATGAGAGACCCCCAAAGCCGGAAAAAAAATTAAAGGAAATTGAAATAGAGGATCCCTGAATCTAATAGCTATAGCAAATTACAGAAACTGGCATCTGTTGCGGCACTTAAGTCCGACGGAGATAATTTAATCTGCATTCCCCTTATGCCGGCGCTGATATAAATCTCGTCAAATAATTGTGCTGTCTCATCAATATAAACAGGAAATTTCTTTTTCATCCCTATTGGCGAACATCCCCCTCTTATGTAACCGGTAAGATTTAAGAGATCTTTTACCTTGACCAATTCTATACTTTTATTTCTGGAAACTGAGGCTGCTTTCTTTAGGTTCAATTCTTCAGTTACAGGCAAACAGAAAACTAAAGCTCCGGTTTTGTCACCTGTTGCAACAAGTGTTTTAAATACAGAATCCGGATCAGCAGATATTTTCTCTGCTACTGTTATTCCGCTTAAATCATTTTCGTTAACATCATAACTGTGGAGTGAATAACTAATATTATTGGAGTCCAGTATCCTTACAGCATTAGTCTTACTCATTACTTTATCATTTTCTTCAGTCTGTTTACCTCATCCCTTAATGCTGCCGCTCTTTCGAATTCAAGGTCCTTTGCCGCCTGCTTCATTTGCTGACTCAGCTCTTCTATTAAATCATTCTTTTGGTCATTATTCATATACTTTAAGACCGGCTCCGCAACTTTAGCAAATGAAAAGTCCTGCTGTTCCTCCTTTTTGCGGACATCAGCAATAGACGTTGACGACATGATTTCCTCAACACTTTTATATATAGTTAGAGGCGTTATATTATTTTCCAGGTTGTATTGCGTCTGTACAATTCGTCTTCTCTTGGTTTCATCGATGGTTTTACGCATCGACTCTGTTATTTTATCCGCATACATGATAACAAGTCCATTAACATTTCTTGCTGTACGGCCGGCCGTCTGCATCAATGATCTCTCACTTCTTAGGAATCCTTCTTTATCGGCATCTATAATAGCAACCAACGATACCTCTGGCAAGTCAAGTCCTTCTCTTAATAAATTCACTCCGACTAAAACATCAAAATCACCAAGTCGCAAATCCCGTAATATTTCAACCCGTTCCAGGGAATCGATATCACTATGAATGTACCTTACCCGGATTCCGATCTTGTCAAGGTAATCGCTTAGGTCCTCTGCCATCTTTTTAGTCAGTGTCGTAACTAATACTCTTTCATTCTTAAGGGCTCTGGTTCTTACCTCGCCTATTAGGTTATCTATCTGACCTTTTATAGGGCGGACTTCAATTGCGGGGTCTAACAGACCCGTAGGACGGATTATCTGCTCTACTATAACCCCACCGCTTCTCTCTAATTCAAAATCAGACGGGGTAGCACTCACAAAAATTACCTGGTTCAGCATGTTTTCGAATTCTTCAAACTTCATAGGGCGGTTATCAAGAGCGGAGGGGAGTCTGAAGCCATATTCAACCAATGTTTCTTTCCTTGAACGGTCGCCATTGTACATGCCGCGTATCTGGGGGATCGTAGCATGCGATTCATCTATAATAGTAAGAAAATCCTTTGGAAAATAATCCATGAGGTTGTATGGTCTCGTGCCGGGTGTTCGTCCATCCATATAAACAGAATAGTTTTCGATCCCTGAACAGTAACCGATCTCCTTCATCATTTCGATATCAAATTTGGTCCTCTGCTCCAAACGCTGTGCTTCAAGATATTTATTCTGGGAATTGAAATACTTTAATCGTTCCTCAAGATCAATTTCTATATTATAAATCGCTTTCTGTACCTGCTCACGGCTTGTGACAAAATATTTGGCCGGGTACACTGCCGTCGATTCAACTTCTCTTAATACATCTCCGGTTATAGCATCAATTATGGATATCTTTTCTATTTCATTATCCCAAAACTCTAGTCTGATTGCCTCTTCATACTGGTAGGCAGGAATTATCTCAATAACATCTCCCCTGGCCCGGAATGTACCCCGTGAAAACTCCTTATCGTTCCTTACATAATGAATATCAATCAGATCCCTAAGGAGCTGTTTCCTTTCAATCCGCTCACCCTTTTTTAGTATGATGACCTGATTTGCATATTCCTGGGGAGCGCCGATCCCATATATGCAGCTAACACTGGCAATAATAATCGTATCGGGTCTTCCTTCTATTAAAGCTGTCGTGGCCTTTAACCTGAGCCGGTCAATTTCTTCATTTACAGAAAAGTCCTTTTCAATGAATACGTCGCTTGAAACCACATAAGCTTCCGGCTGATAGTAATCATAATAGCTTATAAAAAATTCAACATTATTCCTGGGGAAAAAAGACTTGAATTCAGAATAAAGCTGGGCTGCCAGCGTTTTGTTATGAGATATAATTAAGGTCGGCTTATTGATTTCCCTTATAACATTTGAGATTGTAAAAGTCTTACCGCTTCCCGTTACCCCCAAAAGGGTTTGGTATTTATCCCCTCTTTTAATCCCTTCAATTAATTCCTTAATTGCCTGGGGCTGGTCGCCTGAAGGTTTATAAGTTGATTCTAGTTCAAATTTATGCATAATAGGATCGGTTCAAATGCGTTTTATCTGTCTGGATGAATAATCATTTTACAACGCGCAATTTAAAGTAAACTTCCTCCGGTGAAAAGATTCCCGCAAAAAATCTCTCGTAAATTACCGGCTCTATATTAATGAAAATATCCATCCAGTTAAGTGCTTTAAAATGGGATGTAATAAATTTCTTCTCAATGATCTCGAATTGTGCCTTCCCCTCATAATTAGTCCGGTGGTTCAATTTCCATTTCTCATAGAACTTTAACTTTCGGTTCCCTATGTATTCATAATTATCAAATGTTCTTATGGAAAAGGGGATTTTATGATCCGG
>JARLHC010000062.1 GCA_031292455.1 Ignavibacteriaceae bacterium
GGAACCATAAGGGGAAATCGGAAATAATTGACTGAACAACCTGATTTTTTTATAAGGGAAATCCTTACATGAGGTAAGGAATACCCTTAATTTTCCGGATTAAATTTGTTATATAGCCGTATTGTATAAAATGAGCTATATTTTTAGTGAAATTATGCAAGGAATAATGTATTTTATATTTGAATATTTTATTGACTAGAAGTAATTTGACATTATGGAGGTTGAGAACGTAAGTCCTATTTCAATACTAATTGTTGAGGACGAGAAAATTGTAGCAATGGATATCGCTGGCAGCCTCAAATCGGAAGGGTATGAGGTATCAGGAATTGTTGCAAGCGGTCAAGAAGCAATTGAGCAGGTAGAGAAGAACCCACCTGACTTAATTTTAATGGATATCAGGATAAAAGGGGAAATAGATGGGATTCAAACTGCAGAAATCATTCAGGACCAGAATGATATTCCAATAGTTTATTTAACTGCTTATGCTGATGAAAACACATTATCAAGAGCTAAAATTACTGCGCCATACGGGTATATAATTAAGCCATTCGATAAAAAGACTGCTCATACGATGATAGAAATGGCATTGTACAAGAACAGGATGGAGAGGAAAATAAAGGAGAACGAGAGGTGGTTAGCTAAAACTCTTCAATATTCCGGTGATGCCATGATTGCAACTGATGCTCATGGTAAAATTAAACTGATGAATAAAATAGCTGAAACCGAGACAGGCTGGACATATGATGAAGCATCGGGGAGGGACATAACTGAGATACTGACATTAACAGATGAAGATACGAAGGAAAAGATTGATGATCCGGTTACATTACTTTTTAGTGATGGTGAAGAAGAGGAAGCTACAAAGACAGCCATTTTAACCGATAAAGAACTGAAGGAAAAATTAATTACAGGGACTGCCTCTTTTATTAAAGATGATAAGAATATTACTACAGGGATAGTTGTTGTATTTCAGGATATTACAAAACAAAGAAATGTAGAGAAAGAAAGGGAAAGGTTATTCAAGAAAATCAGTCTTGCGCAGGAGAGACTGAAAGTAGTTTCAAAGAGATTATTGGAAGTACAGGAATCAGAAAGAAGGCATATAGCCAGAGAGCTGCATGATGAAATAGGGCAAATACTGACTGCAATTAAAATAAATATTCAAACTGCATTTAAGTTAGCCGGATCTGAAAGTATAGAGACTCACCTTAATGAAGGAGTTGAATTAATAGAAGAAGCATTATTTCAGGTAAGGAAATTATCAGTTGATTTAAGGCCATCCATGCTGGATGATTTAGGATTGGTACCTGCGCTACGGTGGTATGTGGACCGGCAATCAGTAAGAGCCGGGATATCAGCCAAAGTGACTGTTGATGAAAGCATAACACGTTTTTCGAGTGAGGTAGAGATAACATGTTTCAGGGTTGCCCAGGAAGCTCTGACTAATATTATTAAGCATGCACAGGCAACCCAGGTTGATATAATGCTATATTATGAGGAAAACGAGCTACATCTAAAAATAATAGACAATGGCATTGGATTTAATTTCTTTTCTGCTGTTCAAAGAAGTCTTAAAGGTGAAAGCATGGGAATATTAGGAATGCAGGAAAGAGTTGAACTTATCGGGGGGAGAATAAAAATAACTTCTAAACCAGGCGGCGGAACGACAGTACATACAATTTTTCCCCTGGAAGTAATTAATATTAAATAAAAACAAGCGGATTTGTTATGAAGTCTATAAAAGTGATTCTTGTTGACGATCATGAATTAGTAAGAACCGGAATTCGATCATTGATCCAGAATATTTCAGGAGTAGAAGTAATTGCAGAAGCGAATAATGGAAGAGATGCAGTGCGGTTAATAGATGAACTTATGCCTGATCTTGTATTGCTTGATATAGCAATGCCTGAATTAAACGGGCTGGAAGTAGTATCAAGAATCTCTAAAGATAATACAAATACGAAAGTTATTATTTTATCAATGCATAAAAATGAAGAATATGTAGTTCAAGCATTAAAAGCCGGGGCAGCCGGATATTTGTTAAAGGATTCTTCAGCTAATGAATTAGAGATTGCAGTAAATGCAGTAATAAGGGGGGAAACATATTTAAGTCCTGCAATCAGCAAACACGTAGTAGATAATTATTTAAGAAGAATAACAGATGTACAAGCTGACAAAGATAAAGGGCCTGACATATTCAAACAGCTTACATCCAGACAGAGAGAGATATTGCAGTTGATAGCAGAGGGTAATTCGACTAAGGAGATTGCTAATAAATTAAATGTAAGTATTAAGACAGTAGAAACACACAGAATGCAATTAATGGACAGGATAGGAATACATGATGTGGCCGGATTGGTAAGGTATGCGATAAGGATGGGGATAATTACTGTTAAGATGCCTGATATAAATTAAAATATACTATACAGCAAACTCCCGGCTATTTATATTTTTTATAGTTTCCTGAGCTTCTTTTTCGCCGAAATATTGTTGGGAAATAATTGGAATAACCTCATTGAGGATATCTTCTCTTAAAGAAAACTCTTTATAATTAGTAACAGCAACATTGACGCTATTTTCACAGATCTTTAATTTATCTTTATAATCTGTTTTATCTTCCCCAAGGCAGAATTTCTGATTAGGAAGATCCTCAATATTTCCTCCCAAGCGCAGAATTTCGGTACGCAATTTCTGAATATAAGATGAATTAAGATCAGCATAATAAAGGAAAATTCTTTTCAATGAGCTAACATCGGAATCAATAGCAGAATTTCTCAAAATATTTTCAACAATCTGGCAGTTTTTGATTATTTCTTTTAAACCGCTAATTGTATTATCAATGAAAAATTCCATTTAATGAGTTCCTTTATTTAAATTACAAGATTGGCTTCTAACTGAAAGAATATATGAGTATTTATTTTGGTAAATAATGATATGAAACACAGAAATGGATGAATACGATGAAACTTTTAAAGTGTAATAATTTCATATATTAAGGGAAAAATTATTAGCAATATGACAGAAGTATTTTTACTTACTGAAGGATGGAGTGATAATAATGGGAAAAATATCCTGACATATTGGGGGATATCAAATGAAATTGGTACTGTAGAGATCCGCATAACTAATTCGAATCCATTATTCTTTGTATTAAAAGATGCAGAAATAACAAGTCTTAACAAACCATACAGAAGAAAGAGCATCCAGCTAAAAAATTTCCGATCAGAACCTGTTGATGCGTTGTATTTTAACACCCAGAGAGAGCTCTTAATAGCTGCTGAATATTTACGCAAGTTAAATATTGCGGTATTTGAATCGGATGTTGATCCTGCAAGACGATATTTGATGGAGAGGTTTATATATGCGCAGGCGTCATTAACGGGTGAAGCGATAAGGGAAGGGAAGTCGACACTATTCATTAACCCAGTAATAAAACCATGTATAGTTGAACCGGAATTCCGGGTTGTTTCTTTAGATATTGAAACAGGAAGGGACAATTCAGTTTATTCGATTGCGTGTAATCTTTGGGGAAACATTCCCGAGACAAAGGTTGTTTTTATAAGAGGGAAGGGGAAGGCGGCGGATAGGTTGAACTATGAATTATTATTTGCTGATACAGAAGAAGATCTTTTAAAATTATTTATTGACTGGTTCAGGCAGAATGATCCTGATATTATTATCGGATGGCATGTAATTGGGTTTGACTTAATGTTTTTGGAGCAACGGTGCAAGGATCTGAATATCACCTTTGATATATCGAGAAAGGGAAATATAATATTAAGGAATAAAGCGCGGGGCGGTTATTATGCAAGCATACCGGGGAGGATAGTACTTGACGGTCCGATAAGTTTAAGGACTGCATTTTATTCATTCGAAGATTTTACACTTGAGACAGTTTCGCAGGAGCTATTGGGTACCGGAAAGACTATATCTTCTGACAAGGGGAAGGTTGAAGAGATAAACAGATTATTTGAGGAGGATAAAAACAAGCTTGCGGAATATAATTTAAATGATACGATACTTGTTTCTGAAATATTCAAGAAAACAGGGATAATTAAGCAGAATATAAAGAGGGCGCAATTATCAGGATTAATGATGGACAGGCTGGGTATGATGACAGCAGCGTTTGATCACTTCTACCTGCCTAAACTTCACAGAGAAGGGTTTGTTGCCCCTGATGTAAAAGATATAGAGCCAGCAGGGCAGGCGGCGGGGGGATATGTAATTGAGCCGATACCGGGTATTTATGAAAACGTAGCAGTTTTAGATTTTAAGAGTCTGTATCCAAGTATTATGGTTACATTTAAAATAGATCCATTATCAAGGTTGTATAATAGTATTGAGCCGATAAGCACGCCGCTGGGTTACAAATTTTCATCTGTTAAACATTATTTACCCGAGCTGATATCCAGTCTTATGGATCAGCGGAATAAAGCCAAGGTAAATAACGACAGGTATCTTTCCCAGGCAATCAAAATACTAATGAACAGTTTCTATGGAGTTATGGGTTCATACGGTTGCAGGTTTTATCATCCGGATTTACCAAATGCAATTACGAGTACTGGTCAATGGCTGTTATTGGGGAGCAAAGATTATCTTGAGCAGAAAGGATATAAGGTTCTTTACGGGGATACAGATTCGTTGTTTGTTAAAATAAAAGAAGAAGAGACGGATGATCCTGATTATTCAGGAAATGAGATAGTGAAGGATCTTAATTTATATTGGAAGGGAAAATTAAAAGCAGATTTTAATGTGGATTCATATCTTGAGATAGAGTATGAGAAATTCTACAAGAAATTTGTATTAACACAATCGAGGGGGAGTGAATCAGGAGCCAAGAAGAGGTATGCGGGTTTAATTGCTGATGACGGAGAAGGTAAGATAGAATTTGTAGGAATGGAGTCGGTAAGGTCTGACTGGACAAAACTGGCTAAGGATTTTCAGTTGGAATTATATAACAGGATATTAAATGACAAGGAAATAAAGAGCTGGATTAATGATCTGGTGATTTCATTAAAGAAGGGGAATTATGATAGCAAGCTTGTGTACAGGAAGAGGTTAAGGAAAGATTTAGATGATTATATAAAGAATGTGCCGCCACAGGTAAAGGCAGCCAGAATGCTTGATGATAAAAGCAGTTCTGTAAAGTATGTTATTACAAAAAAAGGTCCTGTGCCGATAGGGTTAAATCCTACAGATATTGATTATAATCATTATATAGAGAAGCAACTTAAGCCGATAGCAGATTCTATACTTTATCTTCTCGGGACATCATTTGATACAATCGTTTCCTCTGAGCAGTTGAATTTTTTCTAAATCCTTCAAAATTATCCATTACTTTATTACCAACTGAAATTTGCTGAATTAACGGGAGAACCGATTAGATATTGTGTTGAGTTAGCTAAATTTCGCAAAAACCGACTATTTACATTAAAAATATACATTTACACAAAATTATGTACACTCCCTTTATATTACCCGGATCATACCTGTCTCAATGCCGTTTTATATCTATGGGTATTCTACGGGTATTCTATGGGTATAATGGACGTTATATTGGTTAATGATGTAATGTAAGGATTATACAAAAAAGGGGAAGAGGCGGGGATTAAGATTTCAAAAAAAGCATAAAGAAGCTATATTACTTGTTTTAGAATTTGAAATAGATATATTTAGCTTAGTTTGTAATAATATTTGAACAAAATACCGGTAACAGATTATGGCAAAGATTCTTACCAAGAAAAATCCTAAAACTTTTATATTAGATACCAATGTAATTTTACATGATGCTTCATGCATACTTCAATTTCAAGAGCATGACATTGTAATTCCATTAACTGTGATAGAGGAGTTGGATCATTTTAAACGGGGGAATCAGGTAATAAACTTAAACGCCCGTGAGTTTGCGAGGACACTTGACTCGATGACAGGGCAGGCACTTTTTAATGGCGGGGTTTCCATTGGTAAGGGGAAGGGGAGGGTGAGAATAGCTATTAATAAGGGGATAAGTTCAGAGATAAAAGATATATTTAAGGAAGACACACCGGACCACCGAATATTAACCGCGGCATATGAATGGAGCAAGAAGAATAAAAATACGACAGTAATACTGGTATCGAAAGATGTTAATCTGAGGATGAAGGCGAAGGCGATAGGGATACTTGCAGAAGATTATACAACTGACCGAATAAGAAACGTAGAGGAGTTATACAGTGGTAAGGAGATAGTAGAAGGTTTTGACGATAATGCGATAGTAAGACTGTTTCAACCGCCGTACGAAATTCCCATAAAGCAAATAATAAAAAAGCTTCCGGGAGAGATAATACCCAATAAGTTTTACATATTCAGGAATGAGAGCCGGTCGGTGCTTGCGTGTTTAGATCAGAATAAGGAAGTCTTAAAGAAGATAGATAAGAATGTAATCTATGGAATAAAGCCAAGGAATGCAGAGCAGACATTTGCGGCAGATGCTCTGACAAATGTTAATATTCCACTTGTTACATTGACAGGTAAAGCGGGAACAGGTAAAACACTTTTGGCTTTGGCGAGTGCATTGCATGTAAGAAAGAACTATCGTCAATTATATATTGCGCGTCCTATTGTTCCATTAAGCAATAAAGATATTGGTTTTTTGCCGGGTGATGTTCAGAGTAAAATTGAACCATACATGCAGCCATTATGGGATAACCTGAAGGTAATACAGGATCAGTTTCCGGATAATGATAAGCAATCGCAGCAGATCACATCGATGATAAAGGAAGAGAAGATAGTAATTGAGCCATTAACATTTATAAGGGGGAGGAGTCTTCAGCGTGTTTTTTTCATAGTAGATGAAGCGCAGAACCTAACACCACATGAAATAAAGACAATTATAACAAGGGCAGGATCGGGAGCGAAGGTGGTATTTACAGGGGACATATACCAGATTGATCATCCTTATCTTGATTCACAGTCGAACGGGTTGTCGTATTTGATAGATCATTTTATGGGGCAGAAGCTTTATGCGCATATAAATCTGGAGAAAGGTGAAAGATCGGAACTGGCGGAGCTGGCGAGTAATTTACTATAAAATATGGGGAGCGGAATGTGGTTACATATTGAAAGAATTGCGGATAGACGCATAATAAATGCTATATAGAATCTTTTGCTTTTTCTACACTCTTTGGTAATTTAAATAATCATTTTTGAGTAATTATGATGAAAAAAGTCTTTCTGATTTTAGTGCTATTTATAGTAACATCTGTTGGATTTGGGCAGAGCCAAAAGTTTTTTGATTCTCCATTTGGGGGAGGGGGCGGATTTACGCCGGGGTGGTCATTTTCTAAAGTGTCTTCACTTAATAGTATGCTTTCGCAGGTAGGTCTGCCAACAGTTGCAAGTTCCGGCATATTTACGACAGGAGGAGCGGGGTTTATATATATAGGATTTGTACCGGGTCTTAGAATAGGCGGTATGGGGTATGGAGGATCTACTTCAAGTAAGGGGACAATTACGCCAATAATTACGGGATCCCGTTTGGTATCAGCTCCATATAATGTTGAAACAGACTATTCTATAGGGGGCGGGGGGCTTACCATAGAGTATACGCTTCCTTTTATTAAATCTATGGGAGTATCTTTAGGTGCTGCTATCGGTGGCGGCAGTATGACTGTAGAGTTATACAGGAACGGGCAGAATAATAATTGGGGTGATATATTTAAGAGTGCATCTGGGAATAATGATCTTGATGAATCGCATAAGACACTTAAGAATAATTACTGGGTTATAAGTCCAACTCTTAATATCGATATTCCTTTTTACAGATTTTTATGTTTTAGAGTAGGAGCCGGATATAACTTTACTCTTGGAGAGGAATGGAAATTAGATAATGATCAGAGCATAGCGGGAGTTCCCTCAGATTTTAATGGACACAGTTTCTATATACAAGCAGGAATCTTTATAGGATTCTTTTCTTTTTAAATAAAGGATTTTAATGAAAAATATTTTAATTACAGGGGGTGCGGGATTTATCGGGAGCAACTATATCAATCATATTCTTTCAGAAAGAGACGATTATAACATAATAAACCTGGATAATCTTACCTATGCAGGGAACTTAGAGAATCTAAAACCATCAGAGAGTTTAAAGAACTATACATTTATAAAGGGAGATATTTCTAATTCTGAGCTGGTAGATTACATTTTTAAAAAATACGATATAAAGTATGTAATTAATTTTGCGGCTGAATCTCATGTAGACAGGAGCATATTAGGATCGGAAGTTTTTTACAGAACAAATGTAATAGGTACAAATGTACTTTTAGAGATATCCAGAAGAAATGAGATAGAGAAGTTCATTCAAATTTCTACAGACGAAGTTTACGGGAGTCTTGGTAGTGACGGGTTATTTACTGAGAATTCGGCTATATCTCCGAACAGTCCTTATTCATCGAGCAAAGCGTCAGCGGATTTAATGGTACTTGCATTTTACCACACGTATAAGATGCCTGTTGTTATAACCAGATGTTCAAATAACTATGGTCCTTTGCAATTTCCTGAGAAGCTGATCCCATTGATGATTATTAATGCATTAAATAATAAGAAGCTTCCGGTTTATGGAGATGGTTTGTATGTGAGGGATTGGATATATGTAATTGATCATAACAGAGCCATTGATTTAGTTTTTAACAAAGGGAGAGCAGGAGAAGTTTATAATATCGGTGCAAGTAATGAAATGCCAAATATTAAAATAATAAAGCTTATTTTAGAATACCTGAAAAAGCCTGATGATTTGATTCAATATGTTAAAGACAGGCCTGGGCATGACAGAAGGTATGCAATTGATTCGACAAAAATACAGAATGAATTAATGTGGAAGCCAAAATTCTCTTTTGAAACAGCCATAATAGAAACTATTGATTGGTATATTAAGAATAAAAAGTGGTGGGAGAGAATTATTTCAGGGGAATACCAGAATTATTATAAATTACAATATAAAATGTGACAATGGAATAAGGAAGATTAATGAAAAAGTACATAATTCTATTCATTACATTATTATTTACAACTGTAAATGCACAATTAGACAACTCCCAGAGTGATAATTATTTATCGGGTGTGAGTAAAAACAATCTGATAAGTCTAACCATTGGAGGGAAATTTATAATAACCGGGACATTTCCAGCAGCAATCAATGAAAGAGTTGACCAGTTTATCACGAGAATGTTTATTCAGGGGAAAGAGAAGTTGATTGCCACGGTTATGAATACTCCCAAGTTATTGGCTCAGGTAAATAAAGAGATTGCCGAATATTCTTTTCGTAATATCAAATTAAAAAGGGCAGACGGGAAGGAGCTTGTATTAGATATTGAGAAATTCAGGTTAAACGGTGATTTTGTTAATAATCCTTACCTTAAAAACGATGATATAATAATCTTCTCGTCTTCAGATCTGGAGAGGAATTTCTTTTCAATTTCCGGTGCAGTAAATGCCCCGGGGAAATTTCATTTTATGGATGGAGATAAACTAAAGGATGCAATTGACTTAGCGGGTGGAATAAATAAGGCCTATGAGAATGTTACTAATGCAGAAATTAACCGTTTAAGTTATGATGGGACAAGACAGGAAACTATTGTAGTTAATATTTCTGATGATTTTTCATTGCAAAGAGGAGATCAAATAGTTGTAGTTGCAAC
>JARLHC010000063.1 GCA_031292455.1 Ignavibacteriaceae bacterium
CCAGTAAAGACATTTCTCCGAATAAATCAGATTCATGCAGAATCGCAAGTATAACTTCTCTGCCGTCATCACTATAACGCGAGACTTTTACTTTTCCCTTTGCTATTATGAATAATCCGGCTCCATCCTCATGTTCGAATAAAATTACACTGTCCCTCTTAAATGTTCTGTATATCCCTACTCTTGCGATTTCATCTAATTGGTCGTCTCCAAGTTCAGAAAATATCGGGACATATTTTAAGAACTCGTTGTTCCTTTCCATAACGCCTCCTAAATTAATTTTTTGATTATTTACCAAGTGCTTTTTCTTAAATCTATTATATATAGAATTGTGGGTTGACCTAAGTTACTCCTTGTGATCTATAGTAAAAATGATTACCGTCACATTAATGTTCCTGTTTTGAACTGTTTTAGGGGTATTTAATTCTTTCCGATAAGATATTTCTTTTGTAATATACTCACCGAAGTTTACAGGTATTCAAGATCAAGAAAAGTTGTGTGAGATTTTACTACTCTGATTTTTACCCCGATTTTGCCGGCCGTTGTTGCCGGATTTCTTAAGCGCAAAGAGAAATTGATCTTCTATTTCTCTTTTGATTATATATATTTATTTATATCTTCTATTAATATTACAATTTTTATTTATTTAATGGAGTATTCATGAAATATTCTCCTCTTCAAAATTATATTCATGGAGAACTAATTTCAGATAAAACCAGTACCCTCGAAGTCATTTCTCCATCTGACGGTTCTGTTTTATCTACAGTTCCACTTTCAAATTATGAAGCTGTTAATAAGGCTGTAATTGCCGCAGAAATTGCTTTCCCCAAATGGTCTTCCACTCCCGTAAAAGAAAGAGCTCAGATTTTTTATAAATATAAGACTTTGCTTGAAAAGCATATTGATGAGCTTTCATTCCTTGTGCAGGAAGAAAATGGAAAAACCTTGCCTGAAGCAAGAGCTGAAGTTGAAAAAAGTATTGAAGTAACTGAATACGCTTGCGCTATGCCCCAGCTTATCGGTGGTGAAATTCTTGAGGTGAGTAAAGGTGTAGAATGCCGTATTGAACATTTTCCGTTAGGGGTGGTTGCCTCGATTACTCCGTTCAATTTCCCAAATATGGTACCAAACTGGACAATTCCGAATGCCCTGGTTTTAGGAAACACTATGATTTTGAAACCTTCTGAACAGGTTCCCTTAAGCGCAAACAGGATTGCGGAACTTTTAAAAGAAGCCGGGTTGCCTGATGGAGTATTTAACATTGTTCACGGTGCCCGCGAGGTTGTAGAAGCTATATGCGATCACCCCCGCATTCAGGCAGTTTCATTTGTCGGGTCAACTCATGTAGCAAAAATTGTTTACAAGAGAGCAACTTCAAATCTTAAAAGGGCGCTTACACTTGGCGGAGCAAAAAATCACCTGTTTGTTCTTCCGGATGCTAATGTTCAAATGACAGCTTCTAATGTTGCTGCCTCTATGTCGGGTTGTGCAGGCCAGCGATGCATGGCAGTTTCAGCTATGGTTGCTGTTGGTCCTGTCGATAATATTATTGCTCAGCTTGTTGAAGAAGCTAAAAAAATTATTCCGGGTAAAAACCTTGGTGCTGTAATATCGCGCGCAGCCAAAGAAAGGATTGAGAATTATATTACCGAAGCTGAAAAAGCAGGAGCCGTTGTTTTACTTGACGGCAGGAATTGCAAGGTGCCGGGAAAAGAAAATGGCTTCTATGTGGGACCTACCATCCTGGATCATGTAAAACCTGAAATGAAGATTGCCCGGGAAGAAGTATTCGGTCCTGTTCTTGCAATAATAAGATCGGATAATCTTGAAAACGCATTAAAGATTCAGCAAGCTTCTCCATACGGAAATGCAGCATCAGTATTTACACAAAGCGGAGGAATTGCTAAATTTGTTATCGAGAATGCCAGTGCCGGTATGATCGGTGTGAATATTGGTGTACCCGTTCCCAGAGAACCATTCTCTTTCGGCGGGTGGAACGAATCTAAATTCGGCGTATGCGATATTACCGGCAGGAGTTCTATTGAATTCTGGACGAAACTTAAAAAAACAACTGTTAAATGGAATCCCGAATCCAAAACTAATTGGATGAATTAATAATAATTTTAAAAGGAACAAAATTATGGCACGTATTGTTCGAGGTGGACTTATTCAGGCAACTTTAGCGCTCTCTTCCGAGCAGCCGATTGAAAAAGTTAAACAGGCAATGATTGATAAACATGTAAAAATGATTGGTGAGGCCGCCGCTAAAGGTGTACAGATCCTCAGCCTTCAGGAATTGTTCTATGGCCCATATTTCTGTGCTGAACAGAAGATCAAATGGTATTCGCTGGTTGAAGAAATTCCTAACGGACCAACTGTTAAACTGATGCAGGAAGTAGCTAAAAAACATGGAATGGTACTTGTCATTCCGATTTATGAAGTCGAAAATCAGGGAGTTTATTATAATACAACAGCAGTAATTGATGCTGACGGTAAATATCTTGGCAAATACAGGAAACATCATATTCCTCATTGCGAACCGGGTTTCTGGGAGAAATTTTACTTCAAACCGGGGAATCTCGGGTACCCTGTATTCAAAACTGCTTTTGCAAATATTGGCGTTTATACCTGCTATGACAGGCATTTTCCTGAAGGTGCCCGTGTTTTGGGACTTAACGGTGCTGAAATTGTTTTTAATCCTTCCGCAACAACTGCCGGTCTTTCAGAATATTTATGGGAACTTGAACAGCCGGCTCATGCTGTTGCAAACGGATATTTTATCGGTGCGATAAATCGTGTCGGTACTGAATCCCCCTGGAATATAGGCGAGTTTTATGGCAAAAGTTATTTCTGCAATCCAAGAGGAAAGATCATTGCACAGGCAGGACGCGATAAGGACGAAATTGTGGTAGCTGATCTTAACCTTGATGAAATTCTTGAAGTTAGAAATATCTGGCAGTTCTACAGAGACCGCCGGCCGGAAACCTATGAGGCCTTAACTTCTCTTCAGAAATAATATTTAAATTTACCCCGAAGGAGTCTACTGTGACCTCTGATGAAATTGTAGAGATTACCGCAAAACATACATACGGTACGTGGCGTTATCAGAAAAATTGGAAACCCTTACATATTACCGATGCTGAGGGATGTTATTTCTATGATTCTGCAGGAAAGAAATACCTCGACTTTTCAGCGCAGCTTATGTGTGTTTCACTTGGTCATAAAAATCAGGCGGTAATAAAAGCTATACAGGACCAGGCGCAAAAGCTTGCTTTTGCTGCACCCGGTTTTGCTACAGAAGCCAGAGCTGAATTAAGTAAACTCCTTCTGGAGGTTCTCCCTAAAGGATTGGAAAAGTTTTATTTTTCCACTTCCGGTACCGAAGCTAATGAAGCGGCTATCAAAATTGCAAGAATGTATACAGGAAAATATAAGATCATTTCAAGGTATAATTCCTATCATGGATCTACTGCCGCTTCAATTTCCGCAACAGGTGATCCCCGAAGATGGGCTGTTGAACCTTCAGGTAAAATAGATGGGGTTATCTTTGCGCCGGAATGCAATTGTTACAGATGTCCACTTAGCCATTCATACCCTGAATGCAAAGTTGCATGTGCTGATTATATCGAACACATGATCAAAAACGAAAGCAATGTAGCCGCAGTGATTATTGAACCTGTCGTAGGTACCAACGGCATCCTCGTTCCTCCGGATGAATATCTACCCCGGTTAAGAAAAATCTGCGATGACAATAATGTTTTATTAATTGCAGATGAAGTAATGAGCGGATGGGGGAGAACGGGGAAATGGTTCGCGGTGGATAACTGGAATATTGTTCCCGATATCCTGACTACCGCAAAAGGAATAACCTCTGCATATGTTCCCCTCGGGCTGACTGCAACAACAATGAAGATAGCTGATTTTTTTAATGATCACTATTTTGCTCACGGACATACTTATGAAGCTCATCCTTTAACTCTTGCTCCTGCTGTTGCAGCTATAAACGAGATTAAAAGACTTGACCTTATAAACCAATCGGTTATTATGGGAGATTATATTCAGCAGAAACTTATCCCGTTAAAAGCAAAACATCCGTCAGTCGGGGATATCAGAGGGATCGGATTATTCCGTGCTGTAGAAATTGTAAAGGATAGAAAGACAAAAGAATCTTTCAACACCAAAGAAGATAAAGTTGCGGGTAAACCCCTGCTTGTGGATAAAATAATTGCCGAGATGATGAAAAACGGAGTCTATATGCAGTCATGGATCTCACATTTTGTAATAGCGCCTCCATTGATTATTTCGAAAGAGCAGATAGACTTTGCGATCGGTGTTTTTGATAAGGCATTGAATATAGCAGATGAGAATTTATAAATTATTAATTAATAATACAGATGTATAATGGAAAATATCGCTTCAAAGCTGACCCAGGAACAATATGAAAAAAACTTCAAAGAATTGCATCCTCCTTTCAGTTACGGGGCTGCATTAGCCGAAGCTTCAAGGTGTCTTTATTGTTACGACTCCCCCTGTATGAAAGCATGTCCCACTCACATTGATATTTCCCAATTTATAAAAAAGATCTCAACGGATAACCTTCTTGGTTCAGCCAAAACAATTCTCAAATCAAATTGGGTAGCGTTAACCTGTGCAAAGGCCTGTCCTGTAGCTGTTCTTTGCGAAGGTGCGTGTGTTTTAAATGAGAAAGGAGATAAGCCGATCGAGATAGGGCGTTTGCAGAGATATGTGATTGATAATTATTTTGCTAAGGAGATGCCTCCTTTATTTACAAAGAAGCCGTCGAATGGAAAGAGTGTTGCAATTATAGGTTCCGGACCTGCCGGACTTTCATGCAGTGCCGAACTTGCACTGCTGGGATACAATGTAACAGTCTTTGAATCAAGTGATATTCCGGGCGGATTAAACACATGGGGTATTGCTCCTTACAAAATGAGAAAAGAAGATGCATTAAAGGAAGTTGAACTTGTTAAAACATTCGGAGTAAATGTTAAAACCGGAGTTAACGTAGGAATAGATATTTTATTTAATGATTTATATAAAGCATTTGACGCTGTATTTCTTGGGATTGGTCTTGGAGAAAGCCGTGCATTATCTGTTAACGGTGAAGAACTTTCCGGAGTTGTTAGTGCATTGGATTTTATAGAACAGGTTAAAACGGAGGAATGGAGTTCTGTTGCTGTTGGTAAAAGGGTTGCTATAATTGGTGCAGGAAACACTTCCATCGATGCTGCTACAGAAGCAAAAAGGCTTGGTGCAGAGGAGGTAATGGTAATTTACCGCAGGAGTTCGCAGGATATGTCTGCATATAATTTTGAATTTGACCTTGCTAAAAAGGATGGGATTATATTTCATTTTCTTACTGCCCCGAAGAAAATAGTTGGTAAGAATTTTGTTGAAGGAATCGAATGTATAAGGATGGAGCCGGGGGAACCGGATTCAAAAGGGAAACGCCGAGCGTTCCCGGTACCCGGAACCGAATTTGTCATTCCTGTAGATATGGTTATTAAAGCAATCGGTCAGGAAGCGCAAAATGAATTTATCGCTTCAATTCCGGGAGTTAAGTTTGTAAATGGAATGGTTGAAATAAAACCCGATACATACCAGACAGGAAACCCAAAGGTATTTGCAGGCGGTGATTGCATAAATGGCGGGAAGGAAGTCGTGAATGCTGCTTATGATGGCAAGATGGCAGCGCATGGGATAAATAATTTTCTGAATAACTGATAAACTGATGAGGAATAAATGGTAGATCTTTCAATAAACTGCGGGGGAATAAAATCACCTAATCCATTTTGGCTTGCTTCAGCGCCTCCGACAAATTCTGCTTATCAGAATTGCAAAGCATTTGAAGCGGGATGGGGTGGAGTAGTTTGGAAAACTCTAAGCCATCCGATAATGAATGTTTCAAGCCGTCTGGGGGGATTTGATTACAGCGGTCAGAAATTAGCAGGGCTCAATAATATTGAACTAACTACCGACCGTTCAGTAGATATTAATCTGAAAGAGATTAAAGAAACGAAAAAGCTTTGGCCCGACCGTGCTATTATTGTTTCGCTAATGGTTGAATCAAAAAGGGAAACCTGGCATGATATTGTAAAGAAAGCTATTGATACCGGTGCCGATGGAATTGAGCTTAATTACGGATGCCCTCATGGAATGAGTGAACGGGGAATGGGTGCTGCAGTAGGTCAGGTTCCTGAATATTGTCAGATGATCACCGAGTGGGTTACTGAAATTTCCACAATCCCGGTTCTCGTAAAACTTACTCCTAATGTTACAAATATCCAGATGCCTGCCCGTGCAGCCAAAGCAGCAAAAGCCCAGGGAGTATCATTAATAAACACAATTAATAGCATAGTAGGAATTGATCTTGATACATTACAAATCATTCCAAGTGTTGCGGGCAAAGGCGGTCATGGAGGATTTGCCGGACCAGCGGTAAAGCCAATTGCGCTTCACATGGTATCCCAGGTTGCCATCGATCCGGAATTTAATCTTCCCATTTCAGGCATTGGCGGAATTAGTACATGGAAAGACGCACTTGAATTTATTCTTCTTGGAGCTACGAGTGTTCAGGTTTGTACAGCAGTAATGCATCATGGATTTCGGATTGTTGAAGATATGATTGAAGGCCTGACTAATTGGATGTCGTCAAAGGGATACTCAAAACTTGATCAGATCAGGGGAAAATCTCTTCCGCAGATTGACAGTTTTGGTAATCTTAACCTGCTTTTTAAAACAGTGGCAAGGATTGACCAGTCAAAATGCATTCATTGCAATTTATGCTACATAGCATGCGAAGACGGTGCCCATCAGTGTATCGATCTTACCCCGGAAAATGGGCATAATAAAACAGTTATCAGAGAAAAGGATTGTGTCGGATGCAATCTTTGCTCTATTGTTTGTCCTGTACCCGAATGCATATCCATGGTTAGAACGGATGATGGTACATCAGAGAAGACCTGGAATAATTTAGTACAGGATTTCAGGAATGACGGAAAAGAGCTTACGTGGGAAAGTCTTGCAGAATTCCAGAAAGGACATGGAATAGAAATTCATTAAATAAAAACCGGAGCGCACAACAAAGTTCTTATTTGTTTTGAATATTGATTTATAATTAAAAAAATTAACGGAGTTTACAATGTCCACATTAATAAAAAATGGAAGGGTCATCACTGCCGAACAGGATTACCAGGCGGATATATTTATCGATAATGAAAAAATAAAATTAATAGGGAAGAATCTTGATGTTAAAGC